>JBAVEY010000031.1:0-6730 GCA_049587975.1 Actinomycetota bacterium | reverse complement strand
CGTCCAGCCCGAGGAGCCTCTCGTCCCGGCCGCCGACGACGCGGAGGACCGACGCGCGCATTCCCGCCGCGTCGAGCCCGAAGCCCCGCAGGATCCGCGCCGAGGCGCTCCCGTCCACGCTCGCCAGCCCCAGCAGGAGATGCTCGGTCCCGAGGTGGGTGTGTCGCAAGGCTCGAGACTCCGTGTGCGCGACCTCCAACGCTCGGCGGGCGTCGTCCGTGAAGCGCTCGAACACGTCAGTTCCCCCTCCGCCGAAGCCGGCGATCGGCGTGCTTCTTGTGGACGGCCTGCTTGCTCACGTCGAGCTCGCCGGCGATCTCCTGCCACGACCAGCCCAGGTCCCGGGCGCGCGCGACCTGGAGCGCCTCGATCTGCTCGACGAGGCGCCGGAGCGCCGCGACCGCGCGGAGCCCCACCCTCGGGTCGCGGCTCCCGGCCGCCTCGGCCAGCCTGGTGGCGTCGGTCATGGGCGTCAATCTACGTTGACGCGGCGAAGATGTCAACCCATGTTGACGTGTCATGAACCGCTCTCAGAGGCCCCCTGGCCACGGCCCACGCGATCACCCTGCCGACCGCTCCATCATCGAGAGCAGCTTGGTCGTGGTGTTCCAGTTCCGGATCGTCAGGCTCGGATAGATCGGCGACGAGACGATCTTGCTCAGCCGGCTCTGCGCGGCCTTCGCGGTGAGCCTCGAGAAGTAGAGGACACCGGTCCCGGAGTTGGCCTCGTCGACGCCCGGCTTGGTCGGCACGTTCTTCATGGCGACCCCGGCCGTGAGCGGCTCCTTCAGGAAGATGACGTCGTATCGGTACCTGGCGGGCTCTGCGCCGAACCCCTTCGGCGCCCGATCGACGACGGCGCGCATCTGCCTCCGGTTCCGTACCACCACGGTCGGCTCGTAGTCGAACGCGGCGGCGAGCATCGCTTCGATGCGCGGAGTCAGGTCCGCCGTCGGCGTCGAGGGCGCGGCGAAGAGCACGTTGCCACTCTGGATGTAGGTGGCGACGTCCTCGAATCCGTTCGCCTCGAAGCACGCCTTGAGCGCGGGCATCCTGATCGGGTTCTTGCCCCCGACGTTGATCCCGCGCAGGAGGGCGACGTAGGTGGGCACCCGGGATGTATAGCAGCGATGCGGGCGCCGTCACACCGCGATGACCGGTTTGCCTCGCGCGTGTCCGGTCTCCATGATGTCTGGGCCACGGAACGGCTGAGGCGGATGATGAAGAAGCCGAAGAGCGTCGAGGCGTACTTCACGTCGCTGCCGGCCGAACAGCGGTCTCCTCTTCAGAAGCTGCGCCAGACGATCGCCGCCGCGGCACCCGAGGCCGAGGAAGGGATCACCTACAGCATGCCGGGGTTCCTGCTCGGCGGGAAGGGATTCGTCTGCTACGCGGCGTTCAACGACCACTACAGCCTCTTTCCGATGAGCGGACGGGCGATCGACGCCCACCGCGACGAGCTCGGCCCGCGCGTGACCGGCAAGGGGACGATCAGGTTCGAGTACGGCGCGCCGCTCCCGACGGGACTCGTGAAGAAGGTGGTCCGCACGCGTCTCGCCGAGGCCGCCGCCAGACGCACCAAGCGTACGTAGGTCCAGATGGAGGCGCAGCTCCTAGGCGGGCTGGAGCGCGCTTCGGACGAACGCCACCACCTCGCGCTCGCGACGCCGGAGCGATGCCCGGCTCTTGTCCTTCCCCACGACGGCATTCAGCACGCTCGCCTCGGTGAGCGAGCCCACGACCGCCGTGTAGAGCATGAACAGCAGCAGGGCCGGATCCTGCTCCCGGATCTCGCCCGCGTCCATCCCGGCCTGCAGGAAGTCGACCGCGCGCTTGCGGAGAGGGTCGATCACGCTCGCGAAGCGCTCGAAGCCCTCGGCGCCCAGGCGCCCGGCCTCCCGAACGAACATCGGGAACTCGGGCCACTCCTCGGCGAGGCCGAAGACCGCGTGGATCACGGCCTCGGCGCGGTCCCAGTACGTCTCCTTGCCCTCGAGCGCCGCCGCGATCTCCTCGGCTACGCGCTGGCCGGCGGCCTGCAGGCAGGCCTCGAGGAGCGCGTCCTTGGTCGGGAAGTAGTACAGGAGCGTCTGCTTGCGGATCCCCACCGCGGTCGCGATCTGATCCAGGCTCGCCCCCGAATAGCCTTCGCGGCCGAACGCCCGGATCGCCTCCTCGATCAGCGCGTGCCGGCGGACCTCGCCGCCCGTCCGGGTCACCCGATCACTTCCAGGTCGGAGGCTTGCCGCTGCGTCGGATCGGGCGCGAGCCCTCCCACGTCCGGAGCCACCCGGGACCGACCGGCCCGGCGAGGCTCGGCGTCTCGTCCCTCGCCGCGCGCCGGGCCGCATCCCACCAGGACGTGCGGTCCTCGTCGAACAGCTCGGCCACACCCTGCTGCATCCGCAGCGAGAGCTGCTGGTGCGTCTCGCCCTCGCGCGGATAGATCGGCCGGCCGTACCGGACGCGGATCGGCGGCCGCCCCTTCCGCGGCCACGAGCGCCCCTTCGGCATCGCCGAGTACGCACCCACGATCGCGATCGGCACGACCGGCATGCTCATGTCGAGCGCGAGCCGCGAGGTCCCGTGCCGGAACCGCTGCAGCCACCCATCGGTCGAGCGCGTGCCCTCGGGGAACACGATGATGTTCCAGCCGTCGCGGATCAGCTCCTTGGCCTTGTTCGTCGCTTTCTCCCCCGCGCCGCGCTCGACCGGGAACCCCGCGTACACGAGCGCCGTGAACGCCGAGCGCCACCACACGTCGAAGAAGTAGTCCTTGGCCGCTGCGGTCGCCGTCTTCTCGCGCCACGTGTGCGGGAGCGTCGTCAGGATGATCGAGGCGTCGAGGTGACTCGAGTGGTTCGAGATGAACATCACCGGGCCCTTCACGCCCTCGAGGTTGTCCAGGCCGAACACCTCGGGCGTGGTCTCGTTCCAGATGATCGGCTTCAGCGCGGCGTCCAGGATGATGTCGCGGGCGACGCGGCCGGCCTCGGTGCGCGCCCAATCGGTCGGGTAGGTCCAGATCTTCGGCGGCGGCGTGGAGTCGAGCGCCGAGCGCGGCGTCATCGTGCGGCGCCCCCAGCGCCAGCCCTTCGCGACGTCCCCGATCTCGCGCGCGAACCCCTTGCGAGCCATCCCGATCACCTCACGTCCGCGATCGCGAGCGGCGGCACGTGGAAGTACGTGATCGAGGGCGACCGCCCGACGGTCTCGCCGGCCATCTCGAGCGCGTCCCGGAAGCTCGACGCCGCCCGGTAGCCGAGGCGCTCGCACGTCTTCGGATCGCCGCCCACGACGATCACGTCGCCCAGGTAGTCGAGCGCGTGCGCGCCCCAGTACCACATGTAGAAGGGGTGCACGCCGTGGTACGCGTAGCTCTTGCGGTACAGGTGGATGTACCAGGGGTCGGTCGCGTAGCGCTCCTCGTACTTGGACTCGATCGTGGAGGGATCCGTGGTCTCGGCCAGGACCTCCTCGAAGAAGTCCACGTAGGAGGGGTGGTGGACCTGGTGGAACTCGTTCGGCACCGGGTGGAACATGATCATCGCCCCGCCGGGCCGCACGACCGGCTTGTTCCGGTACATGTTGAACAGGTAGCCGAGCCCCAGGCAGTGGACCAGGATCGGGTTCATGATCGAGTTCACGTTGTAGGGGCCGACGTACGGCAGGCCGACCACCATGATGTCGGTCTGCCCGTTCACCTCGACCAACTGCTGACGGTGCAGGGTCGCGAGGGTCTGCTCGTGCACCGCCTCGGTCTCGCCCGCGTGGATCCCGGTCACGCCGTAGGGCGACTTGATGCGCGTCCAGATCTGATGCTTGGCGGCCGAGGGCCCGAGGTCGTTGGCCTTCTTGGCGGCCAGGTAGGTCCCCTGCTCGAGCAGCGACCACTCCCACTCTCGCTTGTTCATGAAGCCGAACGGGTCGGGGAACGTGTCGTTGTTCATCGTCGTCTCGATCGTGAAGACCTTCAGGCCGCTGGCCTTGAGCAGGTCACCCATCCGCTTGCACGAGTCGTGGATCGCGCTCCTGCCCGGGCGCGGGTCCATGTACGACTTCGAGTGCAGCATCGTGTGCACGTTGTGGTGGTGCTTGACGCTGCGGTAGCTCGCGAGGCCGACCGGCACCGACTTGTGGCCGCCGTCCATCGCGACCAGGTTGATGTTCACGTAGACCAGCAGGTCGGACTCCATCGCCCGCTTGTTGAGCTCGACCTCCTCGCCCTTGTCCGTCTTGCCGACGTACACGAGGTTGTTCGGGTCCTCGGCGTCGTGGTTCTTCAGGTCCTTCGGGTAGAAGGAGCGGAAGACGCGCTCGCCGACCGCGTGCTTGATCTCGTCCGCGGTCATCCTGCGGTGCAACGAGTTCGCCAAGTACAGCTTGACGTCCTCGACCCCTCGGCGGGCCGCGAGCTCGATCACCTCCTCGAGCACGAGCTGTCGGATGTCGGGGCTCCGCATCGGCGGGAGCGGGATCGAGATGTCGTCGATCGCGATCGTGAGCTTCATGCCGGGGGTGAGGAGCTCGCGGAGCGGTTCGGAGCCGAGCGGGTTGTCGAGCGCGTGACGGATGTGGTTGCGGAGCCCCCGCAGCTTGGGCAGCGAGTCGGGCGGGTAGATCACCCGCGCGCCGAGCGGGAACTTCTGCAGCCGGAACCCCTCGCCCTGGTGAACCAGGAGCGGCGGCGTCCGTTCGTCGACCTCGAGGACGAAACCCGGTCGTGCCATGTGTGCGTCTCCTCCGTGTCTGCCTTGGTCGGTCTCAGTCGAGCCTCGGGTCGAACGCGACCTTCAGCGTGCCCAGCTTGCCGGCGCCGAGCGCGTGGTCGATGGCCTCGCGCCAGCGCCGGAGCGGGTAGGTCGCGCCCACGATCCCGTCGATCGGGTTCTCCTGGGCGATCTGCGTCGCGATCTCGAAGCTGTGGCGCTTGGGGATGGTCTTGGCCTTGCCGGTCGGCTTGGCCGCCGCCGTGGCGGTCGTCTCGTACCCGCCCGTGTAGGCGCCCACGAGCTCGAGCTCGCGGAACCAGAGCGGCGTGAGGTCGGCGCCCTCGGTGGGGATGCCGCTCACGACGACGCGGCCGCCCGCGCGGGTGATCCGGAGCGCGAGGTTCAGGCTCGAGCGTGAGCCGACGCAGTCGATCGCGACGTCGGCGCCGCCGAGCAGGAACGGGGCGCCGCGCTCGGGCTTGAGCTTCATCGCCTTGGTCGCGCGGCGGACGGCGTTGGTTGCCTCCTTCGGCTCGACGATCTCGCTCGCGCCGAACGCGCCCGCCCACTCCCTCTGCCGCGCGTGCTTGGCCACGACGGCGACGTGACCCGCCTCGGTGAGCTCCTTGATGGCGAGGAGCGTGAGGATGCCGACCGTGCCCGCGCCGATCACGACCACGTTGGCGTTCGGCTCCAGCTTGGCGCGGAGCGCCGTGTGGACGGCGCAGCTCAGGGGTTCGATCAGGACCGCCTTGCGTTCGGACAGGTCGTCGGGGATCGGGTGCAGCTGCGAGCGGTGCGCGACGAACATCTTGCTCCAGCCGCCGCCGGTGTCGGCGCAGTACCCGGTCTGCAGGCCCGCGCTCACGTGGCCGGTGGTGACGCGGTCGCAGCGCCCGGTGAGGCCGGCGGCGCAGTTCGGGCAGGGATCGAGGCCGCGCGCGAGGCAGGCCAGGACGGGCTCGAGCGCGATGCGGGTCCCCTGGGGGAGGTCGTCGACGTCGTCGAGGAGCTCGCCGACCACCTCGTGGCCGGGGACGAACGGGAGCGAGACCAGCGGCGAGAAGTAGAAGGAGGACTTGCCGCCGATCGTGGCCAGGTCGGAGCCGCAGATGCCGGACAGGAGCGGCCGGACGCGTCCCCAGCCCGGGCCGAGCGGGACCACGTCCTTGCGGTTCACGAAGCGCATCGGCGCGAGCGGACCCGAGAGCAGGCCGGGGAGGCGGTCGCCGACGGCGCGCGCGGTCAGGTAGCGCGGGACCGACCGGAAGAGCTCGACGGCTTGGGTGGTCATGGCGTCGGGGGGGCGGGTCGGGAGAGGAGGTGGGTTCGGTTCCGGGTCGGCGTCAGGGTTCTGTCTGTCAGAACCCTGACGGAGGGGACGGATCGGAGGGTCGCGGCGTCAGGGTTCTGTCTGTCAGCACCCTGACGGGTGCGCTCGAGCGAGGGCCTAAGGTTGGGCTCGCGCGAGGGCCCACGGTCGGGTCCATTCGACTGCGCGGCCGGCCATCCCCTACCCATCAGCGCACCGCCGGTTTCGGGAAGCGCACCCGGGGCATGCCGCCGGCCATCTGCCACTCCTCGATCGGCCAGCGGCGGCGCTTGGCCACCCGGAGCAGCGCGGCGTCGGGCGAGACCGCGACCGGGTTGCCCACCGCTCGCAGCAGCGCGAGGTCCGAATGCGAGTCGGCGTACGCGTAGGACGACTTCAGGTCGGCGCCCTCGAGCTCGGCGTACCGGCGGACCCACGCACCGCGGGCCTCGCCCACCAGCGGCGGCTCGGCCAGGTACCCCGTGTACCCGCCGTCCCGCACCTCCAGCCGCGCCGCGATCACCTCGTCGAACAGCGGCGCCAGCGGCTGGACGAACGGCTCGGCCGCCGCCGTGATCATCATCGTCCGGTGGCCCGCCGCCCGGTGCTCGCGCACCCGGCGCACGGCGGCGGCGGAGACCTTCTGCAGCATGAACTCGGACACGATCTCCTCGACCAGGCGCTCGATCCCCTCCACCGTCGCCCC
>JBAVEY010000030.1:0-3456 GCA_049587975.1 Actinomycetota bacterium | reverse complement strand
TCGCGACCTGTCAGCCGCTCGGGTACATCGACGCCGCGGGCGCGTTCCGCAAGCCCAAGTCCCTGCCTGCGCAGTTCGCGCGGGTCACCGCCCCGACCGCCGAGGACTTCGACTTCCTGCGCGAGCGGATGGGCGACGTGTGCGTCGGTCTGTTGCGGTCGGGCGAGGACACGATCGACCTCGAGATCGGCGTCCAGGGCGACACGCTCACGTCGCACGTCGGGGTCTTCGCGACGACCGGCATGGGCAAGTCGAACCTCATGAAGGTGCTCGCGGGTCAGATCCTCGCGTCGCAGGGGCGATACGCCTGCCTGCTGTTCGACCCGCATGGCGAGTACCTCGAGGGCGGGAGCGGCACCCGCAGGGGGCTCCGTGCCCATCCCTGGGCCTCCGACCGGCTCCGCGTCTACGCGACCCGCGCCGCGGGGGCCGGCGCGACCGCGCTGCGTCTGTCGCTCGCCGAGCTCACCCAGGGCGACCTGCAGACCGCGTACGAGTGGAGCCACGCCCAGGAGGATGCGATCTACCGGCTGATCCGGTACTTCCACGAGGAATGGATCGTCCGGGTGGGGGAGGAGCCGGACGTCGCCTCGCTCGCCGAGGATCTGGGCGTGGCCACCAGCACGATGCAGGTGATCCAGCGACGGGCTCAACGCATCCTGGACATGCCCTGCATCTCGCGCGACCCCTCGCAGCCGTCCCTGTCCGCCCGGATCGTCGACGAGCTGATGGACGGGTTCAGCGTCCTCGTCGACACGAGCGGGCTGTCCTCGATGGAGGAGATCCTCGTCGCCTCGGTGATCACGCGCACCGTGCTCGACGCGTACGCGACCCTGTACCTGGAGGACCGTGATCGGTTCGCGGCGCTGCCGCCCACGCTGGTGGCCCTCGAGGAGGCGCAGCGCGTGCTGTCTCGGGTCGCGCGCTCCGACGAGAACGTCTTCCCGCGCCTGGCCCGGGAGGGTCGGAAGTTCAAGGTGGGGCTGTGCGCGGTGTCGCAGCAGCCCAAGCTGATCGACGACGAGCTGCTGTCGCAGTTCAACACCTTCTTCATCCTCGGCCTCGCCGACGAGAAGGACCGGAACATCCTGCGTGGGAGCTCGAAGCAGGACATCTCCGACCTCGGTCCGGAGATCCAGACGCTGATGCCGGGCGAGGCGATCGTGACCAACCTCGAGGCCCCGTTCGCGCTCCCGGCGCAGATCTACCTGTACGAGGACTACTTGAAGTCGGTGAGCGGGCCCTCGCCGCTGCGGCCCCGGCCACCGGGTGCCTCGAAGGGGTTCGCCGAGTAGATGGCGCGGCTCGTCGCGCTCGGCGACGCGCACCTCGGGCGTTCGCACCTCGCGCACCTGCGCGACGACCAGGGTCGCAACCTGCGCGAGGAGGACTTCCTGCGGTCGTTCTCGTGGGCGATCGAGGAGACGATCCGGCAGCAACCCGACGGGTTCGTGTGGCTCGGCGACGTGTTCGACCACGCGCGTCCGACGTACCGGACGTTCGCCCACGTCCTGGCCGGCCTGCAGCAGCTCGCCGATGCCGGCCTCTCCGGGGTGGCGATCAGTGGCAACCATGACACCCCGCGGGTCCGGGGGACCGGCTCGCCGTACGACGCGCTCGAACGCGTCTTCCCGAACGTCGCGTTCGCGTGGCGGATGGAGGCGATCCGCGCCGAGATCGCGGGGATCGCCGTCCACGCTGTGCCGCAGACGCTCGCCGTGGATGACCTCCGCGAGCAGCTGAAGCTGGCCGCGGGCGGCGTGCGAGCGGACGGGATGAACCTGCTGATCGCGCACGTCGCGCTCACGTCGCTGCCCTCTCGTGCGTACCGCGATATCAACGAGCTCGAGGTGGAGGAGTCGGCGTTCGACCGCGCGTTCGATCTCGTGGTCCTCGGGCACTACCACGCCGTGCAGAAGGTTTCCCGGCGCACCTGGTACGCGGGCTCGACCGACACCTTCTCGTTCGCGGACTCCCCCGAGACGGCCAAGGGGCTCGTCGTGGTCGACACGGACGCCGGCGCGCTCGAACACGTCGAGAACCCGCATGAGCGCCCGCTCGCGACGGTTTCGGTCACGGCCGCGGGCCTGTCGGCCGGCGAGCTCGTCGACGCGGTGGAGCGCGCCTCCAAGGGCACGCCCGAGGGTGCCGTGGTCCGCGTCTACCTGAACGAGGTCGATCCCGCGTCGTTCCGGCAGGTCTCGATGGAGCAGTTCCAGGAGGCCGTTCCCGGTGCTCTCTGGGTGCAGGTCGAGCCGGACATGGGGGCCGACACGATGGCCGTCCAGGGCGGTCCCACGGTCGGTTCCCTCGAGCAGGAGTGGGCGGCGTACGTCGAGCTGCAGGATCTGGCCGGCCTCGATCGCGAGCGTGTGCTCGCGCTCGGCGCCCGCTTCCTCGACGATGCCCGCGGGGAGACCGCATGAGGGTGCTCGAGCTCTCCCTGCGCAACTACCGCATCTTCGAGGAGGTCGATCTCGAGATCCCCGCGCGGGTGATCGGGATCTTCGGCGTGAACGGCGCGGGCAAGTCCACGCTGATGGAGAGCATCGCGTTCGCCTGCTACGGCGTCGACGCCGCCCGCACCAAGAAACAGGAGATCCGGACCCACGGGATCCTCACCGACTGTGAGGTCCGGCTCGTGTTCGAGCATGCGGGCCAGCCCTACGAGGTCCGCAGGACGATCAGGGGCAAGGGCCACACACCGGAGGCGGAACTGCTCGGGGGCGGCATGACGCTCGCGTCCGGAACCACCGAGGTGGACGCGGAGATCCGCGGACTCCTCCACATGGACCTCCAGGTCTTCCGCGCATCGGTCTACGCCGAACAGAAGCAGCTCGACGCGTTCTCCGACGTGACGCCGGGCAAGCGCAAGGAGATGGCGCTCCGTCTGCTCGGGATCCGGCCGGTCGAGGACGCGCGCAACGCGTCGCGGCGGGATGCGAGGGCGAGCAGGGAGAGCGCGGAGCAGCTCACGGGCGCCGTGCCGGACCTCGCCGCGCTCGAGGCCGAGCTGAAAGATGCGAAGGACGCCACCGTCGACGCCACACGGCTCGCGAAAGCCTCGGCCGCCGAGCTGAAGGATGCGATCGCCGTCGAGAAGGCGGCGACGCGCGCGTTCGCCGAGTCCGACGCCGTCCGCCAACGGATCGAGACGCTCTCGGTTGAGCTCCGCGCGAAGACCGAGCAGCGAGCCCACGCGGTCGAGCTGCTCGACGCCCTCCTCGAGCGGGTGCAACGGATGACCGACGCGGTCGCCGAGCTCCCCGTGATCGAAGAGGAGCTCGCGGGGCTCGCGGGGATCGAGGACCGGCTCCGCCTCGGCGCCGGCCTCGTGGAGCGCACGGCCGAGCTTGCGCGGGCCGGGACTCAGCTCGAGGGCTTCCCCGAGATCGACGAGGCAGCCGCGCTTGCCGCGCTCGAAGCCGCCGCGTCGGCGCTCGAAGCGGCTCGGGC
>JBAVEY010000029.1:0-19556 GCA_049587975.1 Actinomycetota bacterium | reverse complement strand
GGCTGTCCCAAATCAGCCGATAGCTCTGTAGCGCGCACAACCTACGGAGGCGCTGCATGTAGATCTCGAGTGCCGGAGTGAAGTGACCGCCTCAAGCACAGATGGGATAGGGCGGTGAAGAGGAGGCGGGCAAAGGTTCCTTGTGCGCCCACCGAGTGGGCCCGACCACCGGCACGCACACGCCAGGCCGCGAGATGGCTTCTTCGACCCGCGAGCGAGTTGCACGGACGCTTCGCCTAAGTGTCGGGCCGCTCCCCGACTCACGGTCATGCCAGTGCCGAGTCCTGCGCCGGGAGGGAGCCGACGACGGTCGTGCCGCCGCCGGGAGTCGATGTGACATCGAGGGATCCGCCCAGCGACTCCAGTCGATCGGCCATGCCCTGCAGACCGCTGCCGAAGTTGAGGGCAGAGCGATCGAATCAGTCGGACGCGCTGAGACGCTCGGACGATGGCTCCTGCGTGACGTAGATCAGCCGCGAGCCCGAGCAGTCCATCCCGCCGCCGCGCCACGGGAGCCAGCGCCGCACGGCAGGGCAGGGGGATCGACGTCAGCCGACGCTCTCGGCGAAATGCGGGACCTGCCAGCCGATGTCGCATGCATTGCACTCGACCCAGGAGTAGCCGTCCTTGGGTGTGACCCTCAGCACCGCCCGAAGCATGGCCGGATCGGTCACGCCGTTGAACTCGCATTGCCCCGCGTGGCGAGCGGTCTTCGGGTCGAGCGGATCCTGCCGAACCCCGGGGGCGGTGGGATCGCGGTAGTACTCCTTGCCGCAGACGCAAACAGCCTCCCAGTACCCGGACTCGATCTCGGACCACTCGATCTTGGTGCCGGGGTCGGCCTTCAGGATCTTGCAGTCGTCGCTGTGGCTGAACGCCTTATCGGGTCCCTTACTGCGGGTGAAGATCTTCATCGCTTCTTCCTCCTGTTCCTATTAGCGGCCAACGCACCCTGGCGGCCTGTACGGCGGGCATGACATGGCCGGCAAACTGCGCGCAGATTCTCAAGAGCATCGGTGCCGCCGACCGCGGGTTGGATGATGTGATCGCATTCGGTGGCCTTGCCGATGCAGATGACGGGGTAGCGGAGCTGGCACTGGTAGCCGTCGCGCAGGAGCACCTGCTTGGCCGTCGAGGACCACCCGGAGCGGTAGGCGTAGCGGTTGGCCGGCGGCGGGTTCGTGGCCCAGCCGGATCGCGATCCGCCGTGGCGCTTACAATCGACGGCCCCGCACATGCACGCCCGTCTCCGGGAGTGAGCTCGGCAGCGGGACGTACCTTCGATGGCGTACTCCCGGCACCCGTTCTCGATGCAGCGTCTTCTAGGCATGCCTTGGCTCCTCCTGGTCACAGCGGGGGCGTTCTGGGCGGGATTTTTCTCCCGGAGTGATCTGACTGGCACTCTCGCGGCGAGTTGGGAAGAAACCGGCTCGATCATGATCGGTCGTCGTCCTCGAGGATCCGGCGAGCGAGCGAGTACCAGCCAGGCATCGTGTCCAACAGGGCTGCGAGCTCGAGCTGCTTCTCTTCGATGTACGCAGATGCGGCGGCCGGAACCCAGGCACGATCGTCGTGCTCGAGCTCGGGCCCGAACCCCACGAACGCCAACGCCTCGGCCGAGAGCTTGGATCGGTGGCCGTTCGTGGCTGCCTGCTTCAGGCAGAAGTAGCAGCGGCCACCGACTTGCAGGCCGGGATGGGGACACGGGGTCACCTACCCGCCCTCCTCGAGCAGTCCCCGGCATGGCCGAAGACCCACAGCGAGCCGCACTCGGGGCAGCCATCCGAGCCCGGACCAAGAGAGTTCTCTGACTCTTCTCTTATGTCCCCTATGTCCCTTTGTGCCTGGGAGCCTGTCCCTTCGGAGCGGTGGGTGTCCCTCATTTCGGGGGACAAAGGGACGCCGGAGACAGGGGTTATGACGGAGTACCGTCCCCCGGCTGCGGCCAGCTGACCGTCGTCGAACATCCGCTGCATGGTCTTCTTGGCGTTCTCGTAGTTCACCGAGGTCAGCTCCGCCGTCTGCTTCGGCGTGAGTTGACCATGTGCCCGAACGGCGTCGAGGATCTCCTTGCGCGTCTCTCCGAGCGTGTATTCGGATGCGTCTCCGAGCAGCGCCCAGGTGCCAGCCTCGGGGGCGAACCGCAGGGCGAGCTCGCGTTCCTCGACGTCACGCCCGGTAACGTGGAGGGCGGCGTCGGCCTGGCCCCGGCTGCGCTTGACGACGATCACCGTATCCGCTGCCCCGGCCGTGCCGAGCGTCCCTTGCACGGTCTCGACGAAATCCTCGGCCTCCGCCTTGCGCGTGTGGTACAGAACGACGATCGCGATGCCGTGGACGGTGGCGAGCACCTGGAGCATCGCGGCGGCGTCGTAGTCAACGGTGTATTGGTCGGCCGACCGCTTGGTGGAGCGGGGGCGGATCCTGGGCCACACGTCGATCAGCACCACCCGGGCATCGGGGTGCTCGATCAGCCACCCGTCGAGCTTCTCCGTGCCGCCCTCGTCAAGCCGCGGCCACTCGGTCTCCAGGTGGAGCCGCTCCGGTGGCGGATCGTTCCACAGGAGCGTCCGGAGTCGGGTCTGGAGCCGGCGGGGGGAGTCCTCGAGCGCCAGGTACAGGACATCGCCACCTACAACGGGGACGGTGCCGAACGCCCTGCCGCCCGAAGCGATGGCGACCCCGAGACCGAGCGCCATCCAGGACTTGCCGAGCTTCGGAGCGCCGGCCATGAAGGCGAGGCCCTCGGGGAGTAGTCCATCCACCGCGAAGCGTGGATCCGCGAAGTCCTCACCGAGGAGTTCGGCCGCCGTCCAACCGGTTCGCCGTGTTGGTACCTGTCCGTTCGATTCGGCCTCACCGATCGCGGTGAGCTCGTATTCGATGCCGTCGATGATCTGCGTCTTGGGGTTCACGCTGACCACCTGCAACAGCCACAGCCGTAGTGCGTGATCCCTGGTTGCCTAGGGGCCGGTCGAACCTTGCCTGCATACTTGGTCTCGACTATCCTGGTCGACGTTGGGGTTGAGTGGTGGGTGGCGGGCCGCTGACGGCGGCCCTTCGCCTTTTCAGGGGGGCTCATGCGGCAGGCCCCCTCGCCTTGCGGGCAGCCATCGCGGCCAGGGTCATCCGGTTCTGGTGGGCGCGTCGCTTGGCGTCGATCCTTCGGGCGATCTCGGCCTCGGGGAGCTTCACGCCCTGGGCTTCAGTGATGACCTGAAGCCGCCACTTCTGGATCAGACCTTCCCGAACCCTCTCCATGAATGGGCCGGGGTCTTGCTTGCTCCACCGCTCGTTGGCGGCGAGCCTGCGCTGTTCGCGCTCGGCAGGTGTCATGGGACAACCTCCGATCCGACGCGAGCGTCGGACTCAGGGGGTCATCCCAACGGGCTCCCCAGTGAGGCACTTAGGGCCTCGCCTGGGCCTCCATCCTATGTCGGGAGGTTTCGACTATTCGATCCGTTGGGGCTTCGCGGTCCCCGGTGTGGTTATGCTCGGCGACCGCCTCCCCGTACCTATGTGCGGCCCAGTATACGGGTGCCCTCTGACGGCTTACAACCGTGTGATTCAGACCCGCTCCCCCGGTGCCAGCCTCCGGTGCTCATCGTTCGCCCGTTGCAGACGGTTGGCCGCGGCATACCGCCGGATCATGGTCGGGGAACGCCACCCCATCCGCGCCTCGAGGTTCACGTCCGAACCCCCGCGCTTGAGGTAGGCATCGGCGGCGGCATGGCGGAAACGGTGGGCATGAACGCGCTCCACCCCGGCCGACCGCCCGCGACGCTCAAGCATCTGACGGAGCCCTGAGTCCGTGATGCGACCTCGCTCCCCGATCCAGAGCCACGGTAGTCCCCGGTGGCGGTGCTGCTGACGGCTGCGGAGGTATCGGTCGATGGCATGTCCGGTGGACTGCCCGTAGGCGATCCGACGCTCCCGGTTCCCCTTGCCGGTGACCCTGATCTCCCCGAGGTCGCGGTCCACGTCATCGACGGTCAGGTTCATAACCTCGGCTGCGCGGGCCCCTGTGTCCAGTAGGACCCGCATCAGGGCCATATCCCGGCGCTGGGTGAAGCTGTTGCCCTTGGCGTCGGCGAGCAGTCGGCTTAGTTCATCGTCGGTCAGGACGGGCGGCAGGGTCTCGGGCAGCTTCGGGGGCTTCATGTTGGCCATCGGGGACTTGCGGACCTCGCCCTCCGCCGCGCACCATTTCCAGAACTGCTGGAGGCCCCGGAAGCGGTTGTTGGCCGTGGCGGGTGTCCACCGCTCGAGCAGGTCGTTGACGTATGCCTCGATGTGCTCCCGCGTGATGGCATCCGCTGAGCGCGGCATCCCCTGCTTACCAAGGTAAGCATCCAGGCCGGTCACGGCCTCCATGTAGGTCTTGACGGTCTTGGGCGACATGTTCTTGGCCGTGAGGCTCCGCTGCCAGTCCTGGGCCAAGATCTCGAGGGTTACACTCTGCCCCGTGTTCACGGTCTGCATCGAGACTCACCCGCTTCCCGGCAGCCAGTCTGAGGGTTGGCAGCCGCTGAGTAGCCTATATGCGGAGGGTGTCTGAGGCAAACGTGCAGGTCAGAAGCGCCGGTAGCTCAGCGGACAGAGCGGCTGCCTTCTAAGCAGCGGGTCGGAGGTTCGAGTCCTCCCCGGCGCACGCGATCCGATGGCCCCACTTGACTGCGGTTCAGGGCTGGTGGTTCAGTTCCTGGCGTTCGCTCTCCATGTCCGACACCGCCGATGGTCCGGTCGAGCGGACGGGTAACTCGGACACGTCGGAACAGCAAGGTGATGTGGGCGTGTGGTATGGGGAACACGGGCCTGCGCGACGGGTTCGTTCTACGCGAGGGCAAGATCGTCGACGAGGGATGATGGCGTCGACCCTTCGGTGACCGATCGAGGCGCAGGTCGATGGTGCTGAAGATCCGGACGGACGACCAGATCTCCGACGTGGACGGCGGGTGGTTCCGGGCACGCTGGCACTACTCGTTCGACACCTACGTCGACCCCGAGTACACGTCGTTCGGCACGATGCGGGTGTTCAACGACGACCGGCTCGTCCCGGGCGCGGTCTGGCCGATGCATCCGCACCGCGACATCGAGGGTCTCACCTACGTGGTGGAGGGACTGTTCCGGCATGAGGACGACGTCGGTGGCGCTCCGGGACCCTTGCCCGCGGGTTCGGTGCAGCGGATGACGCTCGGGAGCGGCGCCCACCACTCGGAGCAGAACGCCTCGGCGACCGAGCCGATGCGGTTCATCCAGATCTGGATCATGCCGTCCGAACGCGGGCTGCCGCCGGGCGTCGAACAGAAGGTGCTCACGACCGAGGACCGGACCGACACGCTGCTGAGGGCGATCAGCGGCGACGGTGGCGCGGCGGTGCTCGTGCACCAGGAAGCGCACGTGTTCGTGTCACGTCTGAGCATCGGGCGCTCGCTCGAGCATCCGCTCGCGCCCGGACGCGGTGCCTACCTGTACGTGATCGAGGGCGAGGTCGGCGTGAACGGCGAGCGCATGGAGACCGGCTCGGCGATGCAGGCCACCGACGAGGAGCGCCTCGAGATCGCGGCGAGCTTGACGAGCGAACTGATCCTGGTCGACGTCGCGGTCGGTTAGCCGGCCCTCGTGCGGGACCGCCGTGTCCGATCACGTCTGGCCGCCTCGACGCTTTCCTGGAGCGCGGCCATGAGCTCCTCGACGGCGGAGCCGGTCGTCTGGCTCGGCTCCGTGGCCGTCTCCCGGGTCGGCGTTCGCTCGGCCAGCAGCCGCAGGAGCCCTTCGCGGTAGGTATCGGCATAGGCGGCCGGGTCCCACTCGGTCTTCAGCGTCTCGATCAGCGATACCGCGAGCTCGAGCTCTCGCTCGTCGACGTCCACGGCATCCAGGCCCGGCGCGAGGGCGGTCGGATCGCGCACCTCGTCACCGAAGAACATCGTCCCGACGACCAGCACCTGCTCCATCGGGCGGATCGCCACGAGGTGCGGCTTGGTCCGAAGGACGAACCGGCCGACCCCGACCCGGCCCGCCTCGCGCATCGCGTGGTGGAACAGGACGTAGGGCTTCATCGATCCGGGCGACGCCGGCACCGCGTAGTAGGTCCTGTCGAAGTAGACCGGGTCGATCCGTTCGAGCTCGACGAAGTCCTCGATGTCGATCGACCGGCTGCGCTCGGGGCGGATCCGCTCGAGGTCCTCCCGCGGCACCGTCACGATCTCGCCCTCGTCGGTCTCCACGCCCCGGACGACGTCGTCCCAGGCGACCGGCGCCTCGATCGAGGAAGCGGCGCGCTCGGGCTCGCGGCCCTGGACGGAGCCTCCGATGGGCGGAGCCGTGTGGACGTCCTCGGGCTCGGCGAGCGGGGCGTCTCGGTCGCCCTCTTGCCGCGACGTATCTCCTTCGACCACGCGCCGATACCGGATGCGCCTGCCCTCGCGATCGTACAGGTGGAACCGAACGTCCTTGGGCTGCGTGGCGGGAACCAGGCGGACGGGCAGGCTGATGAGTCCGAAGGAGAGGGTGCCGGTCCATACGGCCGTGGCCATCGAGACAGCCTACCGAGGGCGACCGGCCACCGGTGAAGCGTGCCGATCCGGCGTAACGTGCTCGTGCCCGCCATCCGAACCCGAGCCCGCCACCCGAGGAGGAGCGTCCGATCGAGGATCCGCCCGTCGAGACGACGTCCGCGGTCGGCGAGATCACGCGCGATCTCGCCGCGTCGGGACGGGCCCTGGCCTCGTCGTTCCGCAACCCCGACCTCGCCCGCGCGCAGCTCGCGCTCGTTGCGTTCGGGATAGCCGAGTGGGCGAGCTTCATCGCCCTGATGGTGTTCGCGTTCGACGACGGCGGCACGCAGATGCTCGGGCTCATCTCGCTGCTCCAGCTGATCCCGGCAGCCGTGATCGCGCCGCTGGGTTCGATCCTCGGCGATCGCTTCCGGCGCGAACGCGTCTTCCTGCTCGCGGAGGCCGCGATGTGCGTCGCGTGCGCCCTGGCCGCGACGGCTTCGTTGCTGGACGCCCCGCCCGTGATCGTCTACGCGGCCGCGTGCTCGGTGGGGTGGATCCTGACCCTCGTCCGTCCGATCCACGGGGCGCTCCTGCCGTGGATCGCCCGCGACCCCGCCGAGCTCACCACCGCGTTCACGGCGGCCGGGCTGATCGAGAGCCTATGTGTCCTCCTCGGGCCGCTGGTCGCGACCGTCTCCTTCGCGCTCGGAGATGCGCTCGAGGTCTCGGGGCCTGGGCTCGTGTACGTGGCGCTCGGCGTCCTACTCGCGATCGGGTCCGTCCTGATCGCCGGGATCCGGACGCAGGCGGCAGCAGCCGAGCCGGACCTGGAGCGGCCCCCGATCGTGCGCGAGATGGGCGCCGGCTTCCGCTACGTGTGGTCGGACCCACGGCCGCGCGTCCTCGTCAGCCTGTTGGGGCTCGGAGCGTTGTCCCTCGGCTTCATCGACGCCCTGATCGTCGTCTTGGCGTTCGACGTTCTCGGGACCGGGCAGACGGGCGTGGGTGTGCTGAACGCGGCCCTCGGCGTGGGGGGCGTCATCGGCGCCGCGACGGCCGTGGTCGCCGGGAGCCGCGAGCGACTGTTCCCGGCGTTCCGGGCCAGCTCGGTCCTCTACGGGGTCCCGGTCGCGGCGACCGGGCTCGTACCGCCCCTCGCCCCGCTCCTGTTCGGCGCGAGCGGGGCGGGCGGCGTCCTGTACGACGTGACGGGACGCACGATGCTCCAGCGACTGATCCCCGATCAGAAGCTCACGCGCTCGCTCGGCGTGTTGGAGTCCGCGTACATGGGCGCCGAGGGCATCGGGGCGTTCTCGGCAGCGATGTTGGTCTCGGCACTCGGCCCCGAGTGGACCCTCGCGATCGCGGGGGTGCTCGTCCCGGTTGCGTGCCTGGCTCGACGTCGACGCCTAGGATCAGTGGATATCGGTGCGAGGGTGCCGAAGGACGACCTCGCGCTCCTACGAGGAACAGCGCTGTTCGAGCCGCTCCCTCCCGCCGCGCTCGAGCGGCTCGCGCGCAACTGCGTCCCGCTCCACGTCCAGGCGGGGACCACGATCATCCGCGAGGGCGACGTCGGCGATCGGGTCTACGTGATCGCGGAGGGCCGCGCCGACGTGACCGCGAGCGGGAGCCACGTGGCCACGCTCGGCCCGGGCGGGTACGTGGGCGAGATCGCCCTGCTCCGGGACGTGCCGAGGACGGCGACCGTGACCGCGTCCTCGGGCGTCCGGCTCCTCACCCTCGAGCGGGAGGTGTTCCTGCGGACGATGACGGGCCATGAGCCCGCACGCGCGGCCGCTCACTCGGCGGCGGAGGGACGGCTCCACGAGCTCCGGGGGCCAGGGACCCCAGGCACCAGCGGCGACGCCACCGGTTGAACCTCAAGGGCCCATCCGGCGGGGTCGAAACTCCTGGGGTGAAGACCTGTCCGCATTGCCACGGAGAGATCCGGGACTCCGTGATCCGCTGCGCGCACTGCCGGCGCAACATCAGCGACGGCGAACTGTCCCTCGAGGCCGCGCCTGCGGGCGTGTGGAGCGGTCCGACGACCACGCGGCCGGTACCGGCGGCCGCTCCGCCTCGACCGCCGACCGCGAGCGAGATCCCGCGCACCGAGCCTGCCACCACGTTCGCCCCGTCGACCGTCTCCGCCCCGGCGAGACAGGCCTGGGCCCCTCCGGCGACCTTCCCGCTCTCGAACATCGAGACACGACGAGCGATGCCCGAGAGCCGGCGTACGTTCGGCCCCGACCTGTGGATGCTCTGGGCCGGGATGGCGGCGGCTGCGGCCGGCATCCTCGCTTACCTGGCCGTGAAGGAGCCATGGGCACATCTCACGGTCACGCAACCGGCGACCGAGGTCGCGGACGCCGTCGTCGTCCAGGTCACCGTGCGCGGTCATGCCGCGTTCGTCGGCACCGCCGGGACCGTCTTGGCGATCGTCCTCGCCGTCTTCGGCGTGCTCTGGTTCTTCTACGGCTTCCAGCGCGGCTGGTCGATGCCCGGGATCTTGAACCCCGCGCTCGCGATCCTCGTGACCGTCGCCGGCCTGGGCATGACGCTGTTCGCCTCGATGGTCTGGTTCGTGTGGGAGGACGCGATGGTCCTGCGGGCGAGCGCGGCCGGACTCACGCCGCGCGAGATGCGGACCCTGCTGGAAACCCAGCCGATCCCGATCGTCGAGATCGAACGCCTCCCGGGGATGGTGAGCTTCGGCGGGATGATGGCGCTCGGGCTGGTCGCCGCCTGCCTCGGCTGGTGGGCGTACCGTCGCCGGGGCTGAGGGCCCCGGACCCCTACGGGGGCGGCCAGGACTTCCCGGTCCCCTCGACGCGAACGGCCGTCGCGGACCGGTCGTACCCCCAACGGTGCGGGAGCTCCTGCTTCGTGTTGCACTGACCGCACGTGAACATCCGCCACTGCTTGGAGACCGTCTGCACGAGCGTGCAGTTCGGGCACCGGAAGAACCGGACCTCGGCCGCGCACGTGTAGCAGCGGTCCTAGGCCGCCTCGTCCGCGATCAGCTGCGGGGTGAGGCACCAGGGGCACGTCAGGTAGGCCATCTATGCCTTCGAGGGGTCGGGGTTGTTGAGGATCTCCGCCGCCCTGGCTTCGCGCTGCGTACGGACGGCAGCGTCGAACTCCGGCCGTGACCGCCCCAGGATCTGCGCCGCCAGGATCGCCGCATTCACGGCGCCGGCCTTGCCCACGGCGAGCACACCGACCGGGATCCCCCCGGGCATCTGGACCATCGAGAGCAGCGAGTCGAGCCCGCCGACGAGCCCGGTCTCCATCGGGACCCCGAGGACGGGGCGCGTGGTGTGCGCGGCCACGACGCCGGGAAGGGCCGCCGCCATGCCGGCGGCCGCGATGAAGACCTCCACGCCCCTGGCCTCGGCGTCCCCGATCCAGGTCGCGAGCTCTCGGGGCGTCCGGTGCGCGGAGAGCACGCGGGTCTCGAACGGGACCCCGAACGTCTCCAGCTGGCGGGCGCAGTGCCCCATCGTGTCCCAGTCCGACGCCGATCCCATCACGACGCCGACGAGCGGCTCGGCCATCTCGGGTTGAGCTCCCTCTGCGGTGGTTGCGCGGGAAGTGTAGACGGGGAACGCCGGGTCAGCCCGAGGCGAGCCGGCCGCCGATCTCGGCCGCGATCTCGACGACGTCGAGGACGTCCTCCTCGGTGGTCCGGAAGTTCACGAAGCACGGGCGGAGCCAGACCTCGTCGTCGATGAGGGCGCTCGACATCCACACGCGCCCGTCGGCCTGGATCGCCTGCGCGAGACGCTGGTTGTGGGAGCCGACATCCTGCACGCCCGCCGGCACGTGGCGGAATGCCACGATGGACAGCTTCGGCGGGCCGAGCGCCTCGAAGTCGTCCCGAGCCGACACCGTCCGATACAGGAGCTGCGCCTGCGCCAGGTTGCGCTCGATCGCCTCGGCGAACGCGGCGGCCCCGTGCACACGCATCGCGAGCCAGAACTTCAGCGCCCGGAACGGCCTCGAGTACTCGAAGGTGGTATCCATCGCGTGCAGCTCGTGCCGCTGGTGGGGCAGGTACCCTTGCTCGTGCCCGAACGACGCCACCAGGTCCTCCTGCTTCCGCACCAGCAGGATCCCGCACGCCTTCGGCAGGTAAAGCCACTTGTGGGCATCCACGGCGACCGAGTTCGCGCGCTCGAACCCACGGAACAGCTCGGGACGCGCCGCGACCGCAGGCATCCCGTAGGCGCCGTCGACGTGGAACCACACCCCTCGCTCCTCACAGATGTCCGCGATCGCCTCGAGGGGGTCGATCGCGCCGGTGAGGGTCGTCCCCGCCGTCGCGACCACCGCGATCGGCGTGATGCCGTTCGCCAGGTCCCGGTCGATCGCCTCGGCCAGCGCCTCAGGGATCAGGCCGCGATCGGTACCGAGGGGGATCGCGCGGAGGTTCGCCGAGCCCACGCCGAGCGTCTCGACGGCCCGCGTGATCGAGTAATGCACCTCGTGCGAGCCGTAGATCGCCACACGCGTGCCACCGAGACCCTCGTAGCGGGAGCCGGGCAGCGCATGTTCGCGCGCGGCGGCCAGCGCGGTCGTGTTCGAGACCGTGCCCCCGCTCGTGAACGCCCCGGCGGCCTCGGGAGCGTAGTCGATGAACTCGGCCGCCCATCGGACCGCCTGCTTCTCGATCAGGGTCGCGGCGCGGGCGTCGACCGCCAGGTTGATGTCGTAGGTGTGTGCGAGCAGGTCGCCGATCGTGCCGATCTCGAGACCGCTCGAGCCCACGCCGACGAAGTACCGGGGCCGTGGCTGCGCGATCGACTCGTCGAGGATCCTAGCGGCATCGTCGACCGCCTCATGGGCGGAGCCGGGCGCGGTCGGCAGCTCGGCCCGCAGGAGCCGGCGGACGCGTTCGTCAAGCGGCGGCTCCTCCGGCCGGTACCGGTCGAAGCTCTGCCAGGCCTCGGCGACGAGCTTGACCGCGTGCTCGAGCACCTCTTCGCGCGGGGCGTCCAGGCGCAGCGGGACGTCGGGCTCGATCATCCGTCGGATGGTACCGGGCCGGCCTCCAGGACCGGTTCATCCCCGATCCCACGGAGCGCCCCCACGTAGACCCCGATGAACACCAACACCGAGCCGGCGGCGAACCCCCAGGTGATCTCCTCATCCTGCAGCCACGACGCCAGCACGATCGCCACCAAGGGGATCAGCACTCCCTCGTAGGAGACCGCGCTCGCCGTCCACCGGCGAAGCACGTAGACGTACAGCATGAAGGTCACGACCGAGCCGAGGACCACGAGGTACCCCTGCGCGACCCACGTCTTCGCGAGCTCGGGCACGATGTGGGCCTCGCCGTAGAGGATCGTCAACGCGAGCAGCATCAGCCCGCCCACGCCCAGCCCGATCGCGTTCATCGACGCCGGGTGGACGCTTGGGAACGCCTTGACCACGACCCCGGTCTCGGCGAAACACGCGGCCGCGGCCAGGAGCGAGACGAGCGACGCGAACGGCACGCCCGCGCCGAGGCCCTCCCCGAAGATGACCGCCATCCCGGCGACGGCGAACACCCCGCCGATCAGCCCGTCCCACCGGAAGCGCTCCTGCCGATGGGCCAGCGCGAACGCGAACGTGAGGAGTGGCACGGTAGCGAGGAACACCGCGCCGAGCCCGGCAGACACGCGTTGCAGTCCCCAGTAGGCGAACGCGAAGGCCGCGCCGAACCCGAGGACGCCATACAGCACGGCGCCGAGCAGGGCCCGGCCTCGAGGCATCCCCGCCCGCAGCGCGAGGGCGACCGCGGCGAGGATGAGGGATGCGAGCAGGAACCGCGTAGCGGCGGCCCAGAACGGATCCAGTTCGCACGCCTCGCACGAGACCGAGCGGACCGCGATGACGTTCCCACCCGCCAGCGTCACGAACAGGGCGAACGCCGCAAGCGTGGATCGGTCGGGGACGAAGCTCCCCTGAGCCGTCTCGGCCATGGCCGAGAGCCTATCGGCTGCCTCGGGCGCTCAACCCCAGAGACGGTCGGCGACGCGGGCGACGAGATCGAGCTTCTGCCACTGGGTGTCCTCGCCGATCTCGTTGCCGACCATCACGCTCGCGAATCCGCACTGCGGGCTGATCGCGAGGCGGTCCATCCCGCCGACGAACCCGGCCGCCTGCTCCATCTTGCGGACCAGGTCATCCTGGTCCTCGAGCACCGGCGTCTTCGTCGAGACGATCCCCATCACCATCGTCGACCCGTCCCGCAGGAAGCGGATCGGCTCGAACCCGCCGTCGCGTCCGAGGTCGTCCCACTCGACCAGGAACGCGTCGTACGGGAGCTCACCGAACACCCGCTCGGCGACCGGTTCGAGCGAGCCCTCGCACATCCACGACGAGCGGAAGTTCCCACGGCAGATGTGCAGCGCGGTCGTCACGTCCTCCGGGATGCCCTCCAGGATCGCCCTGTCCGCCTCGATCGCCTTGCCCAGGAGACCGTCGGCGTCGTGCCCCGCGCTCCTGAACCGCTCCATCCAGGTGGGGTCCGTTACATAGACGTAGATCGGGAAATCGAACTGGATGTACCGGGCGCCCGCCGCGATCGCGTCGGCGACGAGCGCACGCTCGATCTCGATCGCGTGGGCCACGAACTCGTCGAGCGACGCGTAGCCCGAGGTCACGCCCGGTTTGTACGAGAACGGGTGACCGAAGATCGACGGTGCGGGAAAGGTGATCTTGAACGGGTGGCCCCCCGCCACCCGCCCCATGAAGGCGGCCTCTCGGGCGGCGGGCGAGTCGATGGGGCGCAAGCGATCCACGATCTCGTGCACGCGCAGCGGGACGGCCTCGCCATGGGGGTTCCGGAAGGTGACGACGTTGTCCGTGCGGAAGCCCTCGACGGCGTCGTAGAAGGAGTTCAGGAACATCCATCGACGGAATTCGCCATCGCTGACCACGTCGAGCCCGCGCTCGATCTGCCGTCGAACCGCGTCCCGGATCGCGTCGTTCTCGAACACCGTCAGCGCGCTCCGGTCCTTCGCGCGCTCCGCGGCGAGCACGGCGGAGTGGCCGTCGGCGTAGAAGTCGTCGATCGCGCGCCGGAGCGCGGGCGGGCGCAGCAGGGAGCCGACCACCTCGGCCCGAGCGGGCGTGCGTTGGCTCATGCCGCGTCCCACCGAACCCAAGTCGAATCCGGCGCGCGGAACTCCCAACCGGACAGCGTCGCCGGATGCTCGGGGTCGAGCCGTAGACCCGGCAGTCGGTCGAGCAGGATCTCGAGCGAGACCCGCGCGAGGTGCCGCCCGAACCACGCCCCCAGGCAGAAGTGGTTGCCGACGGCGAACGCGAGGTGCGCGCCCTCCTTGCGATGGATGTCGAACCGATCGGGGTCGGTGAAGCGGCGCGGATCGCGGTTCGCGCTCGAGAGCACCGCGCCGATCAGGGCGCCGCCCTCGAGCTTGGTGCCGGCGAGCTCGGTCGTCTCGGTCGTCTGACGGGTGGACGTCCCGACGGGTCCCGCCCACCGGAGCGTCTCCTCGACGGCCGGCCGGATCAGCGCGTGGTGCGCGCGGACCTCATCGAGCTGCTCGGGGTTCGAGCCGAGCGCGTGCACGACGAGGGCGATCAGGTCGCGCGGCTCCTGCAGGCCCCCGGACAGCATCAGCTTGGTGTTGGCCACGATCTCGTCGCGGGTCATGCGGTCGCCGTCGAGATCGTGATGGAGCATCCAGGACAGGACCGAGCCGCCGGGCTCGTCGGTCACGCGGTCGAGGACCCGCTCGATCACCTCGCTGAGCGCCGAGCTCGCCTCGTCGGCCGGCGCCTGCTTCGCGGGGTCGCCCTCGAAGTTCGCCAGGCCGAGCATCAGCCCCTGGTTCCAACGCAGGAGGTCCTCCCACGCCACCTCGTCGAGGCCGAGCATGAACCGCAGAGACCGAACGCTCATCGGGTCGGCGAACTCGCGGAAGAGGTCGCACCCCCCACGCGACTCGAAGGTGTCGATCAGCTCGTTCGCGAGCGCGGGGATCATCCCCCTCGTCCGCTCCTCGACGTCGCGCGGCCGGAACGGGGGCTCGACGACGCGCCGGATCCGCTGCTGGTCGGGGCCCTCCGAACCGAGCATGTTCACGCCCATCGTCCGGTTGAGCGTCGAGGGGTCGGTCGCAGCCGTGAAGATCTCGGGCGACAGGTCGACCGTACGGACGTCCTCGTAGCGCGAGACGAGCCACAGCTGCACCGCCGGGACCCACGAGACCGGCTCCTCGTCCCGCAGGCGGGCGTAGATCGGGTACGGATCGCGCTCCAGCTCCTCGAGGGTGACCTGCTCGCCGAGCGTCACGTCGCCGTCCCGGCGTGCTTGCCCGGCCCCCAGCCGCGGGGGCCGATCGTCCGTCCCGCGAGCGCCGTCGGGATCTCCTCCAGATCCGTCGCCATCGAGTCGTTCCACCGGTTCAGGAACCCGAACAGACCGACGACCGCGAGGATCTCGACGATCTCGCCGTCGTCCCAGTGCCGGCGGAGGTCTTCGAAGTGGGTCGGTGTGACGGCGTTCGGGATCACGCTCGCGTCGCGCGCGAAGCGTAGGGCCGAGCGCTCCGCCTCGGAGAACAGCGCCGAGCGTTCGAAGTCCCAGATCGCGGCGATCTTCGCCTCCTCGACGCCCCGCATCATCGCGTCGACGGTCTCGTGCGCTTGGCAGTATCGGCAGCCCGCCGCGGTGCTCGCGACGATCGCGACGAGCGGCTTGAGGCCGACCGGGACCGTCCCTGTCCGCCAGATCCGCGTGATCAGCTCGCTGAACGCCCGCAGGATCTCGGGGCGGCGGGCCATCGTGAACAGACTGTTTGGCACGAAGGACATCGTCTCGTCGTAGAGCCGGAACAGCTCCTCGAGCTCCGGATGCTCCTCCCGACGGAGCGGTTGCATGTTCGACACGAGAGCCCCCCGTGCGCCTCTGTGGCGCTGTGGGGCAGACTATGCCCCATCCGGAAGGGGCGGGATGCGGCTCGAGGGCAAGGTGGCGATCGTGAGCGGCGGCGGGACGGGCATCGGGGCCGCCACCGCCCGCCTGTTCGCGCGCGAGGGAGCCAAGGTCCTCGTCACCGGTCGCCGACCCGAACCGCTCGAGGCCGTTGCCGACGAGATCGGCGGCCGTGCCGTCCCCGGTGACGCGGCCGACCCGGCGCACGCGGAGGCCGTGGTCGCCCTCGCCAAGGAGGCCTTCGGCGGGCTCGACGTCGTGATCGCGAACGCGGGGCTGGGGTTCGGCGGGGCCGCGGCTGACGTCGACGACGAGCGCTGGCAGCGGACGCTCGACGTGAACCTGTCGGGGGAGTTCCGGCTCGCGCGCGCCGCGATCCCTGCCCTCGTCGAACGAGGCGGCGGCTCGATCGTGCTGGTCTCGAGCGTCTCGGGGCTCGTGAGCGGCACGGACGGCGCGGCGTACGTGACGTCGAAGGCCGCCCTGCTCGGGCTCGCGCGTTCGATCGCTGTCGACTACGGCCCGCGCGGGATCCGCGCCAACACGCTCTGCCCCGGCTGGGTCGTGACCCCGATGGGCGACCGGGCGATGGGGACCCTCGTGACCGAGCGGGGCATCTCGCTCGACGAGGCCTACCGGCTGGTGACCCAGCACATCCCGCTGCGGCGACCCGCGACCGCGGACGAGATCGCGGCGTGCTGCCTGTTCCTTGCCAGCGACGACTCGTCCATCGTCACCGGGACCACGCTCGTGGCCGACGGCGGCGGCCTGGCCGTCGACCTCACGGAGGTCGCGTACCAGGAGGGACTGGCGTGAGCTCCGACCACTCGGGCCGGGCGGCGTTCATCACCGGTGCGGGGTCGGGCATCGGCCGCGCGACCGCGCTCAGGCTGGCGTCGCAGGGTGCCGCCGTGGCGGTCGTCGACATCCGGCTCGAGGCGGCCGAGGAGACCGTGTCGGCCATCGCCGACGTAGGTGGCACCAGCGTGGCTTTCGACGCCGACGTCCGAGACCGCTCCGAGATCGAGAGCGCGCGGGACGGCGCGGTCAACGCGTTCGGTCACATCGACTGCCTCGTGAACAACGCCGGGCTGGTGCGGATGTCGCCGCTCGACGAGCTCGCCGAAGAGGAGTGGGACCTCGTCCTGGACACCAACCTGAAGGGCATGTACCTCGTGACGCAGGCCGTCGCCCCGGTCATCGCCGGGACGGGCGGCGGCGCGATCGTCAACCTCGCGACGATCGAGTCCGAGGTCGTTGTCGCCTCTACCGGCCACCCGCAGGTGCACTACAACGCGTCGAAGGGCGGCGTGAAGATGCTGACGAAGGCGCTCGCGGTCGAGCTCGCCGGCCGGAACATCCGCGTCAACGCGGTGGCGCCGGGTCCGATCGCGACCTCGTTCATCCCCGGCGCCGACCTGCGCTCGCCCGAGGCATGGGCCACGATGAAGGATCGGCTCCTGATCCCGCGGGTCGGCGAGCCGGAGGACGTGGCCGCAGCCATCTCGTTCCTGCTCTCGGACGACGCGTCGTACATCACCGGCGCGGTGCTGCCGGTCGACGGGGGGTGGCTCACGCGATGACGCTCGACGTGGCCGAGCTCGACCGGTTCGGGACCGTCGTCGTCACCTCGGCCGACGTGACGGGTCGCCCCGTAGGCAAGCGCGTGTCCGTCGACGTGTTCCGACGGGTGCTGCACGAGGGGATCCCGCTCAGCTCCTGCGTCCTCGGCTGGGACGTCGACCAGTGGCCGGGTCCCGTGCAGGAGTACACGGGCCATCACACCGGCTGGCACGACGTCCGGCTCGTGCCGGACCTGCGGACCCTCCGTCCGGCGGCCTGGCTCGAACGCACCGCGATCTGCGTGGCCGACTTCGTCGAGATAGGCTCGGACGAGCTCGCGCCGGTCGCGCCGCGGACGATCCTACGCCGGCAGATCGACCGGCTCGCGGACGCGGGCTTCGCCGCGCAGGTCGCCAGCGAGCTCGAGTTCGCGCTCTACCACGGCAC
Organism: Actinomycetota bacterium; assembly: GCA_049587975.1. Lineage (GTDB taxonomy): Bacteria > Actinomycetota > UBA4738 > UBA4738 > HRBIN12 > DASSJM01. The sequence goes on along the minus strand of JBAVEY010000029.1, from coordinate 2,090 downwards.
CTACGAGCAGGGCCGCGCGAACGGTTTCGAGACGCTCATGCCCACGACGCTCGCGAGGGCCGACTACACGATCCAGGCGGGCGACCGCCACGAGGGGTTCTTCTCCGGCGTCCGGGACGCGCTCGCGGCATCGGAGCTCGGCCCGTGGACGAGCCAGGTCGAGTGGGGTCTCGGCCAGTGGGAGATCAACCTCGAGTACCGGGACGCGCTCGAGATGGCCGACCGTCACCTGCTGTTCAAGCTCGCGATGCGCATGCTCGCGGCGAACGCCGGGATGGCGGTCACGTTCATGGCGCGACCGTTCGCCAACACGACCGGTTCGTCGTGCCATCTGCACCTGTCGCTCGTCGACGACGACGGGCGCAACGTGTTCCACGACGCGGACGACGTCGATAAGATCTCCGCGACCCTCCTGCACGCGATCGGTGGCGTCTTGCAGCGCGCCCCGGAGCTCATGCTGTTCTACGCGCCAACGGTAAACTCCTATCGGCGCACGACGAGCGGCGAGTTCTCGGGCAACGGGCTGTCGTGGGGGTTCGACAGCCGGATGGTCTCGTGCCGCGTGCTGACGGAGTCGCCGGACTCCACCCGACTCGAGTGGCGCGTGCCCGGCGCCGACGTCGATCCGTACCTCGCGATCGCGGCGCTGCTCGCCTCGGCGCGCGGCGGGATCGAGACGGACGCCCAGCCAGGCGAGCCTCTGATGGGCAGGGACTACGAGCGCCCGGTCACGCCGCTGCCCGCGACGCTCGGGGAGGCCGTCGAGAGCTTCCGCGACGCCGCCTTCGCGGCCGAGGCGTTCGGCAAGGACATCGTCGCGCACTACGCGGAGGCCGGGCGGTGGGAGTGGGAACAGTTCCTGTCCCCCGGCGCAGTCGGCGAGTGGGAGCGGCGGCGTTACTTCGACATCATCTGAGGAGGTGGTCGCGTGGGCGACGAGCAGGACGCCGTCAGGATCGGACCGAGCGAGCTCGTCCCGATCGAGGGCCCGCCCGAGATCTCGAGGCGGCAGGCGTTCGCGAAGCCGGGTCTGTGGGCGGGGATCTCCACGACGCAGCCGGGGCTCGTGAGTGGCTGGCACCATCACGGCGGCAACGACACGATCGTGTACGTGCTCTCAGGACGCGTGGCCATCGAGTACGGGGAGGGCGGCCGGCACGCCGTTCAGGCGGACGCCGGCGACTTCCTGGTGATCCCGAGCGGGCTCGTCCACCGCGAGAGCACGCCGGGTGACGGCCCCTCGGAGAGCGTCGTGATCCGAGCGGGAGGAGACGGTCCGCCGACGATCGAGGTCGACGGCCCCTCATCGTGACCTCGCAGAGGTCCGGGACGTTGCCGCTCCGGGTGGGTCCCTTCCTCGCTCTCCTGGGTGATCGCGTTCGTTCGAGACATCGACCCCTGGCGTCGTACCTACGACACGATCGCGTCGATGCGGTCGACCACCTCGCGGCAGAACGGACCGATCTGGTTCGGGTCGTCGACGAACTGCGAAGGCTTGATGCAGATGGTCGTGAAGCCGCGTTCGAGCTGCGCGGGGATCGAGGCCAGCGCCTCGCCGAGGTCGGCGACGCCGTCCGGGCGGGCGAACCGGCCTCGAGTCCCGCCCACCATCTCGAGCTCGGCGAGGTTACGGCCCGCCTCGGCCATCCCCGAGCGCAACCGCTCGAGATCCTCGTCACTCGGCCTCCCGAGTGGGTTGAACCCGCTCCCGAACTCCACCAGGCGCCGCAGCAGCCGCTCGTGCAGCGTCTCTCCGCCGAACCACAACGGCGGACCCTCGGGCCGGAAGGGCTTCGGCTCGAGGGAGATGTCGGTGAACCGGTAGTGGCGGCCCTCGAACGACGCGGGGGTCGCGCGCCAGAGTAGGCGCCAGGCGGCCAGGTGTTCGTCGAGCAGCTCGCCGCGCCGCTCGAACGGTACGCGGAGCGCCTCGTACTCGGGCCGGTGCCAGCTCACGGTGGGCTGCACCACCAAGCGCCCCTCGGACAGCAGATCCAGCGTCGCGAGCAGCTTGGCGAGCAGCAGCGGATGACGGAGCGGCGCGATGATCGAGCTCGCGACCAGCCGGAGCCGGGATGTCGCCGCCGCGA
>JBAVEY010000028.1:0-2098 GCA_049587975.1 Actinomycetota bacterium | reverse complement strand
GTTCCTCATTCGCCTCGTCGAGCGGTACGGCGTCCGCGGCAATGGCATCGACATCTCCCCCTACGAGGTCCCGGTCGCCCGTGAGCGGGCGGCGGCGCGCGTGCCCGACGCCGACCTGCGGTTCATGGAGGCCGACGCGGCCACGCAGCCGGCAGCATCCGACAGCACCGACCTCGCGGCCTGCCTGGGTGCCAGTTGGATCTGGGGCGGCTACAGGGGCACGCTCGTCGAGCTGCGCCGCATCACCCGGCCGGGGAAGCTCGTCGTCGTCGGTGAGCCGTACTGGATTCACGAGCCCGAGCCCACCTACCTCGCCTCGTCGGGGATGAGCGCAGACCTGTGCACGACGATCGACGGCAACCTGACGATCGCTCGCGAGGAGGGGCTCACGCCGCTCTACCTCCAACCGAGCCGGCCTGAGGACTGGGACCGTTATCAGTTCCTCCAGCTTTGGGCAGCGGAGCGGTACGCGGCGACGCACCCCGAAGACCCCGATGTCCCTGAGCTTCTCGAGCGAACACACAAGGAGAACAACGACTACCTGCGCTGGGGCCGCGACACGCTCGGCTGGGGCATCTACCTCTTCCGCCGCGCTGACTAGGAGGGACGATGAAGATCTTCTTCGCCTGGTGGGGGAGCCTCCAAAGACGAAGGCCACAGACCTAAGGAGGCGCGTGATGACCTTGTACGTTCGCGAAGCCGACGGCGCGTACGCGTGCGAGAACCATGCGCGGTTCCGCCCGCTGACAGAAGACGAGGAAGCGGACTGGCGCGCGACGATCCTGGCCGACCTCGGCCCGGACCGCGCACGTATCGCCTGTAGGTCGCTTCGAAGCTACGCGGGGACATCGTCACGCCATCCCGCCTCGCGTCCGGTCCTATAGCCGAGCCGGTATTCGGCGGTGTCCATCGCCCGCGGCTTGTCGAACCAACCGTCGAAGTACCCGTTTCCGAACTCCTCACTGAGGACCTCTTGGCTGTAGTTATGGGGGGGTTCCGCAGCAGTAAGCGAGTCGGGATCGAGCGCGAGCGAGAGACTCAGGCCGTCGGAGGCGCTGACCACATCACCTGCCAACCTCGCTGCCTCGGTCGCGGCTTCGGCCACGGCTTCCTCACCGACCTTGCCCAACAGTTCGGCATCGATCGTCATCCGCGTCTTCGTATCGCGGAGGATTTCCCGGTTCACGTCGATGAGGAACAGCAGGTCCTTCTCGTTCGAAGTGCTGATGGCACCACCCTGCGTGATGATGTTCATATCTCCGAGGACGGCCAGGAACGGGAGGAGGTCTACACAGAATGCGGCCTTTGCCTGTCGGAGGTCTTCCGTTGATGCGGTGGTTCCGGTCGGCGATCCCGTAACTCCGGTCGGCGATCCCGTAACTCCGGTCGGCGTTCCGGTGTGACCGGTAGGGCCGGTCCCTGCCGACTCTCCGCCGCCTCCCCCACCACACGCCACAAGCACAACCGCCAGCGTCAGGACCGAGGCTGCGCGTCCCACGCGTCCCCTCCCCGTGTTGTGCCCCAGACGCGGAACTATGACACGACGGTCCTTCGGCCGCGCGGGAGGACCTTCCGGAACAGGCTACGCGCGGGGGTGCCCACCAGTGCCCACCAATCTCCCGCCGATCCACCAACTCGTGGGGTCCTGTTGACGAGGGTCCTAATGGACCTGGTCGAACCTTTCTAGAACGTCTTCAGTCGCTAGGCGACAAAGGGGAGTGATGTGAAGACCGTCGCCATCGTGGTCGGAGTTGTGCTGTTGCTCTTCTGGCTTCTGTGGCTTCTCAACCTTCCGGTCCGGGACCTTAGGAAGAAGAAGTAACGAGTGGCCCTCCCGGTCCTTCCGACGATCCTGCCTGCCGCCGCTGCTCTGGGCAGCATCACAGGATGCTGACGAAACGCTAGCCGGGACGGCCGCCCGGGGCGGATGGAGTCCCGTTCCGAGCTGCCCGTATCGGCGTTCGCCGACGCCGTCTATCCATCTGAGCACATCACGCTAATGCCTGTTGGGGATCAGCCGCTCCGAACGGGGTTCGTGGAGAACATCCACGCGAACGGCCCCGTGGTCTTCGCGATGGAGCGCTACGTGTTGAACGGC
>JBAVEY010000027.1:0-5475 GCA_049587975.1 Actinomycetota bacterium | reverse complement strand
CGCGGCCGCCGAGACCAACCCCCCCTGGAACGAGGGAACGGTGACGTGGGCGACCTCCCCGGTCGCCGGCGCGAGCTACGGATCCCTGGGGGCGGTCCAGGTCGGGTCCTGGTACGAGATCGACCTCGGGGCCCTCGTGACGGCGAACGGGACCTACACCCTCAGGATCAAGAACACGTCGACCAACGGCGCCGACTACGCCACGAAGGAGGGGGCGGCTGGAACCGCTCCCGAGCTCGTGGTGACGACCGCCTGATCAGGCTGGTCGGTCAGAACGGCGTCGGGATGTGCCGCAACGGGAGGTCCGGTCTCCACGTAGCCGCCGGCTCCTGAGCATGATGCCCTGAGCATGAGCTAGTTGAACCTCCCACGGACATCATTGACGGACTCTGTCCATCGGTCGGGCGCCGTCAAGCCCGCCATGGGGTAGGTAGTGATTGTAGGTGCGGAGGAACGGCGCGAGAGCCTTCACCCGCTCGGCCGTCGATCCGTAGGGTCGGCGGTAGGCCCAGCCACGGAGCAGGATCCCGACCATCGCCTCGGCCTTCCCGTTGGTCCGAGGCCGGTACGGGCGCGTCCGGAGCGGGGTGATCCCCGAGGAAGCAAGCGTGTGGCGGAACAGGTCCGAGCGGTAGCACGGCCCGTTGTCAGACAGCACCCGGTGCACTGGGATCCCGAGCTCGGCGAACGAGGCGATCGCCCGCATCGTGAAGGCCGTCGCGGTCACCGCGAGCTCATCGGGCAGCTCCTCCGCGTAGGCCACCCGGGAATGGTCGTCGATGGCGACGTGCAGGTAACTCCACCCGATCCCCCGCGAGCGCCTGGGCCCACCGAACCGTTTGCCGACCCCGTCGATGCGTCCGAGCTTCTTCGTGTCCAGGTGCACGAGATCGCCAGGTGCCGGCCACTCGTAGCGACGAGCCGGCTCCTTCGGCTCGAGCGCCGAGCGCCTGGACAGCCCGAGTCGGCGCAGCACCGCGTAGACGGTGGAGCGTGGGTAGCCGAGGGACCACCCGAGTCGGTGCGGACCCCATCGCCGACGCAGCCTGGCCCGAACGATCCGGGCCGTGTGGCGCGTCGCGAGCTTGGCGGGGCTGCGGTGCGGCCTGGTAGATCGGTTGGCAAGGCCAGCGTCTCCGAGCTCACGGAACCGCTTCACCCACTTGGAGGCCGTCTGACGAGACAGCGCGGCCGCCTCGGCGGCGGCGGTCACGCTCCAGCCCTCCTGAAGCACGCGTCGACAGATGGCTCTCCTGCCGTGGACGGTCAGCCGCGCGCTGCCATGATGCATCGGGCCCTCCTTCCGGTTGTGGCTTGGACACCACGAACCGAAAGGCAGGGCCCTCTACCTGTCAACGATGTCTATGGGCGCTTCAGCTAGCGCCGGCCGACCTCGCGATCGCTCCGCCACTGGTTGACGCGGATGTCGTCGTTCGCCTTCCCGGGCGGTCCCTACGAAGCGGGCGGCGCGGGCCGCCGGACGTTTGGCCGCGTCGATCCACTCGAGGATGGCGTGGAAGCCCCTTGAGCACGGCCAGGAGGTCGCGGGGGACGCGGAGAGCGTGGCTCGCATCCAGCCGCGTCCACGAGCCGTCGGCCTTCGCCCGCTCGAGCGCCGCGAGGCAAGGCTCCGTCATCCGACCTCGGCGATCAGGCGCTCGGCCGTGCTTGTTCACCGCCGACCACGCGCTCTTGGGTCTCCTCGGCGCGAGCCACAGCTTGTAGCGCTCGGCGTCGGCCGTGTTGCGCTTGCTGTCGATCCCCCCGAAGCGTCTCCTCGACCACCTCTTCGGTCGTCGCCGACGAGATGGAGCTGTCCTTCTTCGCGATAACCACCCAGACGCCTGCGGGCCGAGCGTCGCTACGCTGCAGCCATCCCCTCCACGACGCGCGGTCTCACGGCCGCACCTCGGGCGGGTCGTTCGTCCCAAAGCGAGACGCCACGGCCCCGTGTTCCCCTCGATCCAGATGGTCATCCCGTAGCTGTTGCTTCCGGTCCTGCTTGGGACCCCCGAGGACAGCGACGTCAGGCGGCGCTGTACGTGACGTGCAGGATCGGAGCGAACGTGCCGTCGAAGGCCTCCGCCGTCCGCTTCCCGGTGCCGGAGATGATGACCGCCAGGGCGTTACCGGGGGCCCAGCCGGACCGCGCGATGATCTCCCGGACGATAGGGGAGATGTCGGGCGTCCGCTGATCGGGGCCGTGCACCTGGATCGTGGGCCACGGTGGCGGCACCCACGCAACGCTCGCGGCAGTACGGGGACGCGACGAGATGTTGAACGTGCTGGAGGAGAAGGTGGTCGGCTGATCTGCCGCCTGGCCCTGGATGGTGAGGGAGGCGGCGCCCGTGGTCACCTCGTCCGACTCGAACTGGACATAGGCATCGAGGATCGTGGCTCCCGGCGGGATCGGCACGCTGGCGAAACGCAGGCCGACCGTCTGATCGGTCCCATCGAACACCAGCTCGAGGTCGGAGCTCGTCTTCGAGACGCTTCCCGTGGCCGACTCCTCGGCGTCATCGGCGCTCGCGCCGACGGGGATGTCGAGCCTGACCGTGCCCGCGGCGTACACCGTCACGCTGACGTCGTCGCTCGCCTGCAGGGTCGAGTCATCGGCGGTCAGACGCAGGACGTAGGTACCGGAATCGGTGAAGCTCACGGTCGTCGTGGGGGACGTTGGGTCGGTGAACGTCGCCGTCCCTGGTCCGCTCACTTGCGACCAGCTCGGCGTCACCGACCCAGGCGGGTTCGGCAGCCCGTCGTCGGCGACGGACGCCCGCATCGTCGCCTGATCCGGCAGCGTCACGGTCTGGTCCGGACCCGCGTCAGCCGTGGGCGCGCGGTTCCTCTTCGCGCAGTCGACGGATCCGGAGCGAAGATCCACGCCGTTCACATCCTGGAACGTCCAACCGATGGAGTTCGCCGACCCGCCGGCCGCCGCTCCGTTCAACTTCAGCGCGAGGGGGCCGGCCGTCTTCCCCTTGGACCATGCCACCCGCTGGCCAGTCGAGTCGCTCACCGCGCTACTGAGACTGTGGCCCCCGGAGCCCGCGATCAGCTCGACCATGTGTGCGTCCGCGGTCCCCGCGTTGAAGCCTCCGTCCAGCGCCTTGTACTCGGCCATGCTGTGGACGTGGCCGGTGAGGAGGAGATCGCCTCCGTTGTTGGCGAGCAGGCTCCACATCGCCTTCTGCCCGGACTTGACGCTGCTGCCGCTGATCGCCGGGATATGCCAGTAGCTCACGATGCACGCCGGTGCCGCGGGATCGGTGATCGCCGCCTGCACGAACTTGTATTGCTGGCTGGTCGCCGACATCGATGCTTCCGAGTTCAGATCCAGGAACAGGACGCCTCCGAAAGTGAACTTGGTGAATAGCGGCCGCCCGTGCCAATAGTCGATGTACTCCGTTTGGTTGGGACCCTCGTGATTCCCGACGGTGGGCTGGGTTGCGTCGGCGATCGTGCCCCACATCGTGCCTCCGCCCGGCACGTCCATCGCCGACCTTCCGTAGTGGTTCAGGTTCTCGGCGAACGTCCCCGTTTCGTAGACGTCCCCGAGGAACAGGAAGAGCGGGGGGTCGATCGCGGCGAGCCGGGCGGCGACGGCGTTCGAGCTTGCCTCGTTCGAAGGACCGTCCCCCACGGCCATCACGACCGGATCGTTGGGCTCGTTCCACGCGCCAGGGAGGAAGTTGGCCCAATCGTTCGGCGCGTGTTGGAAGTCACTCGTGTTCCCGTTGTTGAGCGTCACCGCCACATCGACGGGCGCGGCGGAGGTCGATCCCGCCTGCACGCGAAGGGTTCCCGACGCGTCGAGGTACTTCTGCGTGGGCCAGACGAATGAGTAGTTGTTGGTCGAGGGGTAGGGGCCGGACGCTTGGATGAGTGCCTTGGCCGCACTGCCCGATGGCATCCAGGTCGAGATGACGGTGCCCGAGTTCTTGGAGTTCGTGATCGTGATCGTCGTCTGGCCCACGAGAGGACCGTCGGGAACCGTCACGCACAAGGTGTGGCTGCCCGACGTGCCACACCTGCTGGTGACCGCACCCTCCGCCGTTGTCGGGACGACCAAGGCCGCGATCATGGGGAATATGACGAAGGAACAGCGCACGAGCTGCCTCAACCTGGACGTCATCACGTTCCCTCACACGGCGTGCTGCAGCTGGAATACCTGCAGGCAAAGATGGCTCCCGCCCTGTCGACTGGTCTACGTCGACTGGCTCGTCCACACTACCAAGCGTCGCAACCGTGCCATCATCGATTCGGCGTATGTGCTCTACGTCGTCAATGTCGTCGCGCAGTAACCCGAGATCCTGGCGGGTAGCTTGTTTCGGAGCTTCACGACCGGCTCGCTGTGCGGCGCGGGCTCCGGGTGCGCCCGATGATCCGGAGACACGCCGAGGCTTGAAACGCGGCGCACGGTCGAGGCGTTGGCTGGGGGCATCCGCGATCCGCGGTATCGCAGGTACGCGTCGCGGACCATGTGTCGACTGCAACCCGGCATATAAGGTTCTCATCCGGGTCTGGGATACCGGATAGAGATTGACATGAAGGTCATGCTCACGCCGGACGAGATGGTCGCGAACGTGTGGGACGACTACCTGCACCGGTTCGGGGCCGCGGAGTACGTCACGGCCCGATACCTCACCCCGTCGACGACGATGCCACTGAACGAAGACGCCCTAGGTAATCCTCCGGCCGGAGCCTTCCTGAGTCCCGCCTAACAGCTCGTTCGGTTCAAGGTCTGGACGACCCCACCCCAACCCCCGGTCGCAGGTCTAGGCAATCGCTTCCTCATGCCGCACCGCCGGATCGCCGTGCGGCGCGGCTCCCGGCACGACGTCGCTGAACTGCTGGCACTGGATGTGATGTGTCGGGTCATCGCTCGACGTCGAATATGAACACGGCGAACTCCAGGCGGTCATCGCCCCGCCGAGGGGCACCGTCCAACACGAAGAACCGGCCTCCGATGCGCTCCACGGCTCGACTGTCCCGTACACCGAACGTCGTCAGATCGAACGACCACCCCGGGATGATCGTCTGGCTCTGCCAGGCGACGGCATCCAGCACCTCGCCGCTCGTGACGGCGTACATCTTCGATCCATCCCGCGAGAAGCCGAGCCCGCGGATGCCGGTCAGATCGGCGATCTGGAAGGGCTGGCCGAGCGCGTTGCTTGGGTAATCGTAGGTCCGAAGATCGGGTCCCACGCCGACGTACAGACGATGATCGGCGGAGTTCCATCCGGCGGCCGTGAAATCGCTGGTCCGTCTCAACGGCTGCCACGAGTCGGGCCGAAGCACGCCGCGACGGCGCGTCAGGCGGAAGACCGTCGGTCGGACCGATCCCCTGCAGCATTTCCCAGAGAAGACGTACAGAACATCGTTTGCCGCGTCGTAGGCCATGCTCTCGAAGTCATCGGTCCGGTTTCCTCCGGCACGAGGACCGCCGCCGAATCGAACCGTGGATCCGAATGC
>JBAVEY010000026.1:0-13170 GCA_049587975.1 Actinomycetota bacterium | reverse complement strand
TCCACGCGGCCATCAACAGCGGGAAGTTCCACGGGATGATCTGGCCGGCCACGCCGATCGGCTTCGGCGAGCGGTTCGGGAACGCGTAGTCGAGCTTGTCCGCCCAGCCGGCGTAGTAGAAGAAGTGCGCGGCCGCGAGCGGCAGGTCGACGTCGCGCGACTCCTTGATCGGCTTGCCGCCGTTCATCGTCTCGAGCACCGCGAACTCGCGGGCCCGCTCCTGGAGCTGGCGCGCGATCCGGTACAGGTACTTGGCGCGCTCGCTCCCGGGGAGCTTGCGCCACCGGTCCTTGTAGGCCTTGCGCGCCGTCCGCACCGCCAGGTCGACGTCCTCGTGGCCGGCCTCTGCGACCTCGGCGAGCGTCTCCTCCGTGGAGGGGCTGATCGTCTCGAGCCATGTTCCGCTCTTCGGTTCGACGAACTCGCCCCCGATGAACAGACCGTAGCGCGACTCCAGCCTGACGATCTCGGTGGACTCGGGCGCGTCGGCGTACTCCCATACCGGCTCACGCTCCTCGAGCGCGGACGTCGCCTTCTTCGCGATGTCGGTCATGTCCACTCGATCTCGTCGAGGGTCACGGGCTCGAACGATTCGAGGAGTGGTCGCGTCTCGGCGACGGCCTCCAGGAACAGGTCGGAGGCGCGGAACTCCTCGACGGCCTCGATGCTCGGCCACGAGCCGAACGTCTCGAACGTGTTCGGACGCTCGCGATCACGCAGCATGACCGGCCGCCCGCTCTGGTACCGATCCTGTGCCGACCGTGCGAGCCGCGTCCACGCGTCGATGAACGCTCCCTCTTGACCCGGCTTCACGACCCACGTGCCGTGGGTCCAAACGCTCGCCATCGATGCCTCTCAGTCGATCGTGTAGTAGTCGGGGCCCTGGTACCGGCCGGTGCGCTCCTTGTCGATCTGCATCAGCACGTCGTTGAGGAGCGTCGAGGCGCCGATGCGGAATCGGTTGGGCGTCATCCACTCGGGCCCGAGCGTCTCGTACACCAGGACCAGGTACTGGATCGCCTGCTTCGAGGTCCGGACACCTCCGGCGACCTTCACGCCGACGCGGCGACCGGTCTCGTGGAAGAAGTCGCGGGCCGCCTCCATCATGCAGAGCGCCGCCGGAAGGGTCGCGTTGACCCCGATCTTGCCCGTCGAGGTCTTGATGAAGTCGGCCCCCGCCGCCATCGCGAGCACCGACGCCTGACGGATCCGGTCGTACGAGCCGAGCTCGCCGGTCTCGAGGATCACCTTGAGGTGCGATTCGCCGGCGGCTTCGCGCGCGGCGACGATCTCCTCGAAGCACGGGGCGTACTGCCCACCGAGGAAGTACGAGCGGTTCAGGACGATGTCGACCTCGTGGGCACCGAGGTCGACCACCTCGCGGATCTCGGCCAGCCGGGCGCCGAGCGGGCCGAGACCGGCCGGGAAGGCGCCGCCGACGCTCGCGACCTTCACGCTCGAACCCTTCAACTGCGCGAGCGCGACCGGCACGAGATGGGGGTAGAGGCAGACGGCCGCCACCGGCGGGATCGAGGGATCGACCGGGTTGGGGCGGACGGCCTTCGCGCACATCGCGACGACCTTGCCGATCGTGTCGGTGCCCTCCAGCGTCGTGAGGTCGATGCACCGGATGGCCAGGTCGAGCGCCCACAGCTTGGACCCGCGCTTGATCGAGCGCTTCGCGAGCGACGCCGCCCGCTCCTCGAGCCCCACCGCGTCCACCGTGGGGACGCGGGCGAGCAACCGCGAGGCGTCCTTGGAGGCGTACGGCGCCAAGCCTGAGCGCGAGCGTTCGATCTCGGCTGCCTGGGACATCGCCCGCCATGGTACGGCGACGGCCCGACTCGCGGCTATCCGCGTCATCGCGGCGCGAGATCGCGACCCGCTACCCTCTGCCGGACCCGATCGCAGGAGGAAGGCATGCGCAAGCTCGTGTTCGTGCTCGTTGGGGTCTTCGCCCTCACGCTCACCGCGTGCTCGTCGGACGATGGCGGCGAAGCCACCGAGAGCGAGACGGGTTCGACCGGCGACGCCCACTGCGCGGACCTCACCGTTCAGGGCGCCACCTTCACGATCACGATCTCGGACTTCGCGTTCGATCCGAACTGCTTCACCGCGAGCGCGTCCCAGGGCATCACGATCGTCAACCAGGACAGCGCCGACCACACCTTCACGATGGCCCGAACCGACATCGACGTCCCGATCGCGGGCGGGGAGACCTTCAACGGGGAGCCGATCTCGGGCGCAGTGGAGCCGGGCAGCTACGACTTCATGTGCACGCTCCACCCGCAGATGACGGGCCAGGTCACGATCGTCGCGTAGGGCCGCTCAGAAGCCGAGGCGCTGCAGGGCCTTGGGGTCGCGCTGCCATTCCTTCAGCACCTTGACCCGGAGGTCGAGGAAGACCTTGCGCTCGAGGACGCGCTCCATCTCCTCTCGCGCACGCGAGCCGATGGTCTTGAGGGTCTCGCCGCCCTTGCCGATCACGATGCCCTTCTGGGAGTCGCGCTCGACGATCAGCGACGCATGGATCGTCGTCAGCGCCTCGGACTCATCGAGCTCCTCGACCACGACCGCGATCGAATGCGGGACCTCCTGCCGCATGACCGCGAGCGCCTTCTCGCGGACGAGCTCGGCGAGGCGGACCTCGAGCGACTGGTCGGTGACCGTGTCGGTCGGGAAGTACGCCGGCCCCTCGGGGAGGCGTTCGACGAGCAGCTCGAGCAGCACGTCGACGCCGCGCCCCGTCTTGGCCGAGACCGGGACCACCTCGTCCCACTCCCCCAACCCGGCAGCCGCCTGGAGCTGCGGGACCTCTGCACGCTTGCGGAGGACGTCGAGCTTGTTCACGGCGCAGAGCTTCCGACCGGCGAAATCGCGCAACTGGCGTTCGAACACGAAGGCGTCCCCTCGCCCGACGCCGGCCTGCGCGTCGACGACCTGGACGACCGCGTCGACGCCCTGCGTCGCCTCGCCTACCAGGTCGTTCAGCCGCGATCCGAGCAGCGTCCGGGGCTTGTGGAAGCCGGGCGTGTCGGTGAAGACGATCTGGTAGGCGTCGGTCGACAGGACCGCCCGGACGCCGCGGCGCGTCGTCTGGGGCTTGTCGGAGACGATCGCGACCTTGCGCCCGACGAGCGCGTTCACGAGCGTGGACTTGCCGGTGTTCGGCCGCCCGACGACGGCGACGAACCCACTGCGGAACGTCACGTGTGGAGGTTCGCCGGCCCGAACGCGTGCGGCAGGATCTCGGTCAACCGCCATACCGCCCGCTCACCCGTCCCCGACTCGACCATGACCAGCATGTCGGGGCCGAACTCGTTCAGCACCTGCCGGCAGCCCCCGCAGGGGGGCGTCGGCTCGTCCACGCGCGTGACCACCGCGACCGCGTCGATCGAGCGCTTGCCGGCGTTGACGGCCGCGGCGACCGCGTTGCGCTCGGCGCAGACGGACATCGGATAGGACGCGTTCTCGATGTTGGCCCCCGCGAACACCTCGCCTTCGGCGAGCACGGCGGCGCCCACCTTGAAGTTCGAATAGGGGGCATACGAGCCGCGCTCCATCGCGTCACGGGCCGACGCGAGCAGCTCGTCGGCGCGTTCGGTGGCTGCGCTCATTCGGCTCGCGCCTCCTGTTCCTCGGTCGTGGGCTCGGGCTCCTCCTCGCGCGTGATCAGGACCTTCGAGATCCGGCGGCCGTTCACCCGCTCGGCGGTGAACCGCAGGTTCTGGAACGAGACCTCCTCCCCCTCCTCGGGGATCGAACCCATGAGACCGAGCATCAACCCTCCGATCGTGTCCCACTCCTCGTCGGGCAGCTCGACGTTCAGGACCTCGTTCACCTCGTCGATCGAGACCTTGCCGTCCACGCGGTATACGTCGTCAGCCACCTGCTCGAGCTCGGGCTCCTCCGTGTCGTACTCGTCGGTGATCTCGCCCACCAGCTCCTCGAGGAGGTCCTCGAGGGTCACCAGTCCGACGACGCTGCCGTACTCGTCGGTGACGAGCGCGATGTGGAACTTCTCTTTCTGCATCTCACGGAGCAGGTCCGCGACCTTCTTGGACTCGGGCACGAAGTGCGTCTCCCGCACGACCTCCGACAGCGGCGCGTCGTGCTTGCCCTGGTGCAGCGCCTTCAGGACGTCCTTCGCATACACGACCCCGATGACCTCGTCCAGGTCGTCCTTGAAGACCGGGATCCGCGAGTAGCCGTGCTGGAGCACGAGGGCCTGCACGTCACGGAGCGTCTCGTCGGCATCGATCGCGGTGACATCGGGCCGCGGGACCATCACCTCGCGGACGATCGTGTCCCCGAACTCGAAGATCGAGTGGATCAGCTCTTTCTCCCCCTCCTCGATCTGGTCCTCGTCGGAGGCGACCTCGGCGAGCGCGCGGAGCTCGCGCTCGGTGATGAACGGGCCTTGCGGGAGCCCCTTGCCCGGCATGATCACGTTCGCGACCTTCACGAGCCCCGTTGCGATCGGCCCGACCAGTCGGCCGAGCCCGACGATCATCGGCGCGAGGAACAGCGCCACCCGATCCGTCTGCTGGATGGCGAACGTCTTGGGCGTCACCTCGGCGAAGACGAAGAGCAGCAGCGTCATCGCGAGCGTCGCGATGATCTCGCCCGCCCCGTGGAACACGCGGACGGCGAGCGAGGTCGCGATCGTCGTTCCACCGATCGTCGAGAGCAGGACGAGGAGCAGCATGACGTTCAGGAACGGGGCCGGATCATCCGCGATCTTCACGAGCGACCCCGCGCCCCGACGACCCTCGTCCTGGAACCGATAGGCACGCACCCGATTGGTCCGGGTGATCGAGACCTCGGCCGCGCCGAAGAGCCCGACCGCGAGGATCAACACGATGATGATGACGACCTGGAACCAATCTCCGCCGGTCATCGGACCCGCACCCCCGAATAGCGCTCCTGGCGCTCCCACATCGGCGCCCGGTCCGCCGGTTCGATGTGGTCGTGGCCGAGCAGGTGCAAGATCCCGTGCACGAGGAGCAGACGGAGCTCGGCCGCCGGGTCGTCCGGGTTGTTCCGAGCGGCGACGGCCGGCGCGATCACCACGTCGCCCAACAAGCGCAGCCCGTCCTCCCCGGCCTCGTCGTCGAGAGGGAACGACAGAACGTCGGTGGGGCCCTCCTCGTGCAGGTAGTGCCGGTGGAGCTCGGCGATCTCGTCGTCGGTCACGAACGAGATCGACAGCTCGGCGTTCGCGACCCCCTCGCCGAGCAGGCACTCGCGCGCGAGCGCCGCCAGACCCGCGACGTCGACCGGAGCGCCTTGACGGTCGTCGACCTCGATCACCGGGACGGGCGGAGGTTGGTCGTCGTCAGCCATCGGCGCGGGCACGCTGCTCTCCGAAGAGGCGATACGCCTCCACGATGTCCTGCACGATCTTGTGCCGAACCACGTCGCGGGCGCCGAGGTGTGCGACCTCGATCCCCTCGATGCCGCGCAGGATCTCCTGCACGATCACCAGGCCCGAGGTCTGACCGTTCGGCAGGTCGATCTGCGTGACGTCGCCGTTCACGACGGCCTTCGAGCCGAACCCCAGACGGGTGAGGAACATCTTCATCTGCTCGGGCGTCGTGTTCTGCGCCTCGTCAAGGATGATGAAGGAGTCGTTCAGCGTCCTCCCCCGCATGTACGCGAGCGGCGCGACCTCGACCGTCCCGCGTTCCATAAGCCTGGGGAGCGCGTCAGCGCCCATCATCTCGAACAGGGCGTCGTAGAGCGGCTTCATGTAGGGATCGATCTTCTCGTACAGCGTGCCCGGCAGGAACCCGAGACGTTCACCCGCTTCGACCGCGGGGCGCGTGAGGATCAGGCGGGAGACCTGCTTCTCCTCGAGCGCCCGGACGGCGGTCGCCACCGCGAGGTACGTCTTCCCCGTGCCTGCGGGGCCTATCGCGAACGTGACGGTCCCGCTGCGCATCGCGTCCACGTAGCGCTTCTGGCCGAGCGTCTTGGGTGCGATCCCCCGTCCGCGGCCCGTGAGGAAGACGTCGCCGAGCACCTGCGTCGGCGTCGCCTCCTCGCCCTTGATCAACTCGATCGAACGCCCGACCGACGACGCGTTCAGCTCGTGGCCGCGCTCGAGCAGGGCGATCAGCTCCTCGAAGAGCAGGGCGACCTGCTCCACCTCGATCTCCGGGCCGGCGATCGTGATCTCGTTGCCTCGGACGACGATCTCTGAATCGAAGGCGGCCTCGATGAGCTTCAGCAGTTCGTCGCGCTGACCGAGGAGGGCGACCATGCTCTGGTCCCCCGGGACCAAGATCTTGACCTGCGTGGTGGCTCTCGCCAAACGGTTCGCTCTGGGGCGGTGCCCCGCTCCTCCTCGATCGGGCGCGGGCGTCGTCCGACGACCCGCGTTGGGTTCGGATTCTACCCCCGGGCGTGCGCCGCTACGCCGGCGTGGCCCGCCCATCAGCCGGGTGGCCAGCCCATGGGGCGGCCACCGAGCAGGTGGAGATGCAGGTGGAACACGCTCTGCCCCGCGTCGCGACCGACGTTGGCGACCAGCCGCCACCCGGTGGCGTCGACCCCTTCGGTCTTCGCGAGGTGGGCGGCGGCCTGGAACAGGTCGACGAGCGTCCCCGCGTGCCGGTCCTGGAGGTCGCGGACGTCGGTGATGTGCTCCTTGGGGATCAGCTGCACGTGGGTCGGCGCCTGCGGCCGGATGTCCCGGAATGCGAGGACCGTCTCGGTCGAGTGCAGGATCTGCGCGGGATCCTCCCCCGCGACGATCCGGCAGAACGGACAGCTGCTCGAGCTCATCGACCCCGCGACCCCGGTCGGCGGAGGGTGCCCTGTCTGGTCGTCCGCTTGCCAGCCGTCTCGCCCCGCAGCCGGGCGAGCTCTTCGACGACCTTGCGCTGCTCCTTGGACAGGTCGCGCGGCGTCTCGACGGCGATCGTGAGGAACAGGTCGCCCCGGCCCCCGCGGCCGAGGTTCGGGATCCCCTTGCCGCGCAGGCGGACGGTCGTCCCCGACGCCGTGCCGGGGTCGATGCCGACGCGCTCCGTGCCGTCGAGCGTCTCGACCTGCACCTCCCCGCCGAGCACCGCCTGCACCATCGGCACGTCGAGCACCGCGAACATGTCCGGGCCGTGGCGCTCGAACACCGGGTCCTCGTCCACGTGGATCGACAGGTACAGGTCCCCGGGAGACCCACCCGCGCGTCCGGCGTGCCCGGCACCGCCGATCCGCAGCTCCATCCCGTCGGTCACGCCCGCCGGCACCTCGATCGGGACCGTCGCGTGCGCACCGACGCGCCCTCGCCCCTGGCAGCGCGTGCACGGCGAGACGATCTCCTCCCCGGTTCCCTGGCACGTGCTGCACGGGTGGGCGGTCATCACGGTCCCGAAGATGCTCCGGCGGACGTCCTGCACCTGACCCGACCCCCCGCACGTGTGGCAGCGCTGCGGCGACGTCCCGGGTTCAGCGCCGCTGCCGTGGCAGGCGTCGCACGACTCCATCCGGCCGAGCTCGACCTCGCGATGCACGCCGAACGCCGCTTCCTTGAACCCGAGCTGGAGATCGGCGAACAGGTCTTCGCCGTGCTGGGCGCGGGTCCGGGGGCCGCTCCTGCGCCGGCCGAACGTCCCCGTCCCGAAGAACGCCTCGAACAGATCCGAGATGTCGCCGAACGGCATCTCCACCGGCCCGCCGTGACCGTATGCGTCGTAGCGGGCCCGCTTGTCGGCGTCCGACAGGATCTCGTACGCGCCGGCGACCTCCTTGAAGCGCTGCTCGGCCGCTGGGTCGTCGTTCACGTCCGGGTGGAACTCCCGGGCGAGCCGTCGGTAGGCCTTCTTGATGTCCTCGGTCGATGCGTCCCGGGCGACGCCGAGGATCTCGTACAGATCGCGGACCGTGGCCATCGCGTTCTAGGCGTCGAGCTCGGTCGCGAGCTCGGACAGCCGTCGGGCGACGGCGCGCACCGACGCCATCACGCCGACGTAGTCCATCGCCGTGGGACCGACCACGCCGACCGCGCCGAGCGCCGTGGATCCCGCGTGGAACGGCGCCGAGACGATCGATGCCCCCCAGTCCCCCGTGTGTGGGTTCTCCGCGCCGATCGTGACCGTGAGGTCCTCGGTCGTGACGTCCCGCAGGAGCTCGAGCATCTCCGACTCGTGCTCGAGGGCCTCGAAGAGCCTGCGGACCGTCTCACGCCGCCAGTGCGCGGCCTCGTCGGCAAGGTTGGCGACGCCGCCGATCAGCACGTGATGGGAACCGGCGCCGACCTGCATGTCCCCGAACACATCGGCCGCCGCTGCGAAGATCTCGCGCTCGGTCCCACCCGCCGCCGCGGCCGCCTTCAGGACCTCCGCGCGCGCCTCGGACACGGTCTTGTCCTGCACGCGATCCGCGAGCGCGCGTTCGAGGGCGGCCAGCCCATCGGCGTCGAGCTCGGCCGGACGGTCGATCATCGCCTTGTCCACCCGGCCGCGCTGGCCGACGACGAGCAGCATCAACCCGCTCCCCAGCTCGATCAGCTCGGTCCGCAACACCAGCTCGCTCGAGCCCGAGGGAGGGACCGCGAGACCGGCGTACTGCGTGACCCGGGATAGGAGCTGGGTCGTCCCCTTCAGCACGTCCTCGAGGTCGAGCATGGTCTCGGCGAAGAAGCCGGCGATCGCGCGCCGCTGCGTGTCGCGCATCCGGCCACCAGGCGGCAGCGCGTCGACGTACTTGCGGTAGCCGGCGTCGGTCGGGATCCGACCGGCCGACGTGTGCGGATGCGAGAGATAGCCGAGCTCCTCGAGCGCGGCCAGCTCGTTGCGGATCGTCGCGCTCGACACGCCGAGGCCCGAGCGCTCCGCGACGGTCTCGCTGCCCACCGGCTCACCCGTACGTACGTACTCCTCGACGACGGCGCGCAGCACTTCGATCTTGCGGGATCCGAGCTCGGCTTCGACCATAGCCTTAGCAGTCTACCGCCGAGAGTGCTAGGCACGTCCGAACGCGATGACAATCGGAAACGACCCGGGCGCGTCCAACCGACTCGGTATGCTCGGCGCGGCGATGGGGCTCGCCCGAACCGCCGATCCCGGCTGATGGCTCCTACCCGAACCGAACGAGGATGCCATGCGGACGGTCATCGGGATCTCGGTCGCCGGCTCGGCGAGGGCGCTCGCGCGCTTCGGATCGAGGGGTTCATCTCGCAGCGATCGACCACGGCCTTTCCCGTGGGGGACCTTCGTCGTCAACATCACGGGGGTCTTCCTGCTCGGACTGGTGTTCACCCTGATGACCGAGCGTCTCGCGGTCTCGCCGTGGCTCCGCTCGACGCTCACGATCGGGTTCCTCGGGGCGTACACGACCTTCTCGACGCTCTCCCTCGGAACGTTCCGGCTGATCGAGGACAACGCCTACGTGACGGCGGCGCTCAACAGCGTCGGCAGCCTCGCGGCCGGAATCGTGGCCGTCTACGCTGGCGTGATCGTGGCGAGGGTGGTGTGAGATGAAGATGGAGGGAGAGGGCACGCTCCTTCGCATCTTCATCGGCGAGTCCGACACCTGGCACGGCACGCCGCTGTACGAGGCGATCGTCCAGCACGTTCGGAAGGAGGGGATCGCGGGTGCGACCGTCCTGCGCGGGATCGAGGGGTTCGGAGCCGACTCGCGACTGCACACCTCCAGGATCCTCCGGCTCTCGGAGGATCTCCCGGTCGTGATCGAGATCGTCGACACCGCCGAGAACATCGACCGCGTGCTTCCCGCCCTGGACGAGATGGTCGGCGAGGGCATGGTGACGACCGAGCGGGTCCACGTCATCGCGTATCGGGGGTCGCCGTCGGCCTGAGCCGCTGCATCGCGGGTGCGGATCAGGCGGTCAGGGCGAGGACGAGCTCGTTCAGGACGAGCATGCCGCGCTCCGTCGGCACCAGGGCGCCGTCGGCATCCCGGAGGAGGCCGCTCGCCAGGAAGGGAGCGACCTTGTCGGGTTCGATCCAGGATGACGGCACGCCCTGGAGGATCCGTAGGCGCAGGAAGACCTCCTCGAGGTAGGCGTCGCTCGGCCCGAGACGCTCATGCCCCCCGACCGGCAGCGTCCCCGCCTCGACGAGCGACAGGTACTCCTCGGGTGGCCGGACGTTCCACCACCGCCGGTCGTCGCGATACGAATGCGCGCCGGCACCGAGGCCGAGGTACGGCCGCCGTTCCCAGTAGCCAAGGTTGTGGACGCACGCGAACCCGGGCTTGGCCCAGTTCGAGACCTCGTAGTGCTGGTACCCGGCGTCGCCGAGGACCTCGCACGCGAGCTCGAACATGTCCGCCTGCAGATCGGGGTCGGGGGGCGGGACGGCGCCGCGCTGCACCTTGCGGCCGAGTGGCGTCGACGGCTCGATCGTGAGGGCGTACGCGCTCACGTGGTCGGGCCCGAGGTCGACCGTCTCGCGGAGCGTGCGCTCCCACGACTCGAGGCGCTCGCCGTCGGCTCCGTAGATCAGGTCGAGGTTCACGTTCGCGTACCCGGCCCCTCGCGCGTCACCCACGGCCCGACGCACCGATGCCGGATCGTGCAGGCGCTCGAGCGACGCGAGCACGGCGGGGTCGAACGACTGCGCCCCCATCGACAGACGGGTGAAGCCGGCCTCGAGCAGCCCTTCGAGCGTCGGCCGGTCGATCGTGTCCGGGTTCGCTTCGATGGTGACCTCGGCGTCCTGAGCGATCGCGTAGCCCTGCCGCAGGCGCGCCAGGACGGCCTTGAGGTCGGCGATCTCCAGCGTCGTCGGGGTGCCGCCGCCCAAGAACACGCTCGCGATCTGATCCGAGGACCAGCCGGGCGACGCGAGCTCGGCTTCGCGGAGCAACGCGATCACGTACCGGGACGCGAGGTGGTCGAGCCCCGCGTACGCGTTGAAGTCGCAGTAGCCGCACCGCGTGAGGCAGAACGGCACGTGGACGTAGATGCCGGCACGTTCCTTGGCGCTCACTTCTTCGCCTCCGCCCGTTGGTCTACGCGCAGCGCCGCGATGAACGCCTCCTGGGGCACGTCGACGCGGCCGACCCGGCGCAGGCGCTCCTTCCCCTTCTTCTGTTGCTCGAGCAGCTTGCGCTTGCGCGTGATGTCCCCGCCGTAGCACTTGGCGAGCACGTCCTTGCGTTTGGCCTTGACGGTCTCGCGCGCGACGATGCGCGAGCCGATCGAGGCCTGGATCGCGACGTCGAACAGCTGCCGCGGGATGAGCTCGCGCAGGCGCTCGACCATCTGACGCCCGTACTGCGCCGCCTTCTCCCGGTGCACGACGCTGCTGAACGCGTCCACCGGTTCGCCGTGCAGGAGCAGGTCGACGCGGACGAGATCGCTCGGCTCGTACCCGGTCGGCTCGTAATCCAGCGACGCGTACCCGCGCGTTCGCGACTTCAACTGGTCGAAGAAGTCGAAGATGATCTCCGCGAGCGGGAGGTGGTAGTGGACCTCTGCGCGCTGCGGCGAGAGGTACTTCATGTCGACCAGCTCGCCGCGACGGGCCTGGCAGAGCTCGAAGATCGGACCCAGGTACTCGCTCGGGGTGATGATGGTCGCGAGCACCATCGGCTCCTCGACCAGGTCGTGCGTGCCGGGCTGCGGCATCTCGCTGGGGTTGTGCACCACGATCGTCTCGTCGCCGCGGATCACGTGGAACTCGACGTTCGGCGCCGTCGCGATCAGCTCGAGCCCGAACTCCCGCTCGAGCCGCTCCTTCACGATGTCCATGTGCAGGAGCCCGAGGAACCCGCACCGGAACCCGAACCCGAGCGCCTGCGAGGTCTCGGGCTCGAACGCGAGCGCCGCGTCGTTCAGCTTGAGGCGGTCGAGCGCGTCCCGGAGCTCCGAATAGTCCCCGCCCTCGGCCGGGAACAGGCCGCTCCAGACCATCGGGAGCGGCTCGCGGTACCCGGGCAGCGGCTGCGAGGCTCGACGCTTGCCCGAGATCGTGATCGTATCCCCGACCTTGACCTGGTGCACGTCCTTCAAACCGGTCACGAGATAGCCGACCTCGCCGGCCTCGAGGCGAGCGACGGGCTTCGCCTCCGGCGCGAAGATCCCCGGCTCCTCGGTCTCCGAATCCAGGCCGGCGGCCATGAAGCGGACCTTCGTGCGCGCGTGGAGTTCGCCGTCGACCACGCGCACGTACGCCACCACGCCCCGGTAGGGGTCGAAGCTCGAGTCGAAGATCAGCGCGCGGAGCGGTGCCTCGCGATCCCCGGACGGCGGCGGGACACGCCGGACGACCTCCTCCAGCAGGTCGGTGACACCCTCGCCGGTCTTCCCCGAGACGGCGAGCACCTCCGTGGGGTCGCAGCCGGCGAGCTCGGCGAGCTCGCGACCCACCTCGGCGGGGTCCGCGGCGGGCAGGTCAATCTTGTTCAGGACCGGCACGATGGCCAGGCCGGCGTCGCGCGCGAGGTGGAAGTTCGCGAGCGTCTGGGCCTGGATCCCCTGCGCGGCGTCGACGAGCAGGACCGCCCCCTCGCACGCCGCGAGCGATCTCGAGACCTCGTACGTGAAGTCCACGTGCCCCGGGGTGTCGATCAGGTTCAGCTCATGATCGACCCCCTCGAACCGGTACGCGAGGCGGACCGCCTGCGCCTTGATCGTGATCCCCCGCTCGCGTTCGAGATCCATCTTGTCGAGGTACTGCTCGCGCATGTCGCGGTCCGCCACGGCGTGGGTAAGCTCGAGCAGGCGGTCGGCCAGCGTGGACTTGCCGTGGTCGATGTGCGCGATGATGCAGAAGTTCCGGATGTGGATGGGCTCGGTCACGCTGCGCCTATCGTACGGGCGCGGCCCCCGGCGACACCTTCGGGCGTGCCTGGACCCGCTGGTACACTCGACCGTCCATGGCCAACATCAAGTCCCAGATCAAGCGGAACCGTCAGAACGAGAAGCGGCGCAGGCGCAACCAGGCCGTTCGCTCCTCGCTCAAGACGGCGACGAAGAAGGCGAGCTCCGCCGCGGAGAGCGGCGACGCGGAGGCGACGAGCGCCGCCGTGCGCGAGGCATCGCGCGCCTACGACAAGGCCGCCTCGAAGGGCATGCTGCACAAGCGCGCGGCCGCCCGGCACAAGTCGCGACTGGCCAACGCCGCGAACCGCACCGCCGCGGTCGAGTAGGCCATCCGCGGGACGGCGGCCCCGGGACTCCCCTCGACCGTGTTCCGG
>JBAVEY010000025.1:0-4826 GCA_049587975.1 Actinomycetota bacterium | reverse complement strand
GTGCTCGACGTCGAGGTCTCGGCGATGCCGGTCGTCTATCCGATGGAAGGGGTCGTCTCTCCGAACAAGGGGATCGCCACCGGTTCGGCCAACTCGGCCTCCGCCGGCTCCTCGACGGGTTCCACCGGTCCGGGTATGCCCCCCTATCAGTACCTGGGGTCCGTGACCGTCACGATGACGTGGGCCATCGGCTAGGGCTCGCCTGCTCGTCGGGGCCACGACGCAAGCGATGAGGTTCGGACGCCCTGAGGGGGCGCGAATCATGTGCGACTGACGATGTTCGATCACACCGAGCTTGTCGTCTTCGCCTCAGCCCCTCATACGGAGTCTGACCCCCGAATCCTCCGTGGAGCCGGTCCTAGTTGCAGAGTCCTCCCACTTCGCCGACCCCGACTCCGGGGTGCATGCCGCCCTCGAGATAGTGGACGGGCTTGCTGTCGCGGGGTTGCCCCCAGCCCACGTCGGACTGCACGCGGGCCGGTCCTCTTCCAGGAGGGCGACTTCTTCGGCCAGACCGTCAACCTCACGGCGCGGATCGCCGACCATGCGCGGCTGGGCGAGGTGCTGGTCACCGAGGCGGTGGCCGACGCCTCGCAGGAGTAGGGAATCGTGTTCGAGGATATGGTCTGGTGGAGCTCTAGGGCGTATCGGGCACCGTGCACCTACTCCGGGCCCACCCTGCCCGATGATCGCCTCTGCCGCTCTTCCAGTAGAGGTCGTCTGCGCATCTCACGCCACGTTGACAGCGACCTTGCCGCGCGCGTGTCCCTGCTCCACGCCGCGCAGGCCTCGGCCGTATCCGCAAGTGCGTAGGTTCGGTCGACGATCGGCGTGAGCTTCCCACCCTCGATGAATCCGGTCACGGCGAGCAGCTCCTTCCGCTTGCTTCGACGGAGCCTCCTCACGGCGAATCCTCGGGCCGCCGGTGGGATGAGGGGGGTGAGCTCGGCCACGTCGATGACCTAGGCTACGGACAGATTCGGCCGCGAGCGGATCGGGAGGAGAAGCACGCCTCATCTCACCCGGAGCGCCGCCGGCCGCCGAGGTTCGCAGCAAGAGGAGGCGGATCCGTGTCTGGACTGCCCGAGCAGGCGAGCGTGATCGTGATCGGCGCCGGGATCGTTGGCAACAGCATGGCCTACCACTTGGCTCGCCTCGGCTGGCGAGACGTGGTGCTGCTCGACAAGGGCCCGCTACCTAGCCCCGGCGGCTCCACGGGGCACGCCTCGAACTTCATCTATCTCGTCGACCATTCGAAGGAGATGACGAGATTCACCGTGGAGAGCGTCGCCCAGTACAAGGAGCTGGGGGTTTTCACCGAGAGCGGCGGGATCGAGGTCGCGCGCACACCGGAGCGGATGGAGGAGCTGAAGCGACGGATCGCGTCCGCGAAGTCGTGGGGTGTGGAGCCGGTCGAGCTGCTCACGCCGGAAGAGGTTCGTGAGCTCGTCCCCTTCATCAACCGAGACGTGGTCTTGGGCGGCTTCCACACGCCCGGGGTCGGGGTCGTCGACTCGCTCCAGGCGGGCACCCTGATGCGTCAACGCGCGCAGGAGATCGGGGCGCTGACGGTCTCGGCGAGCACGCAACTCGTAGGGATCGACGTCGAGAAGGGCCGGGTCGCTCGGGTTCGCACGGACAGGGGCGACATCCGCACGGACACGATCGTGATCGCCTGCGGGGTGTGGAGTCCCAGGGTCGCGCGCATGGCCGGAGCCTCGATCCCACTCACTCCCGCCGTCCACCAGATGATCGACGTGGGTCCCGTCCCCATCTTCGAGCAGACCCTCGGCGAGATCGGCTACCCCATCGTCCGCGACGTGGACACGAACATGTACGAGCGGCAGAACGGCTCCGACTTCGAGATCGGCTCCTACGCGCATCGGCCGATCCTGATGGAGCCGGACGACATCCCCTCGATCGAGGAGGCGGCGACGTCGCCCACCGAGCTGCCGTTCACCCAGGACGACTTCGACCCGCAGATGGAGGACGCGCTCGAGCTGTTCCCGGAGATCCTCCAGGACGAGCAGGTGGGCGTCCGCCACGCGATCAACGGGCTCCTGTCGCTCACGCCCGATGGGATGCCGATCCTCGGCGAATCGCCCGAGGTGAAGGGCCTGTGGTCGGCCGCCGCGATCTGGATCAAGGAGGCGCCGGGGATCGCCATGACCGTGGCGGAGTGGATGACCGATGGCCGCCCCGAGATCGACCCGCACCAGTCGGACATCGCCCGCTTCTACGGACATCAGCGCTCCAGGGCGCACGTCCAGGCGCGGACCCGCGAGGGATACAACAAGACTTACGGCATCGTGCACCCGGCCGAGCAGTGGGAGTCGAACCGAGCCGTGCGGGTGGCTCCGTTCTTCGACCGTCTCGTGGACCTCGGCGCCGAATTCGTCGAGGGCGGTGGGTTCGAGCGGCCAAACTGGTTCCGATCGAACGAGGTCCTCCTCGACGCATACGGAGACCGTGTGATGCCTCGCGGTGCCGAATGGGACGGGCGGTGGTGGTCGCCGATCATCAACGCCGAGCACCTCGCGATGAGGGAGCGGGTGGGGATGATCGACCTCTCCGCGTTCGCCATCTTCGACGTGACCGGGCCTGGCGCGCTCCCCTACCTGCAGCGGGTGTGCGTCCAGCAGATGGAGGTTCCGATCGGAAGCGTCGTCTACACATCGCTCCTGAACGAGGCGGGGGGCATCAAAGCCGACCTCACCGTGATGCGGCTGAACAGTGATCACTTCCGAGTGGTGACCGGCGGGGGCTACGGGATGGTCGACAAGAAGTGGTTCGTCGACCACCTTCCGAAGGACGGCTCCGCACAGCTGTCCGACCAGAGCTCCGCCTGGTGCACCATCGGGCTGTGGGGCCCGCGGGCCCGCGATGTTCTGACCTCCGTGGCCGAGGAGGACGTCTCCAACGAGGGGTTCCCGTACGCCACGTGCAGCTGGATCATCCTCGGCACGCTCCGTGTCCTTGCCTCCCGCATCTCCTACGTCGGCGAGCTCGGGTGGGAGCTTTACGCGCCTTTCGAGACCGGCGCGAAACTCTGGGACACGCTGTGGGAGGTGGGGCAGTCCCACGGCGTGCTCCCGGTGGGAGTGGGCGTGTACCTCACGACGGGCCGGCTCGAGAAGAGCTACCGAGCCCACGGGAACGAGCTGGAGCTCGAGTACGACTTGGTCGAGGCCGGGCTCGCCCGACGCGCGGTCAAGGATGAGGTCTTCATCGGGAAGGAGGCCTACCTCGCGGCGAGGAACGCTCAGCCGGCGGCGCTCCTGTGCTCGCTCACCGTCGACGACCACACCTCGTCCTCGGGAGTCGAGCGCTACATGCTCGGCCGTGAGCCGGTGCTCACGCGTGACGGTGCACCGATCGAGGATTCGAAGGGGCGCCGGTCCTACGTCACGAGCGCCGGATCGGGGCCCTCGATCGGCAGGCACATCCTCATGGCGTACCTTCCGCCAGAGCACGCCGAGGTGGACCGGAAGCTCGCCGTCGAGTACTTCGGCGAACGGTACGTGGTCACGGTGGCCGCGGTTGGCAACACGCCCCTGTTCGATCCCGCGAACGCCCGGTTGAGGTCCTGAGGCCGATGCAGGTCCTGGTCTGCGTGAAGAGGGTGCCGGTCACCGGGGGCCGGATCACCCTCACCCCGGACGAGCAGGAGATCGACACCCGTTACCTCGGGTTCACGGTGAGCCCACACGAGGAGTGCGGCGTGGAGGAGGCGGTTCGGCTGATCGAGCGGCACGGAGGGGCATGCGTCGTCCTGACGCTCGGCCCTCCAGAAGCCGAGGAGCAGCTCCGCGACGCGATGGCACTGGGTGCCGATCGGGCGATCCTGCTCCAGACCGACGGTGCGGACTGGGACCCGATGGCGACGGCTCGTGCCATCACCCGGACGATCCGTGACCAGGAGTCGGCGAACGGTGCATTCGACCTCGTGCTGTTCGGGAACGAGTCGGCCGACTCGTGCGGTCACCAGGTGGGGGTGCGGGTCGCGCACGCGCTCGGCCGTCCCTGCGTCACCGGCGTGAAGGCCATCGAGCTCGGTGCCGGGGGCGCGGTCGCCCGCCGCGAGGCCGCCGGCGGCTGGGAGGTCTTCGAGGTCCCCCTGCCAGCGGTGCTCGGCGTCAAGGAAGGACTGAACCTCCCTCGATACCCGTCCCTTCCCGGACGATTGAAGGCGAAGAAGAGGCCCCTCGAGCGGATCGCGCCGGACCCCGAGCCGGGCGGCCAGCGGAAGGTCCGCCTGATGCATCCTCCCGAACGCGGGAAAGACGTGGAGGTGCTCGGGTCTGGCCCGGAGGCGGCCCCGAGGGTCGTCGAGGTCCTGAGGAAAGCCGGCGTGCTGTGACCGCCGTTCTGACGCTGGTCGAACACGACGCCGGGGTCCCGGAGGCCACGTCGCTCCAAGCGTTGACGCTCGGGCGGCGCCTGGCCGAGAGGCTCGGTCTGCCCCTGCATGCCTTGGTCGTGGGAGCCGGACCACCCATCGCGAGCATGCTTGGCGCGTACGGCGCGTCGGTCGTCCATATCGCTGAGCACGACGCGCTGGACGGATTCGCCCCTCGGGCCTGGGCGCGGTGCGTCATCGATCTGACGGCTTCACTCTCCCCGGCTGCCGTGTTGGCTGCGGGGACCGACCGCGGCCAAGAGGTGATGGCCCACGCCGCCGCCGAGCTCGATCTGCCGCTGGTGGCGAACACCATCGACGCGGAGCCCGCCGACGGT
This sequence comes from Actinomycetota bacterium, assembly GCA_049587975.1. GTDB lineage: Bacteria > Actinomycetota > UBA4738 > UBA4738 > HRBIN12 > DASSJM01. The sequence goes on along the minus strand of JBAVEY010000025.1, from coordinate 89 downwards.
GACCGGCCGTGGCTCCTCACCAGGCAGCGATGGGGCGGGACGATCCTCGAGCAGGCGACCCTGGAGGCGGAGGTGAAGCTCCTCACGGT
>JBAVEY010000024.1:0-1522 GCA_049587975.1 Actinomycetota bacterium | reverse complement strand
CTTCCTCGGAACCCGTACGGCTAGACTCGTCGCCGATGGTCAAGTCGTGGCTCGTTCGGCTCCGGTTGGCTCGTGATGACGGCGGATCGCTGAGCGAGGATGGGATCCGCGAGCTGACCGATCTGCTGACCAGCAACGGAGTGCTCCCCGTCGTGGAGAACCAGGAATCAGGAATCGTCCTCGTTCAGATGACGATCGATGCCACGAGCGACAGGGCGGCACGGGCTGCCGCGGAGAGAATGTTGTGGGATCGAGCACACGACGTGTGGCTGGCACACGGCCTGCCTCCGTTCACGATCATCTTCGTCGAGGCGAAGCCGAACGGCGACCCGAGCCGGTAGCCGCTCCGGCGGCTACTTGCCGGTCGAGACCCGGATGAGCCGGAGTGGGCGGGCCGGCCGGAAGGAGTTCGAGCGTTCCGCCCCTCCCCCGAAAAGAGAGAACGGGAAGGACGCACCATCCAGTTGGACCGTTTGCGAAGAGGCCGCGGGCAGCCCCTCGGAGCGAGGGGGCAGGATAACCACCCTCATGGATACGATCCGCATCGAAGCGCCGACGAGATTGCCGGTCCAGCCGGCGGCACCGTTGGACCCCCCCGCGGGACACCGCATCCGAGTCACGACTCCCCGAGCGCTCGTTCGAGGTCGAGTCCCGCGGCGGATACGCTCGTACCGTCGTAGGCTGGGTCGCCTACCTCGACGACGAGGCGCAGACGTACATGGTGCTCGCGCGCCGGGATGCTCGTCAGGGTTCCGCTGCGAGACATCACGAGCTCGCACGGCGTTCCGCCGAGGAGGCGGCCTGATCGCTCGCGAAGATCGGCCGTGACTGAAAGCTCCAGCGGCGGTTGACGAGTTACACCGTCCACCCCGGTGACGGCGAAGACGTTGCGCCCATGGTGACGCAGGCACATGGTGGCTCGGACTGCGGGTGGCGAACGATGGTTCGCGCATACGTGCTGATCCAGACCGAGGTCGGGCAGCCGGCGCGGGTGACCCGAGAGGTTGCGGAGATGGAAGGGATCTTCGGCGGTGCCCGCGTGGGTGCGTCAGTATCTGGGTCTTGACGGAGGAGGACAACGGAATGACGCTCCCCCTGGCCGGTGTCCGGATTGCGGCTTGGAGGCCGGGGAGGTCACCCGCTCTCCTGCGTCTTTGTCCCTTCGACGTCGATTACCTGTCGCTCCGTGCTCTCTTCGCCAGCCCGGATCTCGATCCGCCGCGGCTTGGCCTCCGGGGCAACAGGTATCTGGATCGTGAGCACGCCTTGTTCGTAGCTGGCTTGGAGCCGCTCGGGGTCAAGGTGCTCGCCGAGGAACATCTGGCGCTCGAACGCGCCCACCGCCCGCTCCTTGGCGATGATCTGGTCGCCTTCTTTCCTGTCGTACAGTCGCTCGGCGGTCACACTGAGCACGTTCTGCTCGACGGTGAGGTCGATCGTGTTCGGGTCGATGCCGGGGAGATCGAAATGCAGGAAGACCACGTCCCCCCTCCGGTAGGCATCCATAGGGATCGATCGAACC
>JBAVEY010000023.1:0-8766 GCA_049587975.1 Actinomycetota bacterium | reverse complement strand
CAGGCCGAGGACGCGGCCGCGCTCGCCGGTCTCGAGGACGACTGGCGCAGGGGCAAGGCCGCCGAACAGATGGCCGCCTCGAGGGACAAGAGGCTCGAGGCTCACAAGGCTGTCGTGCACGAGCGGCTGCTGATCGAGACCGAGGCCAAGGTCGCGGCGCAGTTGTTCATGCCCGGTCCCGGTCACGAACCCACCCCGATGCCGACCCAGGAGTCAGTCGAGGAAGAAGAGGTCGGATGACCGAGAGGTGGGTCAGGTGCGCCGTGATGGGGTGCACGGCGCTGATCGCGAGTTCCCAGGGCAGGAGGATGTGCAGCGCCCACGCCCACCGACCGGTGCGTCCGTACGTACCCCAGGACCCGGCTCGAGGCAGTACGGAGGCAGTACGTCACCCGGCGCGACCTGTCGCAACATGACATCCATGTGATTCCTGTGAGTGGTCTGACCTGGGGGTTTACACATCACCCCTGGTAGACGCCATCCCTCGGACGTAACCAAGAGTTAACCCACCGGGGGGACCCGATCCGCGAGCGCCCCACTACCCTTGTCCGGTCTGCGAGCCCACGAGACGGAAGGGGGAAGGCGGGAGGATGACGACGCCGAAGGAGGTCCTGGCCCTCGCCAGGGAGTCCGGCACCGAGATCGTGGACCTGCGATTCTCGGACCTGCCGGGACTCATGCAACACTTCTCCATCCCCATGCACGAGCTGACCGAGGCGAGCTTCGAGGAGGGCCTCGGGTTCGACGGGTCGTCGATCCGGGGGTTCCAGGAGATCCAGGAGTCCGACATGCTCCTGGTACCCGACCCGGACACGGCGTACCTCGATCCGTTCACCCGCCACACGACGCTGAACCTCCACTGCTTCGTGAAAGATCCCGTCACGGGCGAGATGTATACGCGCGATCCGCGCTACATCGCGCGCAAGGCCGAGCTCCACCTGAAGCAGACCGGCATCGCCGACACATCGTTCTGGGGTCCCGAGTGCGAGTTCTACATCTTCGACTCGGTCCGGTTCGACCAGAACCAGCACGAGGGCTACTACCACCTCGATGCGGTGGAAGGCGTCTGGAACTCCGGGCGCGAACGCGAGATCACCGGCGAGCCGAACCTCGGCTACAAGCCTCGGTACAAGGAAGGGTACTTCCCGCTCCCGCCGATGGACCACTACCAGGACCTGCGCTCGGAGATGGTCCTGAACCTGGAGAAAGTGGGCATGAAGATCGAGGTGCACCATCACGAGGTCGGCACGGCCGGCCAGGCCGAGATCGACATGCGCTACTCGACGCTGCTCGCCACCGCCGACAACGTCATGAAGTACAAGTACGTCGTCAAGAACACCGCTCGGCACGCGGGCAAGACCGTCACCTTCATGCCGAAGCCGCTGTTCCAGGACAACGGCTCCGGGATGCACACGCACCAGAGCCTGTGGAAGGACGACGACAACCTGTTCTGGGACGAGGTCGGCTACGCCGGCATCTCGGACACCGCTCGCTGGTACATCGGGGGGCTGATCGCGCATGCGCCGTCACTGCTGGCCTTCACCAATCCGACCACGAACTCGTACCGCCGGCTGGTCCCGGGCTACGAGGCCCCGATCAACCTGGTGTACTCGCAGCGGAACCGCAGCGCATGCGTTCGGATCCCGCAGTACTTCAAGAACCCGGGCGCCAAGCGGCTCGAGTTCCGGACACCCGACCCCTCGTGCAACCCGTACCTGGCGTTCTCGGCGATGCTCATGGCCGGGCTCGACGGCGTGAAGAGCAAGATCGAGCCGCCGGAGCCGATGGACAAGGATCTGTACGACCTCCCGCCGGAGGAGAAGGCGACGGTCAAGCAGGTCCCCGGGTCGCTCGAAGAGGTGCTCGACTCGCTCGAGGCCGACCACCAGTGGTTGCTCGAAGGCGGGGTCTTCACGCAGGACGTGATCGACACGTGGATCGAGTACAAGCGCGTGCACGAGCTCGACGCGGTCCGGCTCCGGCCGCACCCCTACGAGTTCTCGCTCTACTACGACCTGTAGGTCGCGTGGTCGACCGAGGGGCCGGTCCGAGGTGGGCCGGCCCCTCACGTCGTCGGGGGTAGCCTGCCGGTCGTGCCGAACCGCTTCGTCCGGACCTCTCGACCGATCGATCTGCGCCGGTCGCTCGCGCCGATGCAACGCGGGCGCGGCGATCCAACGATGAGGACGGATCGTGGGCTCGTCGAACGAGCGTCACGCACGCCGGACGGAGCCATGGCCGTCCGGTTCGTCGAGTCGAACGGCGGGATCGGGGTCGAGGCGTGGGGGCCGGGAGCGGCGTGGGTGCTCGAGCACGCACCCGACTGGTGCGGTGCCGAGGACGCCGCCGAGGACTTCGACCCGCCACCCGGGCGGGTGCGCGACCTCTGGCGTCGCACGCCCGGCCTGCGGATCCCGCGCACGGGTCTGATCACCGAACGACTGATCCCGGTGATCCTGGAGCAGAAGGTCACCGGCCTCGAGGCTCGGCGGGCCTACCGTCGGCTCGTTACGGAGCTAGGCGAGCCGGCCCCCGGCCCGCTCGATCTCCTGCTCCCACCCGACCCTGGGCGGGTGGCCGCGCTGCCGTACTACGCCTTCCACCCGTTCGGAGTGGAACGGCGCCGAGCCGAGGTGCTCCGCGCCGTATGCGCCCGGAGCGCGTGGATCGACGAGGCCATCCACTTGCCCGTCGACGCCGCCGGGGCGCGCATGGCGACCCTGCGCGGCGTAGGCCCGTGGACCGTGGCGGAGGTGGCACGGACGGCGCTCGGCGACGCCGACGCCGTCTCGGTCGGCGACTACCACGTGCCGAACGTCGTGGCCTGGGCGCTCGCCCGCGAGCCGCGCGGCTCGGACGCACGCATGCTCGAGCTGCTCGAGCCCTACCGTCCACACCGGGGTCGGGTGCAGCTGCTCCTGGAAGCGAGCGGGATCCGGGCACCGGCGTTCGGGCCTCGGATGGAGGTTCGCGCGATCGACCGGATCTAGGTCGGCATGATCGCGTCGGCCTCCATCTCGACCACCCAGCGGGGGTCGAGGAAGCCGCTCACGACGATCATCGTGCTCGCCGGTCGGATCTCGGCGAACACCTCGCCATGCGCCCGACCGGCTTCCTGCCAATCCGCAGCGTCGGTCAGATACGTGCGCGTGCGGACGACGTGCTCCGGTCCTGCCCCGGCCTCGGCGAGCGCCTCGACGATGATCTCGAGCACGCGCTTGGACTGCCCGTACGCGTCCGCGGGGGGCTCGCCGCCATCCGGCATGATCGGCGCGGTCCCGGCAACCGAGACGTGATGGCCCTCGACCACCGCGCGCGAGAACCCGATCACCGGCTCGAACGGCGAGCCGGAAGCGATCAGTCGGCGTGACATCTCAGACCTCCTCCTCGTAGAAGACGCGCTCCATCGCCCGCCGGGCGCGACGCGTGATCCGCCGGTACTCCTCCAGGAGCGTCTGCCGCGGATACTCCTCGAACCCGAGCCGTCGCGCGAGCGCGAGCTGTTCCTGCGGCGCGCCGGGGATCGCCTCGGCGTGGACACGGCGGTCGACCTCGAGCGCGTCCTTCAGGTCGGACAGGAACACGAACGCCTCGCTCAGCGCGAGCGCGGCGCCGTCCTCGATCAGCCGCAGGCGCGCGAGCCGCTCGAGCGCGTCGAGCGTTCGGCGCGTTCGGACCTCGGGGCGCCGACCGCCGAACCGCATCAGCGACAGCTCCACCGCGAACTGCACGTCGGCGAGCGATCCGTACCCGAGTTTGAAGTGGAACCTCGATGCCTCGGGTGGACGGACCCGTTCCTGCTCGATCCGCTCGCGCATCCGGCGGATCTCGCCTACGCGCTCGACGGGCAGGTATTCGGGATACGCGAAGTCGCTCGCGAACGAGCAGAAGCGACGGCCGAGCGCCTCGTCCCCCGCGACGAACCGCGAACGCAGGAGCGCCTGGAACTCCCACGTCTCGGCGTAGCGCTCCCAGTATTCGAGGTAGGCGGCGAAGGACTTCGCGAGCGGTCCGCTCCGGCCCTCGGGGCGCAGATCGGCATCCGGCTCCCAGCCAGCGTCACGGATCCCCGCCAGCACGTGTTCGGCCAGGACGGCCCCACGCCGGAACTCGTCCGGTCCCTCCCCTTCGTAGACGAACACGATGTCCAGGTCGGAGGCGAAGTTCAGCTCCTGCGCGCCGAGCTTGCCGAGCCCGATCACCGCGAACGGCAGGTCGGGCTCGGCGGCCTCGACCGCGTCCCGGACGACACGATCGGCGACGGCCGTCAGGGCCTCACCCGTGCGGTTCGGCGGGAGCTCGCGCGCCGCGTACCGTGCCGCGACGGCGAGGAGGGCGGCCTGGGTGTCGTCCGTCTCGACGCCCTCCCGGAGGGCGAGCAGGAGCTCAGGTCGCCCGGAGAGCAGATCCGTGGAGAACCCGCTGGCAGCGACCACGTGGGCGAGGCGGCGGGCCATGCCCGGGTCGTTCGCGAGCGCGTCCGCCACCTGCTCGGTCCCTCCGCTCGCGGCGATCACCCGCTCCAGACGGACGAGCGCCGCGTCGGGATCGGATGCCAGCGCGAGCGCCGGTGCCATGACGGGGAACACGTGGGCGAGCACCTTCCCAAGGTGGGTCGAGGGGTCGACGAGCCGAGCGAGCACCTCGTAGGCGGCCGCGGGCCTGCCGAAGCCGAGACCCGCCAGGAGCTCCTGAGTCGCCTCGCGGTCCCTGCCCGGACGCGGCGTCGCGGGTCCGGCGAACGACTCGAGCAGCGGACGGTAGAAGAACCGTTCGTGCACCTGCCGAACCAGGGCCGTCTGCCGGCCGTACTCGGCGAGCAGCTGGTCCTCCCCCGCCATCCCGAGCGACCGCGCGAGGACCGTTCGGGCCGCATGATCCTCGGGCAACTCGTGCGTCTGCAGGTCGCGGACGATCTGCAGACGGTGCTCGAGCGTCCGCAGGAACCGATAGGCGTCGGCGAGCGCATCTGCGTCGGCCCGCCCGACGTACCCTTCGCGGGCGAGCGCCGCGAGGGCGCGGAGGGTGTTGGGCTCACGCAGCCGCTCGTCCCGCCGGCCGTGGACGATCTGCAGGAGCTGGACCGCGAACTCCACGTCGCGGATCCCGCCGTGTCCGCGCTTGACCTCGACGCCCGCCTTGCCCGAGGCGCGCACGTACTCCTCCAGACGCACCTTCACGCGGCGGACCTCGTCGATCGCCGTCTCGGAGAGCTCGGAGGGGAAGACGATCGGCGTCACGGCGTCGACGAACGCCGCACCCAGGTCCGCATCTCCCGCCACGGGGCGCGCCTTGATCATCGCCTGGCGCTCCCACGTCGCGGCCTGGCTCGCGTAGTACTCGCGCATCGCTTCGAGCGATCGCGAGAGCGCCCCACGCCGGCCCCCCGGCCGAAGCGTCGGATCGACGCGCAGCGCGATCCCCTCGGCCGTCGGCTCCGCGAGCAGCCGGACGAGGCGTGCGCACACGCGCTCCGCCGCCTCCTGCCGTTCGGGTCCGCCCCCCTCGTGGACGAACACGACGTCGACATCCGACGCGTAGTTGAGCTCGGCGCCGCCGAGCTTGCCGAGCGCGATCACCGCCACGCCCGAGGGGGCCGCATCCCGGCACGCCGCGGCGATGCACACCTGTGCGATGTCGCTGATCTCGCGGACGACCTCCTCCAGGGACGCCGACCCCAGATCCCTCGCCGCCACGCGCAGCATCGAGCGCCGGCGGAACCGCCGCAGCGCCTCCAGCAGCCCGAGGCGTTCGACGTCGCCCGCGAGCTCCGCCTCGAGCTGCGTCTGTGACCGTGGGCCGACGTCGGACAAGGACGCCACCTCCTCGGGATGCGCCACGAGGAAGTCGGCCGCCGAGGTCGAGAACCCGAGCAGCCGGGTGACGACCGGCAGGATCTGGGGCCGGGTCATGACCGCCCGGGCCTCCGCCCGCTCGGCCACGCGGGTGAGCGACACGCGGGCGAGCTCCGGATCGGGCGAGTCCGGAGCGAACCGGTCGAGCGCTGCGGACGGCGGTTCGAGCATCCAACAACCGTAGCCCCGACCGACACGGAGACGCTGGGACGGCGGCGAATTAACCGCGCCGTAACGGAGGCCGGAGGGGGCTCGGCTACCCTCGGCCGCATGGCGCACTCAGACGAGGTCGAGTACGTCCTGCGCACGGTCGAGGAGCGCGGGATCCGCTTCATCCGACTCTGGTTCACCGACGTGCTCGGCTTCCTCAAGGCCTTCACGATCACTTCGCAGGAGCTCGAGGGCGCCTTCACCGACGGGATGGGGTTCGACGGCTCGTCGATCGACGGGTTCAGCCGGATCCAGGAGTCGGACATGGTCGCGGTCCCCGACCCGTCGACGTTCCAGCTGATCCCGTGGAAGACGGAGGCGCAGGTCGCCCGGATGTTCTGCGACGTCCTGAACCCCGACGGCTCCCCGTTCGAAGGCGACCCCCGCTTCGTCCTCAAGAAGCAGCTGAAGCGGGCCGCGGATCTCGGCTACACGTTCTACGTGGGGCCGGAGCTCGAGTACTTCTACTTCAAGAGCGTCGACGAGCCCGAGTTCCTGGACCAGGGCGGGTACTTCGACGAGACCCCCCTCGACCTCGCGACGGACTGGCGCAAGCGCACGGTCGCGTACCTCGAGTCGATGGGGATCCCCGTCGAGTACGTGCACCACGAGGTCGCGCCCAGCCAACACGAGATCGACCTGCGGTACACGGACGCCCTCACGATGGCCGACAACGTCATGACGTACCGGCTCACGGTGAAGGAGGTCGCGCAGGAGTTCGGGATCTACGCGACGTTCATGCCCAAGCCGGTCCAGGGGGTGAACGGAAGCGGGATGCACACGCACCAGTCGCTGTTCACCGGCGACCGGAACGCGTTCTTCGGCGAGGGTGACGAGTACCACCTGTCGACCCTCGGCAAGCACTACATCGCCGGGATCCTCGCGGCGGCGCCGGAGATCACGCTCGTCACGAACCAGTGGGTGAACTCGTACAAGCGCCTCGTGCCCGGCTACGAGGCGCCCGTCTACGTGTGCTGGGCGCGCAGGAATCGCTCCGCGCTCGTGCGGGTGCCCCAGTACAAGCCAGGCAACGAGCAGGCGACGCGGATCGAGTACCGGTCACCCGACCCCGCGTGCAACCCCTACCTCGCGTTCGCCTCGATGCTCGGCGCGGGTCTAGGTGGCATCGAACAGGAGCTGGAGCTCCCGCCCGAGGCCTCGAACAACATCTACGAGATGACCGAGGACGAGCGGCGCGCCGCCGGGATCCGCTCGCTCCCCGCCGACCTGCACGAGGCGATCGAGCTCGCCGCCGGGTCGAAGATCCTCCGGGAGGCGCTCGGGGACCACGTGGTCGAGTTCCTGATCCGCAACAAGCGCGAGGAGTGGGACGACTACAAGTCGCACGTCACGCCCTACGAGCTCGAGCGGTACCTCCCGGTCCTTTAGGGCAAATGGCCTAAGGCTTTCGTCTCATCGTCGGCCGTTCGCCCTACGTCGGCTTGCCAAAACGGCCGACACCCCATACCGTACGTGCGTCCGGGACCCCCCGCCGGGAGACCCATGAACCGAAAGGTCATACGCCCATGACATGGTCCGTTGGCTCACTGTTCGCGTCACGCCGATCGAAGCTCCTCGCCGCCGCCAGCGCGATGGTGGTCGCGCTCTTCGCACTGCCCCTGCAGGGAACGGCCACGGCCGATCCGCAGGGACAAGGCTCGACAGGCACCTTGGGAGACGGCGGCGTGCTGCGCCTGCATCTGGGCTCCTCGGGGACGCCTCAGGACTACTTCGGGTTCCAGAAACCGGACCCCAACAACGCTGGCGGTTACCTACCGATCGCGGCCACCGATAAGCAATCGATCGGGAACGGACAGGGTTGTAAGATCGCGCTCGGCACCCCTTCCCTCGCGACCTTCTCCCCGCCGTCCACCAACAACTCGAACCCGTTCACCGGTTTCGTGAGCGACGCGATCGGCGTGGGTTCGAAGAGCGAGGGGAACGGCCAGCCCTGCGGCAGGATCGACTCCCCGGGCCAGGCGCTCGCCCTGCGACTCGGCGACGCTCTGAAGGGGAAGGTGATCGATTACGCCGAGATCGACATGGAGGGGAAGTTCAGCGCGAACTTCCGGGTCGACGGCTACCTGGTGAGCGGGTCGTGCCCGCCGTCCGCAGGCGCGCCCGTGACGACGTCGGAGACGTACAACACGGTGGGCTCGGACTCCGGGCCTGACTCGGCGGATGGCGACAACTACCGGATCCGGTTCCCCAAGGCGACGCCGGATACGAACACGATCGGAGCGACACCGGAGACGCTCGTCAACTGTCTCGTCTTCACCCCAACCACAGGTGGCGCCTCCCTCGAAGGAGGGGCGGACGGAACGGCACCGTGCGATCCCGCGGATGCGACGGAGTGCGGTGGCGACGTCGATTTCACTCTGAGCTCGAAGTTGGCCGGCACAACTGACACGCTGTTCCACCTGGTCGACGCCGATGGGATCCTGGACTGCCCATCCGGGGACGGGCCGAGCCAGGCGACGGAAGGTGACCCTGGGGAGCCTTCGAGCACCCTGGATCGCCTCGAGAATGCCAACGGTGAGCCATGCACGCCGATCCCGTACAACCTGGAGTCCGGTCCCGGTGTCACCGCCGGATGCACCCCTGGATCGCTGCAGTGCATCCTCCTTCAGAAGGATCTGCTCGGGCAAGCGACCCAGTTCTACTGGACCGTCAAGTGGACTCCCGAGAGCGCGGACTACCC
>JBAVEY010000022.1:0-2928 GCA_049587975.1 Actinomycetota bacterium | reverse complement strand
CCCTACGCTCGCATGCGCGACGTCACATGCGGCCCACGGGGTAGAGCGGTCTACGTCGACGAAGGCTGGAACGGTACGGTGGACGCCGTGCGGGCGGCGGCAGCGATGCGCGCATGCCGCCGGTGCTGGAGTTCCTCCATGGTCGACCCACCCGGAAGCGAAACGTCCGGCATCCATGGCCGGTGCCGTTCGCGGGTGATTCGAGGCCAAGGTCTCGAATCGGGAGCCCCGACCTGGGCCGGACGCCTGAGCAGGAGGGTCGCGTTGACCCCTGGCACTCGCCCCGATATCCTGTTAGCACTCACGGTAGCGGAGTGCTAACGCTAAGGAGGAAGAGATGGCCAAGAAGGACTTCAACCTGAAGCCCCTGGAGGACCGGATCGTCGTCAAGCCCGGTGAAGAGGAAGAGAAGACGGTCTCGGGCATCGTGATCCCCGACACCGCCAAGGAGAAGCCCCAGGAGGGCTCCGTGGTGGCGGTGGGCCCTGGCAGGTTCGAGGAGGGGCAGCGGGTTCCTCTGGACGTCGCCGTCGGGGACACCGTCATCTACTCGAAGTACGGCGGCACCGAGGTCAAGGTCGAGGGGGACGAGTACCTGATCCTGTCGGCTCGCGACGTGCTGGCCATCATCGCCAAGTAACGACGATCATCGTTCGGACGGGGGCGGGCCGTGAACCGGCCGGCCCCCGTTCCGTCACCGAGGAGGTCTCATGGCAAGCAAGCTGTTGAAGTTCAGTGAGGACGCCCGCCGCTCGCTCGAGGCCGGCGTGAACAAGCTGGCCGACACCGTGGCGCTCACGCTCGGTCCGAAGGGTCACAACGTGGTCCTGGACAAGAAGTGGGGCGCGCCGACCATCACGAACGACGGCGTCACGATCGCCAAGGAGGTCGAGCTCGAGGACCCGTGGGAGAACATGGGCGCGCAGCTCGCCAAGGAGGTTGCCACCAAGACCAACGACGTGGCGGGTGACGGCACCACGACGGCGACCGTGCTCGCCCGGGCGATGGTCCACCGTGGGATGCGCAACGTCGCGGCCGGCGCGAACCCCATGGCCCTCAAGCGCGGGATCGAGAAGGCCGTCACCGTCGCCGTCGACGCGATCAAGGATCAGGCCAAGGACGTCGGTTCGCGAGAGGACATCTCGAACGTGGCGTCCATCTCGGCCGCCGATCCGGCGATCGGCGACGTGCTGGCCGAGGCCCTGGACAAGGTCGGCAAGGACGGGGTCGTGACGGTGGAGGAGTCCAACACCTTCGGCATGGAGCTCGAGTTCGTCGAGGGGATGCAGTTCGACAAGGGCTACATCTCGCCGTATTTCGTGACCGACCAGGAGCGCATGGAGGCGGTCCTCGAGGAGCCGTACGTCGTGCTCGTGAACAAGAAGATCGGCAGCGTCCAGGAGCTGCTCCCGCTGCTGGAGAAGGTGGTCCAGGCCGGGCGTCCGTTGCTGGTGGTCGCCGAGGACGTCGAGGGGGAGGCGCTCGCCACCCTCGTCGTCAACAAGATCCGCGGGACGTTCAACGTGGTGGCCGTCAAGGCCCCGGGGTTCGGCGATCGCCGCAAGGCGATGCTGCAGGACATCGCGACCCTCACCGGCGCGGAGGTCATCAGCGAGGAGGTGGGCCTGAAGCTCGAAAACGTCGGACTCGAGCTCCTGGGCGGCGCGCGCAAGGTCGTCGTGACGAAGGACGACACGACCATCGTCGAGGGCGGAGGCGCCCAAGACGCGGTCAAGGGCCGCATCAACCAGATCAAGGCCGAGATCGACAAGACCGACTCCGACTGGGATCGCGAGAAGCTCCAGGAACGCCTCGCCAAGTTGGCGGGTGGCGTCGCGGTCGTCAAGGTTGGAGCCGCCACCGAGGTCGAGCTCAAGGAGAAGAAGCACCGGATCGAGGACGCGCTTTCTGCGACCCGGGCCGCGATCGAGGAGGGGATCGTGGCGGGCGGCGGTGTAGCCCTGATCCGCGCCGAGGCTGCCCTCGACAAGATCGACCTCACCGGTGACGAGGCGACCGGAGCGAGGATCGTCCGGGACTCGCTGTCCGACCCCGCGCGCCTGATCGCCGACAACGCCGGCGTCGAGGGGGCCGTGATCGTCGAGCGGATCCGCACCGAGGGCGACTCACGCGGATACGACGCTGCCCGTGGGGAATGGGTCGACATGTTCAAGGCCGGGATCCTCGATCCCGCCAAGGTCACCCGCTCGGCGTTGCAGAACGCGGCCTCGATCGCTGCGATCGTCATGACCGTCGAGAGTGCGGTGGTCGAGAAGCCGGAGGAGGAGGAAGAGCCGGCCGGCGCTGGTCACGGCCACATGCATTGACGTCGGCGCCACGGAGGCGACCGCTCGCGGGAGAGATCCGCAGGTAGGCTGCCGGCGCGACGAGGATGCTCGTCACCGGCGCTGCCGGGTTCATCGGCTCGCATCTGTGCCGCCGCCTCGTCGCCGACGGGGAGGAGGTCGTCGGCCTCGACGATCTCCCCGACGGCAACATCGAGAACCTGGCGGACGTGCCCGACGTTCGGTTCGTGGAGGCAGACCTTCGGGACGAGGGCGCGGTACGGGCCGCCGCCGCCGGATGCAGCGTCATCTTCCACCAAGGTGCGATGCGTTCGGTCCCTCGCTCGATCGCTCAACCCGAGGCGACCACCGACGTCAACGTTCGCGGCACCCTGAACGTCCTGCTCGCGGCGCGAGATGCGCGCCCGGAGTGGTGTTCGCCTCATCTTCCTCGGTGTACGGGGATCAGGAGACCTTCCCGCTGAACGAAGACATGGTGCCTCTGCTCCGATCGCCTTACGCCGCAAGCAAGTTGGCCGGAGAGGCCTACTGTCGGTCGTGGTGGCTCTCGTTCCGGACGCCGACGGTGTCACTGCGCTACTTCAACGTCTACGGCCCGGGCCAGGACCCGGCCAACGAGTAC
>JBAVEY010000021.1:0-34252 GCA_049587975.1 Actinomycetota bacterium | reverse complement strand
GCGGTGGTTCACCCCACGAAACGAAGCGGCCCTCCGCAGAGGGCCGCTTCGAGACGCTGCGATCGACCGGACCTCAGAAGTCCATGTCGCCGCCGCCAGGCATGGGCGGAGCCTTCTCCTTCTCCGGCTTCTCGGCTACGACCGCCTCGGTGGTCAGGAACAGGGCCGCGATCGACGCCGCGTTCTGCAGCGCGGACCGCGTGACCTTGGTCGGGTCGATGATGCCGGCCTTGAACATGTCCTCGTACTCGCCTGTCGCGGCGTTCAGACCGGTCCCGATGTCGAGCGCGCGGACCTTCTCGATGACCACGCCGCCCTCGAGACCGGCGTTGGCCGCGATCTGCTTGATGGGCTCTTCGAGCGCGCGCCGCACGATGAGTGAGCCGGTCAGCTCGTCACCCTCGAGGTCCACCTTGTCCAGCGCCGCCTGGGCGTTCAGCAGCGCGACGCCGCCGCCGGGCACGACGCCCTCCTCCACGGCCGCCTTCGTGGACTGCACGGCGTCCTCGATGCGGTGCTTCTTCTCCTTCAGCTCGACCTCGGTCGCGGCGCCGACCTTGATGACCGCGACGCCGCCGGCCAGACGCGCCAGGCGCTCCTGCAGCTTCTCGCGGTCGTAGTCGGAGTCGGTCTTGTCGATCTCGGCCTTGATCTGGTTGATGCGGCCCTTGATGTCCTCTTCCTTGCCGCCGCCCTCCACGATCGTGGTGTCGTCCTTGGTGACCATGACCTTGCGGGCGGTGCCGAGGAGATCCAGGGTCGCGTTCTCCAGCTTCAGGCCGACCTCCTCCGAGATCACGGTGCCTCCGGTGAGGATCGCGATGTCCTGGAGCATCGCCTTGCGACGGTCGCCGAACCCGGGGGCCTTGACCGCCACCGAGCGGAAGGTGCCGCGGACCTTGTTCACGACGAGCGTCGCGAGGGCCTCGCCCTCCACGTCCTCGGAGATGACCAGGAGCGGCTTGCCGCTCTGCATGACCTTCTCGAGGACCGGAAGCAGGTCTTTCACCGCCGAGACCTTGGAGTTCGCGATCAGGATGTAGGGCTCCTCGACGACCGTCTCCATCCGCTCCGGATCCGTGACGAAGTACGCCGAGATGTAGCCCTTGTCGAACCGCATGCCCTCGACGAGCTCGAGCTCCATGCCGAAGGTGTTGGACTCCTCGACCGTGATCACGCCGTCCTTGCCGACCTTGTCGACGGCCTCGGCGATCTGCTCGCCGATCTCGGGGTCGGCGGCGGAGATGGCGCCGACGTGGGCGATCTCCTCCTTCTGCTCGACCTCCTTGGACTGGTTCTTGATGCTCTCCACGGCGAGTTCGACGGCGCGCTCGATGCCGCGCTTGATCGCCATGGGGTTGGCGCCGGCCGCGACGTTGCGCAGGCCCTCCTTGACGATCGACTGGGCCAGCACCGTCGCCGTCGTGGTGCCGTCACCCGCGACGTCGTCGGTCTTCTTCGCGACCTCCTTGACCAGTTCGGCGCCGATCTTCTCGACCGGCTCCTCGAGCTCGATCTCCTTGGCGATCGAGACGCCGTCGTTGGTGATCGTGGGGGCGCCCCACTTCTTCTCCAGGACCACGTTGCGGCCCTTGGGCCCGAGGGTGATCTTGACCGCGTTCGCGAGCTGGTCCATCCCCCGCTCGAGCGCGCGTCGGGCCTCCTCGTCGTACGTGATGAGCTTCGCTCCCATCGCTTCCTCCTCCTGCTCGGTACCGCCCGGTCTGCTCTGCGCAGATGCCGTCGAAGACTGCTAGCACTCTCGATGACCGAGTGCTAACGAATGGTACCCACGCCGGCCGGCGGATGGCAAGGCGGCGCTGACACGGCGATGCCAGGAGACCAGGGCGGGGGGCACAGTGACCTGGGCAGGTTCGGAACCGGACGCGAGGGGGTACCGCACCGGGTCTACGCGAACCTGGCCTCCAACCAGACGACCCCCGGTCCGCTCTCGTTCAGCGGGGCGGAGGCGATCGCCGTGTCGAGGCTCGACTTCCCGGCCGACGTGACAGAGACGACGGCGCCGGACATCATCGCCGACCAGGGCAACTGGTACGACCCGGTGATCGCCTCGAAGCAGAACCCGACCGTCTTCTCCGACAAGGAGCAGGTGTGGGTCGACAACGCCGAGAACAGCCCGTTCTTCGGCAACGCCTACGTCCGTGTCGCCACGTTCAAGAGCCTGAGCCGCGGGAACGCCTTCCCACGCCCCTCGTCGTGGCGACCTCCACCGACGGCGGCGACACATGGATCAACAAGCAGGTGACCGACGCCACGAACAACCCGTTCAACGAGAAGAAGGGGTTCGGGCGGTCGGGGTGCACCGTCCGAACCGACAGCGAAGGGATCGTGTACGTGTTCGCGAACCAGTTCGCGGTCGGCCAGCCCTGACAAGGTGCCCACATCATGATCCGCTCGTTCGACGGCGGACACACCTGGAAGAAGTCCATCGACATCGGATCCCCACCGACACGTGCTTCGAGGTGATGTTCGCCTCCCCGGGCTTCCGGTGCGTGATGGATGGGCTCGCGGGTGCGCGCGACGACCTGTCCTCGGCGCCGAGCGTCGACATCGCCAACGGCGCTCCCACCGGTGACGGCGCGACCGACGTGATCTACCGCACCTGGGTCGACGGCGCGGATGCGACGGGGCCTGGCTTCTCGCCCGTCCACGTCCTCTTCAGCTTCTCGACCGACGGGGGCAACACGTGGAGCGAGCCCGAGGCCGTGGAGACGGACGGTGATCGCGGGTACTACTCGGCCGTCGCCATCTCGCCGGACGGGACCGACGCGTGGCTCGTCTACAACGCCTTCACCAGCGAGTTCGTTGACGATACGACCGACGCGCGCAACCTCGTCGGCGTCATGCTCCACACGACCATCGGCGACGACGGCTCTCCCGACGGCTGGACCGAGGTCCATCGCGGCGCCGACGGCGATCCTCGCGCGTCGGCGCAGAACAATCTGGTGCTCGAGTTCCTCGGCGACTACGTGTACGCCTCCGCGCTCGGCGGATACGGCGTAGCCGTGTGGAACGACGTCCGCGACGGGGCAACCTGCGACGCGGTGGATGAGTGGCGCGCGGACGTGCAGGGCACCCTGTCCCTGGCCGGCACGCCAGAGGTCCAGCAAGACTGCGACGCAACGTTCGGGAACACCGACATCTTCGGCTACACGAGCGGCCCGTAAGAGCTCCGGGTCGACGCGACGGCGCTCGAGGCTTCGGCCTCGGGCGCCGTCGCCGTCCGAACAACTCTGGTCAGCAGCTGCGCGCCGTCTCGACGCTCACGAGGACGTCCCCCACGTCGGCGTGGTAGACGTCCCGTCCCGGCCCCCCGTTCGCGACGTCGTTCCCGCCGATGCCGTCGTCCGTCGCCACGCAGAGATCGCGACCCCGGCCGCCCTGGACGACGTCCGATCCGGCGTCGCCCCTGACCGCATCCCGGCTGGGCCCGCCGTCCACCCGGTCGTCCCCCCCACCGCCGGTGACCAGGTCGGCTCCCCGACCCCCGCTGAGATCGTCCGCGCCGGGACCGCCGTCGATGCGATCGTTGCCGCGGCCCCCCACGATCCGGTCGGCGCCGCCGAACCCGACGATCGCATCGTCCCCGTTACGGCCGCAGATCACGTCGTGGCCGGAGGTCCCGCGCAGGACGTCGTTCCCGTCGGTCCCCGAGATCGTGCATCCGGACGGTCCGGAAGGTTCGAGCGGCCGCGCGGCGGCCCCGGAGGGCCCGGTCAGGGCGGCGACGACCGCGACGACCGCGAGACCTCGATGCACGTCACTCGTCGGTGCCGCTCGTGTCCACCATCTCGTGGATCTGTTCGACGATCTCCGCGTTCGCCAGGGTGGTGACGTCTCCCAACGGTCGCCCGCACGCGACGTCTCGGAGCAGCCTGCGCATGATCTTCCCGGACCGGGTCTTCGGGAGGTCGGCCGTGAAGATGATCCCGTGCGGTCTCGCGATCTTCCCGATCTTCTGGGCGACGTGATCCCGGAGCTCGGTGGCGACCGCTTCGTCGCCTTCGTACCCGCTCTTCAGGGTGACGAACGCCACGATCGCCTCACCGACCAGCTCGTCCGGCCGGGACACCACCGCGGCCTCGGCCACCTTCGGGTTGTCGACGAGCGCGCTCTCGATCTCGTACGTGGAGAGCCGGTGACCGGCGACGTTCATGACGTCGTCGATCCGTCCCAGCAGCCAGAAGTACCCGTCCTCGTCCCGCTTCGCGCCGTCGCCGGCCACGTAGGTCTCCGGTCCGTACTTCGAGAAGTAGGTCTGGACGTAGCGGTCCGGGTCACCCCAGATCGTCCGGGCGATCGAGGGCCAGGGCCGCTTCAGGACCAGGTAGCCGCCGCCCCCGAGGGGCACGGTCGCCCCGTTCTCGTCCACGACGTCGGCGACGATCCCGGGGAACGGGAACGTCGCGGAGCCCGGCTTGAGAGGCGTGATCCCGGGCAGCGGTGTGATCAGGATCGAACCGGTCTCCGTCTGCCACCATGTGTCCACCACCGGGCACCGCTCCCCACCGATGTAGGTCCAGTACCAGACCCAGGCTTCGGGGTTGATCGGCTCTCCGACGGAACCGAGCAGGCGCAGCGATGACAGGTCATGCTTCTCCGGGTACTCGGTACCCCACCGCATGAACGCCCGGATCGCGGTCGGGGCCGTGTACAGGATCGTGGCCCGGTACTTCTCGACGATCTGCCACAGGCGGTCCTTGTCGGGCCAGTCCGGTGCACCCTCGTAGATGATCCCGGTCGTGTGGTTCGCCAGCGGCCCGTACACGATGTAGGAGTGCCCCGTCACCCACCCGATGTCCGCGGCGCACCAATACACGTCGTCCTCATGGATGTCGAAGATCATCCGGTGGGTCGCCGCGACCTGGGTGAGGTACCCGCCCGTCGTGTGGACGATGCCCTTGGGCTTCCCGGTCGTGCCGCTCGTGTGCAGCAGGTACAGCGGATCTTCCGAGTCCATCGCCTCCGGCTCGCACACGGGCGGCTGGGCCTCGATGAGCTCGTGGTACCAGACGTCGCGTCCCTCGATGAACGGGTGGTCCCCCCCGGTCCTCCGTACGGTGATCACGTGCTCGATCGTCGGGCACTCTTTGAGGGCCTCGTCCGCGTTGGCCTTGAGGTGCACCACCGAGCCGCGACGGTAGCCTCCGTCGGACGTCACCAGGACCTTGGCACCCGCATCGTTGATGCGATCTCGCAGCGACTCGGAAGAGAAGCCACCGAACACGACCGAGTGCGGGGCGCCGATCCGAGCACACGCGAGCATGGCGACGGGCAGCTCGGGGACCATGCCGAGGTAGATGGCCACCCGATCGCCCTTCCGCACCCCGAGCGACTTGAGGGCGTTCGCGAAGCGACAGACCTCCTCGAGCAGCTCCCGATAGGTGATCGCCCGTTCCTCCCCGGGCTCGCCCTCCCAGTAGTACGCGACCTTGT
This sequence comes from Actinomycetota bacterium, assembly GCA_049587975.1. Taxonomy (GTDB): domain Bacteria; phylum Actinomycetota; class UBA4738; order UBA4738; family HRBIN12; genus DASSJM01. The sequence goes on along the minus strand of JBAVEY010000021.1, from coordinate 28,795 downwards.
CGCCTCCGCCCGCCTCGACGTGGCGGTCGAGGCAGTTGTACGAGGCGTTGAGCTGCCCTCCCTCGAACCACCGGACCCACGGAGGGGTCCAGTTCATGACCCGGTCCCAACGCCTGACCCACCCAAGGCGATCGGCCTGTTCCGCCCAGAACGCCTCGTGATCGGCCTCAGAACGGTCGTAGACCGTGCGGTCCTGGACGACCGCACGGGAGCGGAACTCCTCGGGCGGCTCGAACACACGTACCTCTGAGAGCAGCGCTGCGATGTGCTGTTCGGCGTCCGCCATGCGTCAAGCCCCTCTCGTGTGATGCGACCGTCCGCATCGTACGGCCGGGCGGCCTCGAAGGGCATCTCCGGGATTGGGCGTGCAGGTGCTTGCATCCGTGCCTAGCAGGCCCCAGCATCGTGCCTACGAGGCCGCCATGGAGGCGGCCTCGAACCCTGCGGGGGGAAGGAGGCCCACGTGGCCACGTACGAGGGGTACTGCGTGAAGGACCGCGAGAAGGTCCAGTTCGAGGGTACGGTCGTCGAGCTCAAGAACGGTCGGAAGGCTGCTCAGGGCACGTGCCCGAAGTGCGGGACGAAGGTGATGCGCATCCTGGGCAAGAGCGACGCGTAAGACCCGCCCCACCCGGAGCGGGTTCCTCCGGGTTCGCCCAGGCACGAACCACGGCCCGAGGAACCGCCGGCGTCGGCGCCGGCGACGCCTAGTTCAGCCCCGACAGGAGCTGCTCGGACGTGAAGACCGTGGGGCCGGCGGTGCGTTGATGGCGCTCGGCGAGGTCGGCGACCGTCGTCCGCTGGAAGACCCCGTCGATCGCGAGGGCAACCTCCCCCCAGAAGCCCTGGAGGCCGCAGCGTGAGTCCGCGAAGCAGGTGTGGTCGGTGGGTTCGAGGCAGAACATCGGGTAGAGCCGCCCCTCGATCGCGTCGGCGATCTGCGCCACGGTGATCTGGGACGGGTCCTTGGCCAGGCGGCACCCGCCGCCGGCGCCGCGGAAGCTCTCGACGAGGCCGGCCTTGTGGAGGGCGCCCAGCTGCTGCTCGAGGAACCGGACGGGGATCTGTTGCGACTCCGCGATCTCCCTGGCGGGCACGAGGGCGCCGGTTTCCCGGCGCATCGACAGCTCGATCATGGCCCGCATCGCGTATTCGAGCTTCTGCGAGATCTTCAGCATCCGTGGCTCCCTGGCCAATGTAGGAAGGGCCCCTTGGGGTGTCAACGAGCCTCGCGTGCCCGCAGGCACGGGGGATGCCCCGGGCGAGTCAGAGATGTCCTGTCGGGCCATTCGGTGTGCCCCCGCTCCGACCGATACCCCCAGGAGCAGGTGGTCTATGGACGGAGCGACGAGATGCGGGTCCTGGTGATCGACGACGAGCCGGACGTCCTGATGCTGCGCCGGGGGAACCTCGAGCTCGCCGGCCACGAGGTGCTCGAGGCGTCCAACGGCGAGGCGGGCCTCGAGCTCGCCCTGCGGGAAGGACCGGATGGCCGTGCTCGACGTGATGCTCCCCAAGATCGATGGCATCTCGGTCTTCGGGACGCTCGCGAACGACGACCAGACGCGTGACGTACCGGTGATCTTGCTGACGGCGAAGACGCAGCTCGAAGACCGCAAGGCCCGCCGGGTGCTCCGAGTACCTGACCAAGCCGTTCTCCCCCGTGGACCTCGTCGGGATCGCGGAGCGAGCCCGGGCGATGTCGACCGGCGAGCGGTCGCGCCGCCGGCAGGGGGAGCTCGCCCAGCTCGGTTCCTGATCGCTCCGGCCGCCCGTTCCGGCCGCGGGCCCCTGCCCCAGTAGACTCGAAGCGTGCTCCCGATCGTCCCGATCCAGCCCAAGCACGTGTCCGAGTACGCTGAGGCGGCGGGCGAGGAGGCCGTCGACCGGCTCCGCGACGCCGCGCGCCAGCTCCCGGGGTTGCGCGTCCTGAACGTCAGCAGCACCGCCTACGGGGGCGGCGTCTCCGAGCTGCTGCAGACGCAGGTCCCTCTCATGAACGACCTCGGCGTCGAGACGGCATGGGTCGTGATCGAGGGGTCGGACCGCTTCTTCAACGTGACGAAGGCCGTGCACAACGCGCTCCAGGGCGCCGAGACGCAGATCGACGACGAGATGCGCGAGACGTACTGGGAACGGATGCACGCGAACGCGGCCGAGCTGCCCCACGACTTCGACGTCGTCCTCGTGCACGACCCGCAACCCGCGGCGATCCTGCAGGTCCTGGAGGAGAGCGCCCGCCGCAAGGGCCGATGGATCTGGCGCTGTCACATCGATCTCTCGGCCCCGTACCGACCCGTCTGGGACTTCTTCGAGCCGATCATCAACCGTTTCGACGCGGCGATCTTCACGGCCGAGGAGTACGTGCAGCCGGGGGTCCTGGGCCCGATCAAGGCGTTCATCCCCCCCTCGATCGACCCGCTCAGCCCGAAGAACGCGCCGATGATGGAGTCGACGTGGCGTGGCGTCCTCACGCCGTTCGGCGTCGATCCCGATCGCCCACTCGTCACGCAGGTCTCTCGGTTCGATCCGTGGAAGGACCCGCTCGGCGTCATTGACGCCTTCCGGTTGATACGGCGAGAGATCCCCGAGGTCCAGCTGGCGATGGTCGGATCGCTCGCCCACGACGATCCGGAGGGCATCCGGTACCTCGATCTCACCACCGAACATGCCGCGGGTGATCCGGACATCCACCTGCTCACCAACCTGAGCGGGGTCGGCGACAGCGCCGTCAACGCGTTCCAGCGAGCATCGGACGTGATCGTGCAGAAGTCGCTGCGGGAGGGCTTCGGGCTGGTGGTCGCCGAGGGGATGTGGAAGTGGAAGCCCGTGATCGGCGGCGACGTGGGTGGGATCCGGCTCCAGATCGAAGACGGGGTGAGCGGCTACCTCGTCGATGGGATCGGCCAGTGCGCCGAACGCGTGGTGGAGCTGCTCCGCGATCCCGAGCGGCGCAAGGCGATGGGCGAGGCGGGGCGCGAACGCGTTCGGAAGGAGTTCCTGTGCCTCCGTGAGATCGAGGACACCCTCCGGCTGATCTCGCGGATCACGGTATGAGCCCGCCGCTCATCGTCGCCTCCAACCGAGGACCCCTCACGTTCGAACGCACGACGCGTGAGGGGCTCCGGGCCCGCCGCGGATCCGGCGGACTGGTCACCGCGCTGTCGAGCGCCCTGATCGAGGCCGAGGGCGTCTGGGTGGCGGCCGCGATGTCCGAGGGCGACCGTGAGATGGTCGCCGCGTCCAACGGCGGGCGCATCGACCACGCCGAGGGGGACGTCTCGTACCGGCTGCGGTACCTGGACATCCCGCCCGACATCTACGATGGGTACTACAACCGCATCTCGAACGGCATGCTGTGGTTCGCGCACCACTACCTGTGGGACACGGTCACGACGCCCTCGTTCGGTCCGGACGTCGAACAGGCCTGGGATCAGTACGTGGAGGTGAACAGACGGTTCGCGACCGCCCTCGCCGAAGAAGGTGCGGCGCTCGGCGGGGACACTGCGTTCCTGATCCAGGACTACCACCTCTCGCTGGTTCCGCGGATGCTGCGCGAGCTCGTTCCCGGCGCGCTGATCGCGCATTTCTCGCATACCTCGATCGGCGGTCCGACCTACTTCCGGATGCTCCCGGCCCGGATCCACGACCAGGTCCTGCGTGGGCTGCTCGGCGCCGACGTCCTCGGCTTCCACTCGCCGGCCTGGGCCGAGAACTTCCTGCTCTCCGCCCGTCAGCTCCCCGGGGCGCGGGTCGACCTCGCCCGCTCGCGGATCGTGACCGAGGGCCGACAGGTGGTCGTCAGGATCCATCCCATCTCGGTGGACGGCCGCGCGATGCGCGAGGAGGCGGCGACGCCTCGCGTCCGCAGCCTCCGGACCGCACTCAACAAGTGGCGCGACAACAACCGCCTGATCCTGCGCGTGGACCGCCTGGAGCTCACCAAGAACATCGTTCGTGGGTTCCAGGCCTACGAGCTCTTCTTGCGTCGCAACCCCTCGTGGATCGGGCGCGTCCGGTTCCTCGCGCTCCTGTCGCCCTCGCGCATGGAGCTGCCCGAGTACCGGGAGTACACCGAGGCGTGCCTGGCGGAGGCTCGCCGGGTCAACGACGCCCTCGGTCGTGACGGGTGGACGCCGATCGAGCTCCGCCTGAAGGACGACTACGTGGGCGCGATCGCCGCCTACGGCCTGTACGACGTCCTGTTCGTGAACCCCGTCATCGACGGCATGAACCTGGTCGCCATGGAAGGGCCCCTGCTCAACCGCAGGCGCGGGGTGCTGGTCCTGTCACGCAACGCGGGCGCCTACGGGCGCCTGGGCCGATACGCCCTGCCCGTCAACCCGTTCGATCTGGACGAGATGGCGGACGCGCTGGAGCTGGCGCTCACGATGCCCGTGGACGAGCGCACGCGACGTTCGCGTGGCTTGTCCCGGCTGGTGCTGGCGAACCCGCCGGCCCGATGGGTGGGGGGCCAGCTGGAGGATCTCGAGCGCGTCAGGCGCAGACGGCGCTAGAGCGTCCGCAGGAGTCCGACGAGCCCGGCCGGCCCCTCGGTCACCAGATCGGCCGAACCGATCAAGGTCGCGGGCGTCTCCTCTCCCCGTACGGCGACCCGCACGGTCAGCAGCCCCAACGTTGCCAGCCGGTCGAGGCCCGCGAACGCGTCGAGATCAGCGTGGTCGTCGCCCGCGTAGAGCACCGCCTCGAGCCCGTGCTCGCCCGCGATGCGCTCCACCGCCGCACCCTTCATCGGCCGGTCGGACGGGACGAGTTCGATCACCATCTTGCCTTCGATGATCGCGAGACCGGACTCGGTCGCCACCGGCTGGAGGGCGACCAGGAGCGCGGCCCGGGCGGCCGCGGGGTCGGGCGCCTGACGGTAATGGACCGCGATCGAACCACCCTTGTCCTCCACCCAGGCCCGCGGCACACGGACGGCCGCCGACTCGGCCCGGGGAACGACCGCGGTCACCAGCTCGGGAGCCTCCGCCTCGAACCCGTACAGGCCGATGTACGTCACGTGCGGGACATCGACCAGCGCCGCCACCTCGTCGGATCGGCGCCCCGTCACGACCGCGACGGTCCGGTAGCGCTCGACGAGCGCCGCGAGCGCACCCCGGGCCCCTTCGACGGGACGCGCCAGCTCGGGGCGTGCCACGATCTCGGCCAACGTGCCGTCGAAGTCGAGCGCGATCCCGGCCACGCTCGCCCGGTCCCGGAGTGTCGCGAGATCAGGTCGAGGTGAGCGTCGCGTAGTCGGTTCCGAGGAAGATCGCGAGCTGGGTCGACGGGTCGATGTCCGCGGTGCCAGGCTCGAGCTTGACCACCTCCACCCCGTCGAGCTTCTTGAAGAAGTCGCTCGCGAGGTACTCGGCTTCGACCTTGTCCTTGGGCGCGTTGAAGTAGATCGTGGTGACCGGGTAGGCGGCGGGAGCATCGGCCGGGTCCTGCGTAGCGATGTAGCCGTACTCGTCCACGAGCTTCGTCTGGGTCTCGCCGGCGAGGCCACTGACCTCGGTGCCGTTGAACACGGCGATCCTGACACCGACGATCGTCGGGCTCGGCTCCGTCGCCGTCCCCGTCGCGCCGGTGGGTGTGGCTCCGGCCGCCCCGGTCTCCCCGGTCTCACCGGTGGCGCCGACCGTGCCGCCCGTGATCGGCAGGTCGGAGCCGTCTCCCTCGCCGCCCGACGTCTGCGCGGGGAAGGCCTGATCGATCACGACGATGCCCCCGATCACGAGGGCGACGATGATCGCGAAACGGAGCGTGCTGGCGGCCAAGGAGAGGTAGAAGCTCCTGTTGGTCGGTGGCTGGTGCGAGCCCATCCTACCCCGGGCTAGGAAGGAAGCCCAAGCCGCCGCGCGAGGCGCTTGCGCCTGCGCGACTCCCGGAGCCGGCGCAGCCGACGCACCAGCATCGGGTCATACCTGAGCGCCTCGGGGAGATCGATCGCCCGCATCAGGAGCTGCTGATACCTCGTGGCGGAGATACCGAAACGCTCGCGGATCAAGCGTTCCTTGGAGCCCCCCTCCTGCCACCAGGAACGCTCGAAATCCAGCACCGCGCGTGTGCGTTCGTCCGGTTCGGGCGCGAGATCGCGCGGTTCTGCTCCCACGGGGCCGAGGGTACCGGCCCCGACCGACGCTGCAAGCACCTCGACGGCATCAGGCCGAGAGGCTCCGGACATGCCGGACCGCGACCGTGAGGGCCGCGAGGTCGCTCGCCTCCTCCAGCGCGATCCCCCGCATGAAGCGCCCGAGCCGGGTCATCACCTCGGCCCGTTCGGCGAGGAACGCCGCGACGGCATCCTCGACCGGGAGCGTTCCATCCCCCTGGCTCAGCACGTGTTCGACCACCCGACGGCGGAGCAGCCGAAGGTCGTCCTCCAGCGCCTGGAGCGCCCAGCGGTGCCACCTCGTGGTCGCCGAGACCCCCGACAGGCGCGATTCGAGCCAGTCGACGTAGACGGCCTCGCCCACCAGGAAGAACGCGCGCGTGACGTCCCCGATCGAGCGGCCCGTGGCGGCCGCCACCTCCGCGACGTTCGGGCCGTGCACCAGGAACGGCTGCCAGGCGTGGCCCAGCGAGACGGCCTCCGGCACTCCCCGGTCCATCAGGGCCCACGCCGCGCGCTCCCGTTCCTGCCGCCACCCGGCCGGCGCGACCGTCGCCACGGCCTCGGTGAACGCCCGGTACGGGTCGGCGTGCGCCTCGATCGCCCGGCCGAGCTGCCCCGGGGTGTGCTGCAAGTACCAGCGTGCCGTCACCTCGACCAGCCCGTCGACGCCGGTCATGAGGTCGTCCAGCAGGGCCGGCTCGAGCGAGCCGACGAGCGCCTCGATCTCCTCCCAACGCGCGACGGCTCCGGTGACGTCTCGAGCGATCCGGTACGCGCGCGTCACGTCGGGCGCCTCCGCGCCGGTCTCCGTCACGACGCGCGAGACGAACGTGATCCCCTGCGAGTTGACGACGTCGTTCGCGACAAGCATCGCGATCAGCTCGCGGCGAAGCGGGTGCTCGTTCAACAGCGGGCCGAACCGCTCGACCACCTTCGGCGGGAAGTAGCCGCGCAGATCCGTCTCGAGGTAGGCGGAGTCCGGGAGCGAGGACGACAGGAGCGCGTTGGTCAGGCTCTGCTTCGCGTAGGCAAGGAGCACGGCGAGCTCGGGCCGGGTCATCCCGCGGTTCGAGCGCCGACGCTCGGCCATCTCCTCCGGGGTCGGGAGCGCCTCGATCTCGCGGTCGAGCACGTCCTGCGCCTCCAGGCCGACCATCAGGTCCTCGTACGCCTCCATGTGGTGCGCGGACAGCACCGCCTCCTGGGAAAGGATCTGGGCCTGCAGGAAGTTGTCGTACAGGACGTGGCGGACCACGTCGTCCTCGACCTCGGACAGCAGCGCGTTCCGCCCGTCCGTCGTGAACTCCCCGCGGGAGACGGCCATACCGAGAAGGATCTTGAGGTTCACCTCGTGGTCGGACGTGTCGACGCCCGCCGAGTTGTCGATGAAGTCGGTGTTGATCCTTCCGCCGCCGAGCGCGAACTCGATCCGGCCGCGCTGGGTGAGTCCGAGGTTGCCCCCTTCGGCCACCACACGGCACCGGAGGTCGCGGCCGTCGACCCGGAGGTCGTCGTTCACGCGATCGCCCACGTCGGTGTCGGACTCGCTCGAGGCCTTGACGTAGGTACCGATACCACCGTTGTAGAGCAGGTCGACCGGGGCGCGCAGGATCGCGGCGATCAGCTCGCTCGGCGTGAGCTCCTCCCCCTCGATCCCGAGCGCGAGCCGCGCCTGCGGCGAGACCTCGATCGACTTCGCAGAACGCGGCCAGACGCCACCGCCCTGCGAGATCATCGAGCGGTCGTAGTCGTCCCAGCTCGACCCGGCGAGGTCGAACAGCCGACGGCGCTCCGCGTACCCGATCGCCGGGTTCGGCGACGGATCCAGGAACACGTGACGATGGTCGAAGGCCGCGACCAGGCAGATCTGGTCCGAATACAGCATGCCGTTGCCGAACACGTCGCCCGACATGTCGCCGATGCCCACGACGGTGAACGGCTCGTTCATGACGTCGGTCCCGATCTCCCGGAAGTGCCGCTTGATCGACTCCCATGCGCCGCGAGCCGTGATGCCGAGTTCCTTGTGGTCGTAGCCCGTCGAGCCACCCGAGGCGAACGCATCCCCCAACCAGAACCCGTATTCGGTCGAGATCGCGTTCGCGGTGTCCGAGAACGACGCGGTGCCCTTGTCCGCCGCGACGACGAGGTACGGGTCATCCTCGTCGTGTACGACGACGTGGTCGGGGTGTACGACCGCGCCGTCGACGAGGTTGTCGGTCACGTCCAGCATGCTGCGGACGAACGTCACGTACTGCCGCGTGCCCTCGTCCCGCAGGGCATGCGGATCGGTGATGGGGTGCTTGAGCACGAACCCGCCCTTCGCGCCGGTCGGCACGATGACGGCGTTCTTGACCATCTGCGCTTTCAGGAGCCCAAGGACCTCGGTCCGGTAGTCCTGCCGCCGGTCCGACCACCGGATCCCACCGCGGGCCACCCGCCCACCGCGTAGATGCACCGCCTCCATGTCCGGTGAGTAGACGAAGATCTCGAACAACGGGGTCGGCTTCGGCATCTCGGGAACGGTCGCGGAACGGAGCTTGAACGCGATCGCCCGTCGATCGGGGACGTAGGCGTTCGTCCGTACGGTCGCGTCGATGACGCCCAGCGCGTTGCGGAGGATCCGATCCTGTTCGAGGGACCGCACGGCATCGAGGTCCGCGCGGATCTGTGCCCCGAGCGCCTCGACGGCCTCGGGATCCCTCGGCCGAGACGGATCGAACCGCATCTCGAACAGCCGCACGAGCGAGCCGGCGACGCCCGGGTGCGCGGCGAACGCGTCGTTCTTGTACTCGACCGGGAAGCTCGCGTTCACGCGGTGGTGGTACTTGCGGTAGGCCCGGAGGATCTGCACCTGGCGCCAGTCGATGCCCGCGGTGACGACCAGACGATTCAGGGAATCGGACTCGCACTCCCCGCGCCACACGGCCGCGATGCAGCCCGCGACCCGGTCGCCGGCGGCATCGACGTCGATCGGTCGGTGATCGGCGCCCAGGACGCCGAAGTCGTGCAGGAAACGCTCATCGCCCTCCTCACCGAGCAGTGTGGTCGGCCACTCGTCGATCACGCGCAGGCCGAGGGATTCGAGGGTCGGCACGAAGTCGGAGAGCTCGACCTTGCCGCCCACCTTGTAGAGACGGACGTGCGTGAGCGACTGCCCCTCCTCGGTTTGGTTCGCGAGCCCGATCAGGAAGGCCTCCTCCCCCTCTTCCAGCTCGTCGAACCGCAGGAGGTCGACGCACGCGATCTCGACGTCGGTCGAGGCCTTGTAGTAGTCGGGGAGGCGGTCCGCCCAGCGCTCGAACAGCTCCCGGGCGCGCCCCTCCCCGAACTCCTCGATCAGCCGGTCGAGGAGCCGGTCGTCCCACGTGCGGGCGATCTCCACGACGTCGCGCTCGAGCCGGTCGAACGACACGTCGGGGATCTGACCGTGCCCCACGTGGACGGTGAAGTGCAGCTGCGCGATGTCGCTCTCGGTGAGCGAGACGTGGTGGTCGATCGTGGTGCCATCGAACCGTTCGAGGAACAGCTCCTCCAGCCGCTGTCGCACGTCCTCGTCGAAGCGCTCCCGCGGGATCGCGACCAGCAGCGACACGCTCCGTCCGTAGAGGTCGCGTCGGACGAACAAGCGGACGTGCTTGGATTCCTGGAGCTGCAGCAGCCCCATGACCTGCGCCCGGAGCTCCTCGGTCGTGGCCGCGAACAGTTCGTCCTTCGGGAAACTCTCGAAGATCGACACCACCGCCTTGTAGTCGTGCGATCCCTCGAACAGATCCTCGGCCTCCAGGATCTGGTCGAGCTTGCGATGCAGCAGCGGCGTCTTGGCGGCGGGCTCGGTGTAGGCCTTGGAGGTGAAGAGGCCCACCATCCGCGCCTCCCCCACGATGCGACCATCGGTCGAGACCCTGCGCACGCCGATGTAGTCCATCCGCGCGCGCCGGTGCACCGTCGAAGGCCGGTTCGTCTTCGAGTAGATCAGCAGGTCGCCGCCCTCGATCCTCGCCCGGAGGTTGGGATCGATCGTGTCGAGCGGCACCGGTCGCTCGTAGGCCGACCAATCGACCTTCGACAAGATGCCGAGCCCCGATCCGGGGGCGGCGGCGAGCGCTCGTCCCTGCGGGAGGTCGACGAGGTCGTACTCGCGATAGCCGAGGAAGACGAAGTTCAGATCGAGCAGCCACTCGAGGAACGCGACGGTCTCGGCGACCTCGGCCGGCGGGTACAGCGCCGAACCGGCGCGAGCGATCTCGATCATGTGCCGCGCCGCGTCCTTCATCGCCTCGAAGTCCCGCACGGCCAGCCGGACGTCGCCCAGCACCGCGCGGATCGCGCCCTCGAGCTCATTGCGCTCCTGCTCGGTGAGCCGTTGCTCCAGCTCGAAGTGCATCAGGGACTCTCGGACGTCGGTCTCGCGGACGTGACGGAGCCGCGCGATCCGGCCGTCGGCATCGCGCTCGACCCCGATCACCGGATGGATCACCCGGCGGACGTTCAGCCCCCAGGACCCGAGTTCCTCGGTCACCGAGTCGTACAGGAACGGGGAATCAGCCGCGCTGATCTCCACGACGGTGCCCAAGGTCTCGTATCCGTCGACCTCCGGCGTGGAGTCGAAGACGCGGACCGCGAACTCGTCCTCCCGCCTGGTGTCGGCGAGCTCGAACGCGCCCCAGATCACCCCCAGGAGCCCATCGGGCGTCCGTTCGGCCAGATCGTCGGGGGACAGGCGCCGGGTGAAGGCCGACGCGAACGCCTTCAGGACGTCGGCCCGTTCCCGAGGCACCTTGGCGTCGATGAGCTCCAACACGGGAGCGGGCGGAGCGCCCGCGGTCACCTCGTCCGTGGTGCTCACGCAGGACATGGTACCCGTGGTCCAAGGGGCCCCCGACCTGGGGCTTCAGTGTGGGCTCGGAGCGGCCGACGCATGAGAGGATGAGGGGCCCGTCGGGCTCCACCGGGATGGTCGAGACCAGCCACCGCGCCAGCGGATCCGTTGAAGAGCACGAGCTGCGCTCGGTTGCGCAACTCAGGATGCTGCACGCGCTGGCGAACCGCCTGACCGCGCTGGACGACGTCGATACGATCGGTGAGGCGATCACCACCGAGCTGAAGACGCTCATCGACTACCACAACTGCCGGATCTACCTGCTGCAGGGAGATGGCGTCACGCTGTGGCCGGTGACCTTCCGCGGGGAACTCACCGAATACGAGTCGGAGACGCACGAAGAGTTGGTCACGATGCTCGGCGAGGGGATCACCGGCTACGCGGCGCTCTCGGGAGCCACCTACTACGCCCCCGACGCGCTCCGCGACGAGCGGGGCTGGCAGATCGAAGGGACCGACGAGATCGAGGAGTCGCTCCTGGCCGTCCCCTTGAAGGTGGGCGACAAGGTGACGGGCGTCATCGTGCTCTCGAACCTCGGGACCGACCAGTTCGACGAGGAAGACCAGCGCGTGCTCGAGGTCCTCGCATCGCACGCGGCCGTCGCGTACGAGAACGCCAGCCTGCTGCAGAAGGAGCGTCAGGCGGCGCGAACGGCATCGGCGCTGCTCGGCCTCTCGCAAGCCCTGACGGGAGCCGGCGACGTCTCGACCGTCTTCGCGCGCGTCGTGGCGGCCGTGCCGTCGATCCTCGAATGCGCCGTGGTCGCCGCCTACCGGCGAGATCCCAAGAGCGGTGACTTCACCATGCTCAGGCAACACGGCGCTTCGGCGGCACGGAGCACGGCCTCCCGCATCATCCCCGCGGACCTCGCCGGCGCCTACATCGAATCGTTGCACGAGCCGTTCGTGGTGACCCGCGAGGTCGCCGCGCGGATCCCCGCCGAGTTCTGGCTGGTGGACGAGCCGTCGGAGGTCGTCGTCGCGTCGGTGACGTGGGAACCCGACGAGCTGGGGGCGCTCGTGGTGGTCGCGGCGGCCCCTGACGCGTCGTTCTCCGAACGCGATCGGGACCTCGCACGCGGCATCGCTCAGATCGCCTCGCTCGCGCTCGGGAGCGCTCGCCACGTGAGCGAGCTCGAGCGGTTCCACGAGCTGGCCGAGACGCTCGATGCGATCTTCTGGGAGGCGGACCCTCAGACGCTCACCTTCACGTTCCTGTCGCGACGCGCCGCCCTGATCCTCGGCCGCGAGACGGAGGCCGCGGACGCGTTGCCGCACCGCTGGGGCGACCACATCGCGGCGGACGACCGAGAGCAGATGACCGCGATCCTCAGGGCGGCCGTCGAGACCCCCGGCGATGACCTCGATCTCGAGTACCGGACCCGTGGACGCGAGGGCGAGACCCTGTGGCTCCGCGACATCGTCCACGTCGCCACGGATGCGAGAGGCAGGCCGGTCGTCCGGGGGCTCATCGTCGACGTCACGCAACGCACGCGCGCCGAACAGGCGCTGCGGCGCAGCGAGCAGAAGTATTCCGAGGCGTTCCATCGGGAGCGAGAGGCGACCCAACGCCTGCGCGCGCTCGACGAGATGAAGAACACCTTCCTCGAGGCCGTGTCCCACGAGCTGCGAACGCCACTCACCTCGATCCTCGGCTCGGCGGTCACGCTCGAGCAGTCGGGCCTGGACATCCCCCGGGACGACGCGATCGACCTGCTGCAACGGATCGCCTCGAACGCTCGCAAACTCGAGCGGCTGCTCGGGGACCTGCTGGATCTCGACCGCCTCCAGCGGGGGATCATCGCCCCCCAGCGGCGCCGGACGGACGTGGGTGCGCTGGTGCGCGAGGCCGTGCGCGAGTTCGAGCAGCTGGGCGGGCGGAACGTCCGGTTCGAGCCATCCGAGCTCATGGCCGACGTCGATCCACCGAAGGTCGAGCGGATCGTGGAGAACCTGCTGTCCAACGCCTCGAGGCACACGGCGACGGACACACACATCTGGGTTCGGGTGGAGCGTCGGGACGACGGCATCCTCCTGATCGTCGAGGACGAAGGCAGCGGCATCCCGGATCACCTCAAGGACGCGATCTTCGAACCCTTCCGGCAGGGGCCAGGCCCGGCGAGCGCCTCGCCAGGGGTCGGGGTCGGCCTGTCGCTCGTCGCTCGCTTCGCCGAGCTCCACGGCGGCCGGGCGTGGGTGGAGGACCGCCCGGGCGGCGGCGCGTCCTTCCGGGTCGTGTTGGCCGAGGGCTGAGGACGATCCGCACCGTCGATCGGTCACGTGAGAGGGCCGGGAGGCGGTGGGGGACTCGAACCTCCCGGCCCTCGGTTGTCGGGGTGCGATGGACTCCCGACGTCTCAGATGAACAGCGTCACCGCGTCCTGCGCCTCGAGCAGCATCGCGGTCGCCCCGACCGGCTCGCTGAGGCCTTCGATCATGTCGTCGCGGCTCAGTCCCAGCAGATCCATCGTCATCTGACACGGGACCAGACGCACGCCCAGATCGCGAGCCATCTCCAGCAGCTCGCCCGGCGATGCGACCGAGTGCTCCTTGGCCAGGTGCTTCATCATCACGGGCCCTGCCCCGGCGAAGTTCATCTTCCCGAGCTTCAGGTGATCCATCCCGGGCCGATCCATCATCGACAGCATCTTCTGCATCCAGTTGTCACCCGTGATCCGGGTGTCGTCCTTGACGAGCGAGAACAGCCCCCAGAACGTGAAGAAGATCGTTGTCTGCATCCCCATCGCCGCGCCGGTGGTCGCGAGGATCATCTGGGGCCAGACCTTGTCCAGATCGCCGCTCCACGCGATGATCACCAGCTTGCGGTGCGGGGGGTGGTCCTCGTGTTCGTGCTGGGGGACCTCGAGCGCTTCGGCCTGTGCCACCATCGCTGGCTCACCTCTTCCTGATCACGAAGCGGTAGACGCCGTCCGACTCGGCCTGCTCGACGAGCTCGTTGTTGGTCGTCGTGCACCACGCCGCGAAGTCGGCGACCGAGCCCGGATCCGTCGCGAGCGCCTCGAGCAGCTCGCCCGGGGCGAGCTCCCTGGCCGCCTGCGCGGTCTTGACGATCGGGAGGGGGCAGGACAGCCCCTTCAGGTCGAGCGTGCGCATGATCTGTGTGCTCATCGTGACCCTCCTTCGCGTGGTGGTCTCGGGTACTCCGGGACGCGTCCCTTCGGGACCGTCTCCCAATACAGGCGATTGAACATCCACTTGGCCGAATGCCAGATCAGGTTCGGCTGCGGCGGCGCCGGCGGGTGCTCGTAGTCGAACCGCAGGACGGTCGCCTTGCGATTGCCCGTTTCCAGGAAGCACATGACGCGCCCGCCGTAGTTGGTCTTCGGTACGGAGCCGTGGACCAGGGACGCGACCCTGCTCGCGATCACCGGGGCCTCGAAGTGGGCCGTCGAACCGCTCTTGCTGATGGGCAGGTTCGTGGCGTCCCCCATCGCGAAGACCCGCTCGTGGCCCTCGACCTGCAGCGTGAACCTGTCGGTCGGAAGCCACCCCGACGTATCGCCCAGGTTCGAGGCGCCGATGACCTCCTGGCCGCGGTGGGGTGGTACGAGGACGAGCAGGTCGTACTCCGCCTTCTCGCCCTCGAGCGAGGAGACCACCTGCGCCGATGGATCGACCTCCTCGACGTTGAAGAACGTCGTCAGCCCGATGCCGCGCTCCTCCATGATCGGCTGGACGACCCGGCTCGCCGATTCGATCGTGAACGCGCGGTTGAGAGGCGAGAGCAACGTCACCTCGCTCCGCCGCCGGATGCCGCGCTTGCGCAGGTACTCCTCGAGCATGAACACGAACTCCACCGGCGCCGGCGGGCACTTGTAGGGGATGCCCGCGATGCCGACGAGCACGCGCCCGCCGCGGAAGCGGGCAAGCTCCTCGCGCAGGCGCTGGGCGTCACCCAGCGAGTAGAAACCCTGCGAGCCCTCGACCAGACCGGGGACCTTATCGTGCGCGAGCCTGGCGCCGGTCGCGATCACGAGGTAGTCCCACTCGAGACTGCCCCCCCGGTTCAGCTGGATCGAGCCGGCGTCCGGGTGGATCCGGATCGCCTCGTCGACCACGAGCTCGACATCGTCCCGCAGCAACGTCCGCTCGTCACGGACCAGCCACCGGCCGTTGGCCTGTCCGAGCGCGACGTACAGGTACCCGGGCTGGTAGTGGTGCATGCCGGTCGGGTCCACGACCGTGACCCGCGCCTGCCTCCCCAACCCCTTGCTGAGCAGGTTGGCGACGAGGGTTCCCCCGACGCCCCCGCCGAGCACCGCGATCCTGGCGGGCATCCTTCTACCGGGCCTTGCGGATCACGAAGCGGACGAAGCCGTCGTCCTCGACGACCTCTACGAGCTCGTGCCCGGCCTTGGCGACCCACGCCGGGATATCGGTCTTGGAGCCGGCATCGGCGGACAGGACCTCGATCACGTCGCCCACCGCACCCTCGCGGATCGCGCCGATGAGGCTCATCAACGGTCCGGGACATGGCATCCCCCGAGCGTCGATCGAGCGGCTCACGTTCACGGTCGTCATCACGCCCACCTCCTAGATGAAGGTCACTGGGCCGTCGACGTCCATGAAGAACGACGCGACCCCTTCCTGTCCGTCAACGAGCGGATCCAGGTCCTCGACCTCGATCGCGAACATCTCCATCGAAAGCGAGCAGGCGTGGATCCGGACGTCTCCGATCTCCTTGGCCTGCCGCAGGATCTCGCTCCAGTGCTGGCCGGCGTGGCGCTGCAGCAGCTCCGCGCCGTCGGGGCCGGCCTCGGGGGCGACGCCGTGATCCTTCAAGATCCGGTCCGCCCGGAAGGCGTCGAGGGCCCAATACTGCAGGAAGACGTTGACCTTCCTGCCCATCGCGGCGGCGCCGGCGATGAGCACCGCGGCGGCGTTCAACCGGTCGTCGGTCCCGGAGAACAGGACCAGCGAAAGCGTCGATCCGTCCATCTCGCACCCCTCGTGGTCGATCTAGGTGGAGGTTCTCGTCCGAGGGCGGATCGGAGAGGGGTCGGGCAGCCTGAGGGGACCGGGACCTTCGGCCCCGTGTCGCGCCGCGACGCTCGAGGCACGAATTCGGGCGGTTGCTGGCCCGAACGCCGAGCGGGTAGCGTGAACGCCGCCTTCCCCGAGGCCTGAGGACATGTCCGACCCCACCGAACAGACCAGCGCGCCCGATGACGCCTCCCACGACCCCGGCATCCCGGTCGTGACCGTGGAGCCACCGCCCTCGGACGCGGTCGGCGCCACCGCGTCGGACGCCGTCGCCAAGCGCGACTGGCTGTCGCTCGTCGGCAAGATCGCGAGCTTCGCGGTGGCCCTGTTCCTGTTCGTCCTGGCCATCCAGCTGATGAAGGACGGCGCGAAGGCCCTCGCCCCCTCGCTGGAGGACAGCCCGCTGTTCTCGAACGGGATCTCGACCCTTGGCGCCGGCTGGCTCGGCGCGTACATCGTCCTCAGCGGTTCGCCGATCGCGGCCGTGGCACTCAGCCTGTTTGTGGGCGGCGCCCTGACCCAGCTCCAGACGTTCACGATGCTCTCCGGGTCGCGGCTCGGCGCCTCGTTCGTAGTGCTGCTCGTCGGCTTCCTGTACGCCATGCGCAACCGCGGGCACAACCGCAGCGAGTCGATCGGCATGGGCGTGCTCGCGCTCTCGCTCACGGCGATCGTCTACGTGCCGGGGATGCTCCTCGGCTACGGGATCTTGAAGTCGGGCGTGCTCGATGGGATCCACGTGAGCGCGTCCGACGACGTCCTCTCGTTGATCGACTACATCTGGGGTCCCGCGCTGGATCTGCTGACGAGGCTCCCGGGATGGACGCTGCTCCCGCTCGGCCTCGGCCTGATCTTGGTCTCGTTCCGCTTCCTCGACCGGGTCCTGCCACAACTCGACGGCGAGCGCCACGGAGGCAAGCGACTCGAGTGGTTGAAGCGTCCCTGGCCGATGTTCGCGCTCGGGTGCCTCGTGGCGACGCTCACGCTCTCGGTCTCGGTCGCGCTCACGGTCCTGGTGCCGCTCGCCAGCCGGGGCTACATCAAGCGCGAGGAGTCGATCCCCTACATCATGGGCGCGAACATCACGACGCTTGCCGACACGCTGGTCGCGGCGATGGTGCTCGGCAACGCGGTGGCGGTGCACATCGTCCTGGCCGAGGCGATCGCGGTCTCGCTCGTCTCCCTCGTGTTCCTTGCGTTCCTGTTCGGGCCGATGAAACGCTGGATCATGGCGCTCGACGAGTGGGTCGTCTCGACGAACCGCCGGCTGTGGCTGTTCGTCGCGATCCTGTTCGTGCTCCCCGCGATCTTCTTGACGTCCGGGATCTGGATCGGCCCGATCGCGCACTGAGCTCGCTGCCACCCCGATCCTCGTCGGCCGGTCACATCGAGCCGCCGACGCTCGTCAGAGCGGTTGAGGGATCGCCGCGACGGAGAAAGGAGACCAGCGTGCCTCTGCAGGTGACCGCCATCATGATCGGTGTCGAGGACCTGGCCCGCTCGAAGGGTTTCTACGGGGAGGGCCTCGGCTGCACGATCGACCAGGACCATCCGGGGTTCGTGTCCTTCGACCTGGGTGACGGGTCGTCGTCGCTGGCCCTGTACGAACGGGAGGCGGCTGCCCAAGACGCCGGCGTCTCCTCCGAGGGGTCCGGGTTCCGCGGGGTGTCGTTCCACTTCATCGTCCCGTCGAGCGCCGAAGTGGACGAGGTCATGGGCAAGGCCGTGGCGGCGGGCGGCGCCGTCGTCAGGGAAGCGGCGGCCGCCCAGTGGGGGTACTTCGCGTACTTCGGCGACCCGGACGGCTACCTGTGGAAGGTGGCGTCCGCATCCTGATCGACCGAGGCGGCGGTCGCCGACGGGACCCCGTGACGGGCCCCGTCACGGGCAATCGGCCTCGCCCGAGTCGACGTCGACCATGCACGAGCTCACGTCCACGGCCTCGAACGCCGACGCCGGCACCGTCTTCAGTTGGTCGAGGAGCTGGTTCCCCCAATGCCCGTCCCGGGTGCCCTGGAAGTACCAGTCGGAGCCGTTGTCGGCGAGCATCAGCCCGTACCGCTGCATCGCTCGCAGGATCGTTCGGGCCCGTGGGCTGAACCCCCCAAGGTCGAAGTCCGACTTGAGCCGGAACCGGGCGCCCATGGGCGGGCAATCGGGATCGTCGGTGCCGGCCTCATGGCGGGCCGGCCAGACGTACGCGTCCGTCGTGCACGACAGGGTGAACCGGATCGCGTGCCGGATGCTCCCCGACCTGACCTCGTCCCAACGCACGAGGCCGGCGAGGATCGGGAGGCCCGCCGCATCGGCCGAGGTCCAGGTCTCGGGGCGCAGGCGGTTGGAATCCAGGTCGAAGATCGCGCCGCTCCCCGCGTGAGGGTCGCCATCGTTCCATGAGGCCGCGAATAGCTCGTAGAGCCGGCACGTCCCGCGCTGCACGATCAGCGCGTGACGATCCGAGCCACCTTCGATCGGCGTCCGCGCATCGAACGGGTACGGACCCGGGTCGCTCTCGTCCGCGTAGGTGAAGCCGATGCGGACCCTCGCGTGGTGACGGCCCACCACGTCGAACGGCAGCCCGTATCGGGGTGGTCCGAAATCCGGATGCAGGTCCGTGGAGTCCGCATGCGCCGAACGGAGCCACGTGTCGCTCATCTCGTGGACCGGGAGCGTGTCGACGCGCGTGTTCCAGATGTTCGAGGCCGGGAAGACCCGGCAGCCCGACCCGGGCACCGGCTCCGCACCCGCGACCGACCGGGTCAGCGCCGCGCCGACGAGCACCAGGCCGGCCAACGACCCGACGACCCGGCTCGAACGACCGAGATGCATGGTCATGGCATCGGCACGACGAAGGGCCGCCCTTGATCGTCCGGGAGGCTGGAGCCGGCGGTCGGATTCGAACCGACGACCTGCTGTTTACAAGACAGCTGCTCTGCCCCTGAGCTACGCCGGCGCCCGAGCGAGCCTAGCAGCGGTGATCCGCCTTCGGGCGCTCGACGGAACGTCCCGGCAGCACGAACGCGTACAGCGCCGCGGCGAGCGACGCCGATGCGTTCAGCGACCCCACGCGGCCGTGCATCGGCAGGCGCACCAGCAGATCGCACGCGGCCCGCGTCAGCCGGCCGAGCCCCTCGCCCTCGGAACCGAGCACCACCGCGACGCGGCCCTTCGGTGGCTCCTCCTCGAACACGGTGCGTTCGGCCCGTTCGTCGAGGCCGATCACCGTGAAGCCCGCCCCCCGCAGGCGTTCCAGCGCGCGGGCGATGTTCGCGACCCGAGCGTGCGGCAGATGCAGGAGCGCGCCGGCCGAGGCGCGGATCGCGGCCGGGGTGACGTCGGCGGCCCTCCGGGTGCGGGTGACGAGCATCATCGCGCCCGATGCCTCGGCGGAGCGTGCCGCGGCCCCCAGGTTCTGCGGGTCGGTGATGCCGTCGAGCACGACCACCAGGTCGTCCGCGCCGAACGGCCAGGACGCGAGCTCGCGCTCCCCGACCGGCTCCGCCCCTCCCACCACGGCGACGACACCCCGGTGGTCGGGCGCCAGGCCGTCGAGCTCCGAACGGTCGACCTCTCGGACCCGCAGCCCGGCGTCGCGGCAGGCGGCGAGCACGTCTCGCAGGCCCTCGGTCGAACGCGCGCCGCGCGCTACGAGCACGTCCTTGGCCCGTCCCGACCGCACCGCCTCCATGACGGCCCGACGGCCGCCGACGACGGGTTCGGTCACGACCGCGCCAACACCGCGAGCGCGATGCAGCCGATGCCGTCGCCGGACAACCCGAGGCCCTCCGGGCGGGTGGCCTTGACCGAAACGCGTTCCGTTGCAAGGCCGAGCGCGGCGCCCAAGGTCCGCCGCATGGTGTCTCGGGCCGGCGAGATCGCGGGGCGCTGCGCGACGAGCGTGAGATCGGCGGATGCCGGCCGGTAGCCGGCGGCGTGGACCATCCCGACCACCCGCCCGAGCAGGTCGAGCCCGCCGATCCCTTCGAACGCCGGATCGGTGTCGGGGAAGTGCTCGCCGATGTCGCCGAGCCCGGCGGCTCCCAGCATCGCGTCGCCGAGTGCGTGACAGACCACGTCGCCGTCCGAATGGCCGGCCAGCCCCTCCCCCAGGTCGAAGCGGACGCCACCGAGCAGCAACGGGCGTCCCGGCGCGAACGCGTGCACGTCGAACCCGAGCCCCACGAGCGGTTCGCTCATCCGGCGAGGACCTCCGCGACCCGGATGTCCTGTGGCGTCGTGATCTTCAGGTTCGTCCGCTCCCCCTCGATCGCCCGGACGCGGTAGCCGGCCCGCTCGAGCAGGACGGCGTCGTCGGTGCCCTCGAACCCGTCTCGTTTGGCGCGCCCGTGCGCGTCGCGGAGGGCCATGGCCGTGAAGGCCTGCGGCGTCTGGGCGACGGCCAGCGAACCCCGAGGCTCCGTCCCCTCGATCATGCCGTCGTGCACACGCTTCACGGTGTCGACCATGGGCAGCACGGGGACCACGCCGTCCCACCCCTCGAGCGCCTCGAGCGTCCGCTCGAACAGCTCGGGGGACGCGAGCGCCCGGGCCGCGTCGTGACAGATCACGCGCACGACCTCGGGGGGGACCGCCGAGAGCCCCGCCCACACCGACGCCTGCCTGGTCGCCCCGCCCGCGACGACGACGTCCACCGCCGAGGCCTCGACGAGCGCCGCCCGGACGGCGTCCTCCCATCCCCGGGGAGCCACGACGACCACGCTCGACACGGACGCCGCCGCGAACGCTCGCTCGACCGCTCGAGCGACGAGCGGCGTGCCCCCCAACGTCATGAGCGCCTTGGGGATCGTTGCGTCCATCCGCTCGCCCCGTCCGGCGGCGAGCACGATCGCGACGGCACCGTTCACGGCGCCGAGGTTACCGGAGGTTCGCGAACACCATCCTGCCGGTAGCGGTCTTGATGACGTTGCGGACAACGATCGGGGCGTCCGAGCCGATCCGAGCCTCGGCGGCCTCCACGACCACCATGGTGCCGTCGTCCATGTACCCGACCGCCTGTCCCGCCTCGCGGCCCTGCTTGACCAGCCGGACCTCGATCTCGTCGCCGATCCCCACCGGCAGGCGGAACGCCGCCGCCAGGTCGTTCAGCCTCGGGACCGGGATCCCGACCGCCTCGGCCACCTTCGACAGGTTGTGGTCGGTCGTGACGAGCGAGGCCCCGCGATCCCTCGCTAGCCGAACGAGAGCCGCGTCGACGTCGCCGACGCCGTCCTCCTCGACGAGACGGACCTCGATCGTCGCGGCGCGCTTGAGCTCGCCGACCGCATCGAGGCCTCGCCGGCCGCGCACGCGACGCCGAGGGTCCGACGAGTCGGCGATCGTCTGCAACTCGCGGAGCACGCCGGTGTGGACGAGCACATCGCCGGACAGGAACCCGGTCGTCACCAGATCGAGGATCCTGCCGTCGATCAGCGCGCTCGTGTCCACGACCGAGACCTTCTCCAGGGAGCCTGCCGCCCTCGGCTTCAGCCCGATCAGCCCGAACAGCTCCTCGTTCTTGGTCCGGCCGATCCGGAACCCCACGTACCCGAGCGTGACGTAGGTGAACGCGACGCTCGTCCACGCCGCGAGCGGCGGGAGCCGGAACACGGGGACCGAGAGCAGGGCGGCCACGGCGAGCCCTGCGACCAGGCCCCCGACGCCGGCCACGATCTCGGCGGCCGGGACCCTGCGGAGCTCCTGCTCCATCGACCGGACGGCCGTCGCCGTCTGCCGCCCCAAGATGCCTCCGAGGACGAACCCGGTGCACGTGCCGAGGACGACGTAGGCGAGGGTCCTCGAGGGTGGGGATCCGGAGAGGCGGCTCGCGACCGTGTACCCGGCGGCGGCGAACAGGGTGACGAAGATCAGGCGGACGAACTCGACCAGGCGACCCCGGGCGATGGAGGGCGTTCGGAGGCCTCCCGAGCACGGAGGCGACCGCGCCACGAGCCTTCCTCGTGGGCGAGCATCTCCCGTGAGTGGTCGACGTCCCGAACCGGTTCCTTGAACCGGGCGTGCCTAGCGAGCCGGTCGATCCGGGGTGGATCGGAGCGGGTGGGCCCTCAGGCCTCCGCCAGCACACGGGCGCCGTGCGACTCGTCCAACACCTTGTCGATCATCGCCTCGGCCTTCTCCTCGCCTTCGCCGGTGGCGTAGGTGAGCTCGGAGACCAAGATCTGACGCGCCTTGTTGATCATGCGCTTCTCGCCCGCGGAGAGCCCGCGCTCCCGCTCGCGGATCGAGAGATTCCGGACGACCTCGGCTACCTGGTAGATGTCCCCGGACCGGAGCTTCTCGATGTTGTTCTTGAAGCGCCGGCTCCAGTTGGCCGCCATCTTCGACTCGTCCTCGCGGAGGACGTTCAGCACCTTCTTGACCTCGTTCTTGCCGACGACCGAGCGCAGGCCGACCTCCTCGGTGCTGTCGACCGGGACCATGAGCGTCAGATCCCCGTACGAGACCCGCAGCTTGAAGTACTTGCGCTTCTCTCCGAGGAACTCCCGCACGCACAGCTCTTCGATGACTGCTGCGCCGTGTTCCGGATGCACAACCGTGTCGCCTTTACGGAACACGAGACCCCCTAGAGTCGGCTGACGAGGACTGGCGGACCGTGTCTAGGGTAGCACGCGGGCCTCCCGGCCCGCAAATCAAAACCCCAGGTCAGAGGCCGTTTCCGACCGCCGTTCGCCCCGTCCGCGGTTCTCGGGACCCACGACCTAGGCCGAACGGTCGGCGCGCCGCGGCCCCGTAGGCGATCCGGCCCAGATCAGGGCCTGCATGATGTGCCGGACCGGGACGGAGCGGAGCCCATCGAGGCCCTCGGTGCCCACCGGGACGAAGGCCGTTCGCAGGCCGGCCGTCTTGGCGGCCGCCAATCGGACACCCATGCCTGCCACCGGCCGGACGACACCAGTGAGCCCGATCTCGCCCACGAACGCCGACGCGGTCGGCGCGGGGGCACCGGTCGCCGCCGAGGCGACGGCCGCGGCGACGGCGAGATCGCACGCCGGATCCTCAAGCCTGGCCCCGCCGGCAACGGCCCCGAACACGTCGGACCGGCCGAGCGAGAGCCCGGCGCTGTCGAGCACGGCACCGACCAGCTGGAACCGACGAAGGTCGAGGCCGCTGGCCTGTCGCCGAGCCGTTCCCTCGCCGCGAGCGACGAGCGCCTGGACCTCGACCGCGAGCCCCCGCCGCCCGGCGAGCGGCAGCGCCGTGGCCGTCCCAGCCTCTCCCCCGCCGGGGAGCAGGAGGCGGGCCGGATCGATCTCGCGGAGGCCCGCCCCGCTCATCTCGAACCACGCCGCCTCGCCTTCGGCGCCGAACCGATTCTTGCCCGCCGAGAGCACCCGCAGGCCCGAACGCGGATCACCGTCGAACGCGAGCACCACGTCCACCGCGTGCTCGAGGGAGCGTGGCCCAGCCAGCTCGCCGTCCTTGGTGACGTGACCCGTGAGCAGCACCGTCACCCCCTCGGCCTTCGCGAACCCGACGAGCGCGTCCGCGCACCCGCGCACCTGCGACGGTCCGCCCGGGACCTGACCGGCCGAGGGCTCGCGGAGGGACTGGATCGAGTCCACCGCCAGCAGGAACGGGCGGCGCGAGCGGGCGGCTTCGACGACCGCCGGCAGCTCGCGTCCCGATACGAACGACAGCGTCGAGCCGTCGATCCCGAGGCGATGGGCCCGCGCCGATACCTGACGGCGCGATTCCTCTCCCGACGCGAACAGGCAGGGGAACCCGGCGGCCGACAGGTTGGCCACGACCTGCAGTAGCAGGGTCGACTTGCCGATGCCGGGCTCGCCGGCGAGCAGGGCCACGGTGGACGGGACCAGGCCGCCGCCGAGGACGCGATCGATGCCCGGCAGACCCGTCGAGACCCGGCGCTCATCCGCGTCGTCGTGAACGAGGGTCTCCAGGACGACCCCGGATGCGCTGGGCGGGCCGACACCTTGCTCGATCGTCCCCCAGGCTCCGCAGCCGGGACAGCGCCCCGCCCACCGGGCCAGCTGCTGGCCGCAGTCGCGGCACGAGAGCACGGAGCGGACCTTCCCCATGCGTGAACCGTATCGGGAGGGTCTGACATCCTCGTCGGCCGATGTCGGCGGGCGGGGATAGGGTCGCGCTACCGGGGTCCGAAGGTCGTAGGGCAGCCGAACCGCGGAAACCCCTTCCCTGGGGTATCGACCCGCGAAGCGTGCGATCCGATAACCAGAGGTACTGGAGGGCAGGATGCAGAGGGTTCGAGCGAACGGGTTCGGCCGGCTGGACCCGCTCGACGACGCCCGGTCCCATCCGGTCTCCGACCCCGCAACGCGCTCGTTGCCGGATCCGTTCGAGTACCCACTCGCGATGGTCGAATGGCACGACGCCTGGTTCGACTTCGACCAGGACGGCCCGGACGACTGCCGCATGGATTACCTCGTGACGACCGTCGGCTTCCTCGTGAGCGAGGGCCCGCGAACCGTGTCCCTCGCGCAGGAGCTGCTGCCCGATGGAGAGGGCTTCCGCGCCGTGACCCACATCCCCCTCCCGGTCGTGGAACGGATCGTCTCGCTCGCTCCGCCGGGCCGATCTCGACGGCCTTCGAGGTTCACCACACCTCCCGACGGTGTAGGCTTCACCTCTCAGAGTCCCGCCACGGGACCATGATCCGGAAGGAGGGATGCAGGATGGCCGAGATCGCCCTCGCCGCTTCGCCGCATCCCTCGGGGATCGGGCGCTAGCCCGACCGACCCGGCGTCCAACGCCTGAGCCGCCCCGATGGGGCGGCTTCGTTCGTTCCCGGCACCCGCGGCCGAGGGTCCCGTGCCGACCACCACGATCGAAAGGAACCCGATTGGACTTCCAGCAGTTCGAGGACGCCGAGGTCGCTGTGACGGCCTTCGACCACTTCCTGGACGAGGGCCTGATCACGGACGTCGTGCACATCGTGAAGACCGGCAAGGAGGCGTCGGTCCACCTGTGCCGGGGGAACCGTTCGACCACGGGGGAGGACCTGCTCGCGCTCAAGGTCTTCCACCCGCTCGACCGGCGGGACTTCCGCGACGAATCGATCTACCGCGACGGCGAGTGGATCAAAGAGCGGCGGATCCGCGTCGCGCTCGAGAAGAAGACGCGGTTCGGCCGAGAGCTCCAGGGCACGCTCTGGGTGAACCGAGAATGGGAGACCCTGCGCGCGCTCTCGGCGGCGGGCGCGCCCGTTCCCCGGCCGGTGGCGTCGACCGGCGACGCGATCTTGATGAGCTACATCGGCGACGACGCGCGGGCCGCGCCGCAGCTCCGGGCGACGAGGCCGGGCCCCGAGGAGGCGCGAGACCTGTTCGGACAGGTCCTACGGGCGATCGAGCGGATGCTGTACGGGAACGTGATCCACGGGGACCTGTCCGCCTACAACGTGCTGGTCTGGGACGGTCGCGCCACGATCATCGACCTCCCGCAGGCGATCGATCCCCGCAAGAACCGGCACGCGCACGCGCTGCTCGAACGCGACGTGAAGCGGATCTGCGACCACTTCGCGCGGTTCGGCGTGCGTTCGGCGCCCGAACGGCTCGCCGCCGACCTGTGGACGGCGTGGCGGTTCGCCGACCTCGTGCCGGAGGAGCTTCGGACCGGGATCGAGATGTGACCATCGTGTGAAGTCCGGGAGCGCGCCCTTGCTTCTCTGGGGGTGAGGGCGTACCGTTCGCGCCTCGTCGACGTCGGAAGGAGGCAAGCGATGGATGTGAGCTTCACCGTCGGAATCATCGCCACGTGCCCCCCGGCGTCCCTCTCCGCCTAGCGTTCCGCACAGCATCGCGGCAGGGAACGGGGCGGCCGATCGTGTCCCCGGGTTCGGATCGTTCTCGCGTACCCCGGCGACACCATCCCAGGAGGATGGCAACGAACGTGCTCATGTCGTACCTGGCTTGCCCGCATCGCGGAACGAGCGGTCCGCGATCGATGGAGAGAAGGGTCTGTTCCGAGATGGAGCACCTGAACAGGCACCGACGCTGGTTCGAGGACCTCGAGTCCTTCTCGCGCCGCGTCCTGACGACGGTCCTGTTCACGGACGTCGTGGACTCCACAGGTCGCGTGTTGGAGCTCGGCGACCAGACGTGGACGGAGCTGCTCCGAGCCCACCACACCCGGTTCCGGGAGCGGCTCGGGCGGTTCGGTGGGCGCGAGGTCGATGCCGCGGGCGACGGCTTCCTGGCGGCGTTCGACGTCCCGACCTATGCCGTGGCCTTCGCGTGCGCGTTCCACGACGAGGTCGTGGATCTCGGCCTCGAGGTGCGCACCGGCGTCCACACGGGCGAGTGCGAACTCGAGGACGGCAGGCTCCGTGGCGTGGCGGTCCACGTGGGCGCTCGCCTGGCGAGCCTGGCGCGGCCCGGCGAGGTCCTCGTGTCCGGGACCGTCCGCGACGTGGTTACGGGAGGCGGACTGAGGTTCGCGGACCGTGGCCTGCACGAGCTGCGAGGCGTTCCCGGTCAGCGCCGGTTGTTCGCCGCTCGTTGGGACGACGGCGGTGCCTGCGCCCCGCCGAGGCGAGATCGGTCGAGGCCGGCGGCCGGGGTGAGGCACCGCCCACGAGGGGGTCGGCTCGTCGACGCAGGGTGAAGGTTCGCTGGTCCCGGATCCCCGGGACCGGCGGGCCTACCCCTCGCGGGCGCCGCGGAACTCGAGCGTGTACCGCCAGCTCGAGCCGTCGGGCGCGTGATCGAACCCCTCGAGTCTGCCCGTCTCGCCGCCGGGGAGCAGGACGGGAAGACCGAGGTGCTCATGGCCCGGCCACAGGTCCTCCCGGGTCCGCGACTCCATCCGCACCATGGTCATCGGGAGGGAACCCTCGGACTCGAGCGGATCGCTCCAGTCGGAGGTCTCCGTCGGCAGGAGCTGCCGGTACCGGACGAACCGCACGGATACGTGGATCAGGACGGGCTCGCCCGGCGACTTCCACGCCTTGCCCAGGAACCGCCACTTCTCGCCGTCCTTGGACGTCTCGACGGCCCAGCACTCCTCGTTGCCGAGTCCCACCGCCCCACCCTATCCAAGCGTTGCGACAAGGAGTTGTGCAGCCGGGGAAGGTGCGGGCGACCGGGGAAGGCCCATCCTTCACTCGCCCTAAGCGCTCCGTGCGCCGGCGGTATCTAGAGGGCGATTGCAGGCAGAGGGCGACGTCATCAGGTTCCCCGTGGCGACGGACCAGGTCCCACCGAACTTCGCGGCGTTCTTCGCCGAGGAGCACCGAGCCGTTCAAGGCCCTGTACTTCGTGACGGGGAACCGGGCCGACGCCGCCGCGCTCATGCAGGATGCCTTCCTGAAGCTCTGGGAGCGGTGGGACCGTGGACCCCTGGAGGCGACTCGCCTCCTGAACGTGGTCCGCTAGAACTGACGCCGGGATACCGAAGGGCCCGGCAGCCTCTCGGTTGCCGGGCCATCGGTCTTACGGGGCCCGGCGCGGTCACGCCGGGCCCACATCCGAAGGTTCCCGATCAGGCCTCCGACGAACCCGCGAGCTCGACCGGCGGGACGTCGGGCGGGACACCCGCGCCCTCGAACACGATCTCGCCGTCCCGCGCGTCCACGATGATCGTCTGGCCGGCGCGGAACTCCTTCCACAGCAGCTTCTCGGACAGCGGATCCTCGACCATGCGCTGGATCGTGCGCCGCAGCGGCCGCGCGCCGAGGGAGGGGTCGTAGCCCTTCTCGGCGAGCACGGTCTTCGCGGCGTCGGTCAGCTCGATCTCGAGGTCCTTGGCCTTCAGCTGCTCGGTCACTCGCTTCATCATCAGGTCGACGATCTGCTTCACGTCCTCCTGGGTGAGCGAGTGGAAGACGATGACCTCGTCGATGCGGTTCAGGAACTCGGGCCGGAAGGACTTCTTCAGCTCGTCCATGACCCGGTCCTTCATCTTGTCGTAGGTCATCTTCTCGTCGGGGCGCGCCGCGAACCCGATCCCGGGTCCCTTCTGGATGTCCCGGGTCCCGAGGTTCGACGTCATGATGATGATGGTGTTCTTGAAGTCGACCTGGTGACCCTGCGAGTCGGTGAGGCGCCCGTCCTCCAGGATCTGCAGGAGCGTGTTGAACACGTCGGGGTGCGCCTTCTCGATCTCGTCGAACAAGATCACGCTGAACGGTTTGCGTCGGACGGCCTCGGTGAGCTGGCCGCCCTCCTCGTAGCCAACGTACCCCGGGGGCGAGCCGATCAGCCGGCTGACCGTGTGCTTCTCCATGTACTCGGACATGTCGAGCTGGATCAGCGCGGCCTCATCGCCGAACAGGAACTCCGCGAGGGCCTTGGAGAGCTCGGTCTTGCCCACGCCCGAGGGACCGAGGAAGATGAACGACCCCGCGGGTCGCTTGGGGTCCTTCAGGCCGGCACGCGTGCGACGGATCGCCTTGCTGACCGCCGTGATCGAGTCCTCCTGGCTGATGATCCGCTTGTGGAGCTCGTCCTCCATGCGGAGCAGCTTCTCCGTCTCTTCCTCGGTGAGCTTGAAGACGGGGATGCCGGTCCAGGTGGCGAGCACCTCGGCGATCTCCTCCTCGTCGACCTCGGACAGGACGTCCATCTCGCCCGACTTCCATTCGCGCTCGCGGCGCTGGCGCTCCTCGACCAGCTGACGCTCCTCGTCGCGGAGCGAGGCGGCCTTCTCGAAGTCCTGCGCGTCGATCGCGCTCTCCTTGCGGAGGCGGACGTCGGCGATCTTCTCGTCCACCTCGCGCACGTCCGGGGGCGCGGTCATCCGCCGGATCCGCATCCGCGACCCCGCCTCGTCGATCAGGTCGATCGCCTTGTCCGG
>JBAVEY010000020.1:0-1923 GCA_049587975.1 Actinomycetota bacterium | reverse complement strand
GCGACGGTGTGACCGACGGCGCCGGCGACGGCGGCGGGCTCGGCGCCCCCCGCGTGTAGCCCTCGAAGGACGGCGTGACGAAGTCCTTGACCTGCATGTTGGCTGTGGCCTGGGACATGAAGTCGTGCCAGATCAGCGCGGGGATCGTGCCGCCGAATACGGCCGAGTAGCCCTCGACGTTCGTGAGCGGGATCTCGCCCTGTGGGTAGCCGACCCACACGCAGGTCACGAGCTGCGGCACGTACCCGCAGAACCACGCGTCGCGGTACTCCTGCGCGGTGCCGGTCTTGCCCGCGGCCGGGCGGTCGATGTTCGCCGCGGTGCCGGTCCCGCTCTGGATCACGCTTTGGAGCGCGTACGTCACGACATCGGCGTCGTTCTGCCGCATCACGAGCTTGCCGCGGCCCCCGATCGCCTTGTCGGTCTCGCCGTCCGCGGTGTCCACCCGTTCGAGCGGCGAGGCCCGGTGCCGCCACCCGCGGGCCGCGAGCGTCGCGTACGCGTCCGTCATCTCGAGCGGCGTGACCGCCTGTGTGCCGAGCGTGATCGAGCACACGGACTCGAGCGATGAACGGATCCCCATTCGGTGCGCGGTCTCCACGACCGCCTCGGGCGTCACGGCCGACGCGATCTGCGCGTACACCGTGTTCACCGAGTACGTGGTGGCAGAGAGCAGCGTGAAGGTGCCGCTCTCCTCGTCGGCAGCGTTCGAGAGCTGCCAGGGCGCGCCGTCCGTGTAGCAGGCGGGGTCGGGGATCGTGATCGAGGACGGGCCGTACCAGCGGGAGTCAAGCGAGTATCCCTGCTCGACGGCCGTGGACAGCGTGAACGGCTTGAACGCCGATCCGGCCTGCCGACCCGAGCCACCGTCGCCCGTGGCCAGGTTCACCTTCGACACGTTGAAGTTCTTCCCCCCGTACATCGCCCGGACCGCCCCGTTCCGGGGATCGATCGCGACGAGCGCGGCCGCCGGGTCCCCGGGGGTGTCGAGCCGGTTGGCGACGGCCTCCTCGGCGTACCGCTGCATCTGCGGGTCGAGCGTGGTCGTCACCTGCAGCCCGCCCCCGAACACGAGCCCCTCGTCGTACTCGTCGAGGAGCGATCGCCGCGTGTAGTCCAGGAAGTACCCGAGCTTGCCGGGGAAGTTCAGGCCGACCGCGATCGGGTTCACCTTGATCGGCCGATCGGAAAGCTGGGCGGCGCGCCCGGGCGTGAGGTAGCCCTCGGACGCCATCTGCTGCAGGACGTAGTCTCGCCGCTCCTTGGCCGCGGCCTCCTGCTCGACCGGGTCGTAGTAGGAGGGGCTCTGGATCATGCCGGCGAGCAGCGCCGACTCGCTCGCCGAGAGCTGGGAGGCGTCTTTCTGGAAGAAGGTCTGCGCCGCGGCCTGGACGCCGTACGCTCCGCGGCCGAAGTACACCGTGTTCAGGTACTTGGCGAGGATCTCGTTCTTCGTGAACTCGCGCTCGACCTTGATCGCCAGGAGGCTCTCGTGCACCTTCTGGCCGAACGTGCGCGGCGGGACCACGTAGGTCTCGACGCCGGTCTTGGGGTCCTTCTCGTACTGGCCCGCGTAGACGTTCTTCACGAGCTGCTGCGTGATCGTCGAGCCGCCCTGCACGATCTCGTGCTTGACGAGGTCGGTCCACGCCGCCCGGAAGATCCCGGTGACGTCGATCCCCGGGTGCTCGTAGAAGCCCTTGTCCTCGACCGCGATCACCGCGTGCTGCAACTGCAGAGGCATGTCCGAGATCGGGATGATCGTCCGGTCGACGGTCGAGTGCAGCGTCGCGAGCTGGTTGCCCTCGCGGTCGTAGATGTAGGTGGTCTGCAGCGGCGGAGGCGTCTTCGGCAGCTCGAGTTGCGAGTAGACGTAGAACAGCGTGAGCAGCAGCCCGATGGCGCCCACGAGGGGCACGACGA
>JBAVEY010000019.1:0-2478 GCA_049587975.1 Actinomycetota bacterium | reverse complement strand
GAACCGGCGCAACCAGGATCGCACATCCGAGCGGCGCCGACGAGGTCGTCCTCCGCGTCGCGTACGAGGGCGGGTTCGTCGCACCCGAGTACACGCTCGCGAGCACCCCGTTCTGGTCGCTGTTCGGGGACGGGGCGCTGATCGTGCCCGGGCCGCAGATCGAGATCTACCCGGGTCCCGCGCTCCCGAACCTCCTCGCTACCCCCGTCGCCGCGGACGGCGTGCAGGCGATCCTGCGGGCCGCACGCGATGCAGGACTGATGGACGGCGACGCGACCTATGGAAACGACTGCATCGCCGATGCGGCCACGACCGTGTTCACGACGAACGCGGGGGGCCAGACCTCGGTCGTGTCGGCGTACGCGCTCGACGTCGGCGAGCCGGCCGGGAGCTGCGGCGGTACGAGCGATGCCGACGAGCGGCGCGCGCTGTCCGAGTTCCAGGCGATGCTCGACGATCTCGCGAGCTGGCTGCCCGAGGGCTCGGTCGGCGCCGAACACCCGTATCGGCCGACGCAGATGCGCGTCTACGTCCTCCCGTATCAGGCCGATCCCGAGCTACCTCAAGATCCGATCGAGTGGCCGCTCGACGTCCCTCTCGCCGGGTTCGGCGAGCCCGTCACGAACGCCCCGACCGACGCCCGCTGCGGAGTGGTCACCGGCGCGGAGTTCGAGACGCTGTTCGCCGCGGCCAAGGACGCGAACGCCCTCACGCCGTGGACGAGCGACGGCACCGAGTACCACCTCATCCTGCGACCGCTGCTCCCCGACGAACACAGCTGCTAGCGCCCGGCCGCGAGGACGTCCCCAGCCGGTTGAGAGGACTCAGGATCCGCGCGCGAAGAGGCTACTGAGCCCGAGCCAGCGTCTTCGGGACGGCGTTCCCTGTTTCCAATCTGGATGCTCGGTCTTACGCAATCTCTGGCATAGCTCAACGAGCCTCGCCCGGTCGACCGGTGCGTCATCGCCGCAGTCCCCCGAGTCACCGCCGGTATCGTGCAGCCGCCTGCACAGCTCCGCCGACAGGGCTCGGGCGAGCTGCGGCTCGCTGTCCAGGATCGGAAGGAACACCGAAGGGGCGAGTTCGAGCGTGGACACACGGGTTGTGGCAACGATGGATGCCGTCCTCGGACCGCCGTCGATCACGGCCATCTCACCGAAGTACGACCCCGGTCCCAGTGTGGCCAATTGATCCCCATCGACCAGTACCTTGGCGCTGCCATCCGTGACGGTGTAGAAGCCTTTGCCGGCTTCGCCCTGCCGGATGATCTCGACGTT
The DNA here is from genome assembly GCA_049587975.1 of Actinomycetota bacterium. Classification (GTDB taxonomy): domain Bacteria; phylum Actinomycetota; class UBA4738; order UBA4738; family HRBIN12; genus DASSJM01. The sequence goes on along the minus strand of JBAVEY010000019.1, from coordinate 1,201 downwards.
AGGCTGGAACTCGATGGCGCGAGCCGCTCGCAGGACGCGCATCAGTTGGTGTTTGGACAGGCTGCTGAAGAGGGGGACGGCGCGCAGCGCCTCCAGATGTTCCGACCTGATCCAACGGAGCCCCGCCCAGCTGACAACGATGACGAGGAGGAACATCAGAGCGGGAACCAACCAGGACACCGCGGCACTGGCAGCGAGGAACGAAGCCGACACCCCCCCACACCAAGTCGTCACATCCGTCACTCCCAACGACGGCCGAGAAGACCGGGAGAGACGTCTTCCTCCGAACGAAGGACGATAGCTTCGTGAACGGGGCGGCTGCTAGGGTGATGACGACATTGTCACAGAGGCGCTCACTCGCCGCCCGGCACGCGACTCGCGAACTGGCCAGTTCGTCGGTCCCCGCGCGGGCGACACCGCTTCGACCGGGATCGGATGCACGAGCCGGCTGCATCGGGCCCGGTCGATGATCTCGTGTCGATCTCCACCCCCTGGGGTCGCCCGCCCACCACCGCCTGCTCAGACGCATGACAACCGTGCAATGTGGCGGGTCCTGCGCCTCGTATCGAAGCGCATCCGGCCGAGATCGTCGTGACAGTCCTGTCATCCATCTTGCCTCCGGGCTGGGACCGCTCGAGAGTAGAAGCTTCGGTGCCCGTGACGGGACGGAGGGGTGGCATGGTCGGATCGTTCCAACGTGGGGCAAGGGTCGTCGCGCTGATGGCCGTCGTGGTGCTCGTCGCGTCCGCGTGCTCCAAGGAGAGCACGCCGACGGCGCCGATCTACGACGTCTTCGGGCAGCAGTTCAAGTTCCACGGCATGCCTACGTCGATCCCCTCGGGGAACCTGCAGATCAACTTCTCGAACAAGGAGTCGTTCCCGATCACGCACGAGATGATCGTGAAGGCGCTCCCTAGCGGGGACACGGCGCAAGACATCATCGACAGTGCGAAGGTACCGGGGTGCGAGGGCGGCGGCGAGTGCGAGACCCAATACCTCGCCTTCGGTGAGATCGCCGGTGTGGACACTGGGGCGACCCTCTCGCAGGTGTTCTATCTGCCGGCGGGGGAGTACTTCTTCGCGTGCTGGGAGACGGGAACCCAGAGTGGAGAGGAGAACGGTCCGCCCCACGCTTCGAAGGGCATGGTGTTCACGTTCACGGTGACCTGACCGACGCGAAGGGGTCAACCCGGATGCGCAG
>JBAVEY010000018.1:0-3545 GCA_049587975.1 Actinomycetota bacterium | reverse complement strand
GAGTCGGGGAGCCCGACCGTCTCGTCGGAGGTGCTCGCCGAGCTGACCGGGGTGAACTCGGCCAAGGTCCGCAAGGACCTGTCGCACCTCGGCTCCTACGGGACCCGCGGCGTCGGGTACGACGTCGCGTACCTGGTCCACCAGATCCGTCGTGAGCTCGGGCTCACCCAGCACTGGCCCATCGTGATCGCAGGGATCGGCAACCTCGGTCACGCGCTCGCGAACTACCGGGGGTTCGCCGAGCGCGGGTTCCGGCCCACGGCGCTGGTCGACAACGACCCGGCCAAGGTGGGCGAGCAGGTGGGAGCCCTCGGCATCCGACCGGTCGAGGACCTAGCGGCCATCGCTCGCGAGCACGACGCGCTGATCGGGGTGATCTGCACGCCGGCGCCCGCGGCCCAGCAGGTGGCCGATCTCATGGTGCGAGCCGGCGTCCGGTCGATCCTGAACTTCGCGCCGGTCGCGCTCGTCGTGCCCGAGGGGGTCTCGGTGCGCAAGGTGGATCTTGCCGTCGAGCTCCAGATCCTGACCTACTACGAGCAACGCAAAGCCGCGCTCGAAGACGTCAAGGGACGACGCAAGGCGCCCTCGGACGCCTGAGGTTGCGAGCGGTTCCCGCTACTTCGCGATGGTGAACCAGAGCGCGATGAAGATCACGATCACGGTGATGCCGAACAGGATGAATTGGACGGCTCCCTGTTCGATCAACGGCGCTTCTTGCGCGAGCATCGTTCCTCCTAGGCGGGTCCGTACCACGGGGGGGCGGTCCCGCCCGTCAGGATCTCCTTGCGTTTGCGCTCCGCCCGATCCAGGAACGGTAGGTGGGCACCGAACAGGACCGTCGAGCCGATCAGGAACATCCAGGAGTACCGGTTGACGCTCCCGGAGTCGTGGCGGAGGTAGACGGTGAGGATCGGCCCGCCGTCGGCGAAGAACGCGTGCGCGGCTGCGAGCGAGACCCCGTCCTCGGTGGCGTAGAACGCCACGTTCTGGACGGTGAAGTCCGTCGTCGTGATCGCACCCGGCTCCTGTTCGCTCTTGCCGAGCTCCTCGTTCGCCTGATCGGCGAGGAAGCCTTGCGTCGCCGACGTGACCGACTGGACCGACGCCTGGTCTTCATCGTTCGTGCCGGGCTCGCGCCATCCGTCGCCTGGATAGGTCGCGAACGCGTCGTACACGGGCTCCGGATGGGTCCCGACCGACTCGACCACCCACGCCGGCTCGGCCCCGCGCGGCCCGAGGTTCACGGGCGTGTCGACCCCTTGGGAGAAGAAGCCGAACGTCCAGATCGAGGACAGGATCATCAACCAGGCGAAGAACGAGACGGCCAGGACCAGGTACCCCATGCGTCGGCCGAACACGGCCGAGAGCACGATCAGCACGCTACCCACGAAGAGCACGAACGCCATGATCACGGCGAGCCCGCCCTTCAGCATCGTCTCGCACCCGATCTCGAACCCGAGGCAGCTCGCGCCGATCATCAGAACTGGATGTTGGTCGTCGGGTTCGGCTTCTTGGTCGGGTCACCGTTCAGGAACTGGTCGACCGCCTTGGTAACGGCCTCCGGGTTGGTGCACACGTTGTGCTCGAAGGGGACCTGCGTCTCGTCCTGGATGCTGACGATGTAGTTCACGATGTCGTTGATCTGCTGATCTCCTAGGGCACCCGCGTAGCGGATGCTCCACGACGGCATGAGGCCGCGGCCCTGCTCGATCGTGGTGTAGATGTCGTTCAGCCCGTAGATGAGGGGATGCCCCGTGAAGGGTCCGCCGCAGACGGTCGTGAGGTTCGGCGTGATGAACACGTCGTTGGGATCGTCGGGGGTCTTCGTGTTCGGGATCTTCGAGCCCTCCAGGGTGGGTCCGTGGCACTGGACGCACCCGACGCCGCCCTGGTTGTCCTCGGAGTACACCTGGACCGCGTGCGCGCCGCGTGCGATCGCGGCGTCGATCATCTCCTGCTCCTGCTCGAGGTTGCGATCGGGTTCCAACAGCCAGACGGCCGGGACCCAGATCACGAAGAACAACACGAGCACGACCCCCCACCCCTGGAGCTTCTGGAGCAGGGGCGTCTCCAGGTCGGGGTCGGACGGTCCCGGACGCATCGCGTTCGGGATCTCGGCGTCTCGGCGGGCGCGGCCGCGCAGGACGAGGACGGCGCCGGCGATGGCCACGAAGATGGCCCCACCGACCGCCAGGATGATGCCCTGGGCCTGGGAAAGGCCGAGCATCACTGCACCGCCACGCAGAACGGTCCCGCGATGGGCTTATGGGTCGTGTCGGTCCCGCGGGGCGGGCCCAGGATCACCTCGGCGGTGTCGACCAGGACGTCGCCGGAGTCGGTCACCGACACCTTGAACCGGTCCATCCCGTGCGGGGCGGGTCCGAGCTTGTACTCGCCGGCGGTGTTGTACTTCGAGCCGTGACACGGGCACTCGAACCACTGCGATGACTGACAGAACGGCACACGGCAACCGAGATGGACGCATCGCTGGTACAGGGGCATGATGCCGTCCGTGGTGACGCCCTCGGCCGCGTAGTTGACGTCGCCGTCGGGCTTCCCGTTGTACGGGACGATGTAGAAGCGCCCGGTGCCGGAGTAGAAGGGCAGGTCGTTGTCCTTGATGTAGGCGAGGATGTCGTCCAGTTTGCCGGCGTTGATCACCGATCCGAACCCGCCCCGCAGGTTCGGCCACAGGAACGCGATCGTGGCCCCGCCGAACTCGGCGCCGAACACCAACAGGGACGCGACGAGCGAGCGGCGGAAGAACTCGCGGCGGCTGACCGGCTTGGGGGCGGGCGGGGCCGGCTCGCCGAGGATCGCCGCGCTCGCCGCCGCATCGGCCTCACGCTGGGCCTTGCGCGACCGAGCGAACGAGAGACCGAAGAAGATCGCGAACAGGTCGATGACCACGATCACGACGATGGCCGCGACGGTGCCGCTCGAGAGGGCGAGGACGGGGGTCATAGCTCGAAGAACACCCCTTGGGCCCACGGCCAGACCCAGTTGTACCCGGTCCCCCGGAAGAATGAGCCGATGATCGTGAGCGTGGCGCCGAACATCATCAGCATCGTGAACAGCGTGATGGCGATCTTGCGATCACCCGGCCTCGTGCTCGGGTTGCGGTCCACGAACGGCGCGACCGCGAGCGCGAGCAGGACGAGCGTCGGTGCGAACAGCACGCCCGCGACCATCGGATGGAAGTACCGCAGCAGCTCCTGCAGGCCGAGGAAGTACCACGGTGCCTTCGACGGGTTCGGCGTGAGGTTCGGGTTCGCGAGCTCGCGCAGCGGCGCGTTCACGAAGGTGGAGAAGATCGTGAGCGCCGCGAGGACGATCAGCATCGCGACGAACTCCTCGATCAGCAGGTGCGGCCACACGTTGATGCGATCGCCCTGCTCGCGTTCGACGCGCTGGATGCCCTCGGGCGGGACGAGCGCGAGGAGCCGGTGCTTCTCGGGCGCGCCCTTCTTCGGTTCGGGGACGTTGCCGGTCGGCTCGGGCGCCTGCCGCTCCGGCGCGGTGACCGTCGCGGTGGCCACGGC
>JBAVEY010000017.1:0-1872 GCA_049587975.1 Actinomycetota bacterium | reverse complement strand
CCCCGCGGGTGCGCGGGGGGAGGTCCGGCTTCTCCTCGGGGTACTGCTGCGTGATCGAGGGCCGGAGCGCGTGCTTGAGCGTGACCGCGAGCCCCTTGATCAGGCCCATGCCGGTGGACTTCGGCTCCACCTCGGGAGCCTTCCGAACGTCTCGTTCGTCGACGGCCATGATCCTCCTAGAACGCGACCTTGAAGACGGCGACCACCACGATCTGCAGCAGCGCCAGGGGGATGAGCACGAGCCAGGACGCCCGCTGCAGCTGGTCCTCGCGCAGACGGGGGTAGGTGACGCGGAGCCAGATGATGAGGAACGACAACGCCCCGATCTTCGCGAGCATCCACAGCGGCTCGGGGATGAACTCCATCTTCGGCAAGGGGAGGTACCCCCCGAGGAAGAGCACGCTGGCGATGGCCGACAGGGCGACGATGCCGCCGTACTCGGCGAGCAGGAAGAACGCGAACTTCAGCCCCGTGTACTCGGTGTAGGCACCGAAGATGATCTCGGAGTCCGCGACCGGCATGTCGAACGGCGGCCGGGTGAGCTCCGCCAGCGAGGCCGTGAGGAAGATGATGAACCCGATCGGCTGCGAGAAGACGAACCAGTACTTCTCCTGCGCCTCGACGATCCCGACCATCGACAGCGTCGCCGCCTGCATCACGATCGCGGCGGCCCCGAGCACGAGCGGCAGCTCGTAAGCGATCAGCTGCGCGGCCGCTCGCAGCGCTCCGATCAGCGAGAACTTGTTCGCGGACGCCCAGCCGGCCATGAGCACGCCGATCACCGAGACCGACGAGAGCGCCAGCACGAAGAAGATGCCGACGTCGAGGTTCAGGATGAACATCGTGTCCGAGAACGGGATCACGACGAACAGCAGGATGTACGGGACCAGCGCGACCGCCGGCGCGAGGGAGAAGACCCAGGAATCCGCCGCCGCGGGGATCACGTCCTCCTTCTGGACGAACTTGACCCCGTCGGCCATCAGCTGCGCCCAGCCGTGGAACCGGCCCGCGTACATCGGCCCGAGGCGCCCCTGCATGTGCGCCATCACCTTGTGCTCGGCGTAGCCGACGCCGAGCGGCGCGACCAGGAAGAAGATCAGCACGATCGCCGCCTTCGTGACCAGGATCATCCAGTACTGGTCGAACCACTGGTTCACGAAGCTCACGCCCGCCTGCGCGATCACTCCTCCTCCTCCTCTTCCCCTTCGGCCGCGCCCGGCCACGGCTTGGCCTCTCGCGACATGAGCGGGAAGTCCTTGCGCAGCGGATGGCCCTCGAACGGTTCGGGGAGGAGGAGCGTCACGGGCCGTGGGTGACCCTCGAACGTGACGCCGAACATCTCGCTGGTCTCGCGTTCGTGCCAGTCGGCGGTCGGATACAGGTCCGAGATCGTGGGGAGCACGAGCTGGTCCGCCGCGAGCCGGACCTTCACGCGCACGTTGTGATCGTGCGTGGTCGAGAACAGATGGGTGACGATCTCCATCCCGTCCTCGCCGAAGTCCACCGCGGAGGTGAAGTCGCAGTAGTCGCAGTCGAACTCGGGCTCGTTGCGCAGGAACGTCAGGAGCTCGTGGTACCGGGACGGGGTCACCCCGACCACGCTGTGCCCGTGTTGGTCCTCGAAGGAAACGACGTCGTCGCCGAACTGCGCTCGCAGGCGCGATCCGACCTCAGGAGGCGGAAGCGGGTGTCGTGAGCTTGCCACTCCACTTCTCCCTGATGTCCTCGGCGGCGATCTTCTCCTGGAGCCGGATGATCCCCTGCAGCAGCGCCTCCGGCCGGGGCGGGCAGCCGGGGATGTAGACGTCGACCGGCAGGACCTGGTCGATGCCCTTGGTGACCGAGTACGAGTCCCAGTACGGACCGCCGCAG
>JBAVEY010000016.1:0-47546 GCA_049587975.1 Actinomycetota bacterium | reverse complement strand
GCGGCGACCGCCGCGGCGGCGACGGTGGCGAGGCCGGCGGGGACCAGCAGCGCTGCGACGTGAGCCGTCTGGCTCGCGCTCATCCCGAGCGCGGCGCTGACGGCGAGGCCGCCGAGCACGCTCAGGGCTGCGATGCCCGCCAGCACGAGCCCGGTCCGCACGAGTTGGCTCATGGTTCGAACCGGTAGCCGACGCCCCATACCGTGAGCAGATGGACCGGCGCCGAGGGGTCGGCCTCGATCTTCTCGCGCAGCCGTCGCACGTGCACCGTCACCGTCGAGCTGTCGCCGTCCCACGCGAAGTCCCATACGTCCTCGAGGAGCTGCGATCGAGTGAGCGTGATCCCCGGATGCGACGCGAAGTGGTGCAGGAGGTCGAACTCCTTGCGGGTGAGCGAGATCGGCTCACCGTTCACCCGCACCACGCGTCGCTCGGTCTCGACCTCGAGCCAATCGAGGTCGAGAACCTCCGGTATAGGATCGCCCGGTCCGACGCGCCGGAGCACGGCCCGGACACGGGCCACGACCTCCCCGGGAGAGAATGGCTTGCCGATGTAGTCATCGGCGCCGCGGTCGAGTCCGACGATCCTGTCGGTTTCTTCTCCGCGTGCGGTGAGCATGATCACCGGGGTCGGAGCCCTTTGCCTCAGGCGGCGGAAGACTTCATATCCGTCGACACGCGGGAGCATGAGATCGAGGAGAACGAGGTCTGGCTCCGTCTCGCCGAAGCGGGCAAGGGCTTCCTCGCCGTCGGCAGCCGTGGCGACCTCGAACCCATCGCGACGCAGGTACCTCGAGAGCACTTCACGCACCATCGGTTCGTCGTCCACGACGAGGACCCTCGGCAGCGCCATCTCCCACATCGTGGCACGTCTCGCGTTCATCGAGCCGAGGGATGCACTTCCTCGATCCACGCGATACCCCCCGTTCATCGTCCGCTCTCCGCTCAGGTCACGCTGAGGACCACCGAGTGCCAGCCGGTCGCGCCGTTCGGGAACGGATGCACCCGCTCCTCTGGCTGCGTCGCGCCGGTCAGGTCGGTGGCGCGGACCTGGAGCCGGTGGTCACCGGTCGTCGCGTCCCACGGCACCACCCACTGACGCCAGGTGTCGATCGTGTCCTCGGCCGCGAGCTCCGCGGTCATCCACGGCCCCTCGTCGACCTGGAGCTCTACGCGCTCGATCCCGCGGTGTTGGGCCCACGCGACACCCGCTACCGCAACGTTCCCCGCGCGCACCGTTGCGAATGGCTTCGGGGTGTCGATCCGGGACATCGTCTTGACCGGCGCCCGCTCGGCCCACCCACGCTGCACCCAGTACGGGTCGAAGGCGTCGAAGGTCGTGAGCTCGATGTCCACGATCCATTTGGTCGCAGAGACGTAGCCGTAGAGGCCGGGCACGATCATCCGGACCGGGAAGCCGTGGTCGATGGGCAGGGGCTCTCCGTTCATCGCGATCGCGAGCATCGAATCCCGACCGTCCATCGCGATCGCGGTCGGCGTTCCTACCGTGAAGCCATCCACCGAACGGGAGACGATCTGGTCGGCGCCCGGATGGACGCCCGCCTCCAGGAGCAGGTCCGCGAGCGGGGCCCCGATCCAGCGCGCGTTACCCACGTACCGTCCGCCGACGGTGTTCGATACGCAGGCGAGCGTCACGTCGCGCTCGATCAGAGGGCGTTGGACCAGTTGCTGGTATCCGATCGTCAACTCTCGATCCACCATCCCGTGGATCCGGAGCCTCCAGTCCTCCGCCATGACGGCGGGGGCCAGGAGAGCCGTGTCCACACGATAGAAGCGATCGTTCGGCGTGATGAACGGCTCCAGACCCGGCACGTGGAGGTCGATCAGGGAGGCTGCCGTCGCGGGGCTCGCCGGCAACGGGACTGCAACGGCTGCCCTCGACGCGTTGGCGAGGAAGCGCCGGCCGAGCACGCTACCTGTCGCGCCAGCGACCACGGCGACGATAACTCCCGCACTACCGGCCACCAGGAACCGACGCCGATCGAACGCTCGCGGGTCGTCGCCGTTCCAGGCTGGCTCGGGGAGTGACCAGGTGCTCCGGAGCATGTAGAACGCGCCGCTCCCGGCCAGGAAACCCGCGAACGCGGGAACGGCGTCGGACGGTGTGCCGTTCGGGCGCGTGAGCGCCGCGAACACGCCGATCCCTCCGAACACCGCGAGACCGACGATACCGATCTGCGGGCGCCGGATCGACAAGATGCCGAGGGCGAGGGCGACCACGGCGAGCACCAAGTAGATGCCGCCCACGAGCACGGTCTTGTCGTTGTGGCCGAACGTCCGGATCGCCCAGCTCTTGAGCCACTCCGGTGTTGCGTCGATCGCGGTCTGACCGACGGTGATCACCGGAGATGCCTGCGGGTTGACGATGCCGGAAACCAGATGCGCGACGCCGATCGCGACCCCTGCGGCGACCAAGCCGATCGCCGCACCGCCCCACGCCGACCCTGTGGAGCCACCCGAACCTTCGGATCCCAGATCGAGTCCGCGAGGGGTGGATCCATCGCCCCTTCGTTCTTCGATCGACGGGGGAGGGGTTCGCTCGGTCACGCCACCAGCATGCCTCCGAGACCTTGCCGAACCCTTACGTCGCGCGTGTCGCCTCGGGTCCCGAAACGAGCACCGGAACATCCGAGAGCTGAAGAACCTTGTGGGTCACGCCCCCGAGGGGAGTGCCTCTGAGGTTCGAGGAGCCGCTCCTCCCCATGACGATCAGATCGGCCCGGGACGCCTGCGCGGCCTCGACGATCCAGCGGGCCGTATGCCCGAAGTACCCGGACTTGACCTGGACGCGGACATGGACACCATCTGCTTCGAGCTCCCGCACGGCGCCCCCGAGGATCCTGCTGGTCTCCTCGATCCCTTCGTCGAACGGACCCTTCGGACCCAGGATCCACTCACGCACGTGAAAGACCAACACCTCCGCCTTCATCCGTTGAGCCATCTCGGATGCGAGTCGGATCGCCTGCCTCGCGTGGGCGGACGTGTCGATCGAGAGCAGGGTGCGGTCGATCACGGTCGATCGCTGCCTCGCATGCCTCGGGGCCTCCTCGATCCGCCATCCCCTTTGCCGATATCGGTCCAGCGGGCTTGCTAGGATTCAAGAAACTGACTAGTCAGTTTATGACCGAACGGGACGACCCGTCAGGGATCGGGTCAACCCGGGGAAGGAGATGTCGTGCCGCGTATCGCTCCCGCGGTCCGGAACGAACGCCGTCAGCATCTCGTGGATGCGACGTGGCGGTGTGCGGCCAGACGGGGGTTCCAGTCGTTCACCGTGGACGACGTGTGTGCGGAGGCGGGCGTCTCGAAAGGGTCCTTCTACGTCTATTTCGACCAGAAGCAGGATCTGCTGTTCGCGCTCCTCGAGGACGACGCCGCCGCGGTCGACGTGATCATGGAGGACCTGCGCCTGGCCGACATCGGCGGGGTGGAGCGACTGCGCCGATTCGTCCGAGCGATGCTCGAGCGCGGCGAGGACGCGGCCAGGTTGCAGGTGCGAGCCGATCTCTGGGCCGAGATGTCAGCGGCTCCCTCGCTGCGCGAACGGTTCGCCGCGGTCGTCCGTCGACGTCGCCTCGTCCTGCGATCGTGGATCGAGGAGAGCATCGGGAGCGGAGAGCTCGAGGAGATCCCGGCGAACGCGCTCGCCGCGATCCTGCTCGCCCTAGGAGACGGGTTGATGCTGCACGCGGGGCTCGACGCGACCGGATTCCGATGGGTCAACGTCCGCCGGGCGGTGGACGCGCTCCTGGAGGGGGTCGTCGCGACGTGAGGAGATGGACGATCCCGGGCCGCAGCACGTGAGGCTGTCGGCGCTCGAAGCGTCGGATCGCATCGCCGCGCGGTTGCGCCGGATGGGGTACCTGCGCAAGTGGATCGTTCTCGGAACGGTGATCGGCATCGTCGCGGGGCTGGGCGCGATCGTGTTCACGCTGGCGTTGGAGTGGGCGACGCGGTTCTTCCTGGGGATCCTTGCCGGCTACACCTCGCCCACCCCGTTCGGCGAGGGCCACGCGTTCGGATCCGGCGCGTACCTCGCTCGCCCGTGGGCGATCCCGTTGGTCGTCGCGCTCGGAGGGCTGATCTCGGGGATCCTCGTCTTCAGTCTGGCTCCGGAGGCCGAGGGCCACGGGACCGACGCCGCGATCGCCGCCGTCCATCACGGACCCAAGGGGATCCGGGGTCGGGTGTCGGCGCTGAAGATCGCGGCATCGGCGATCACGATCGGTTCCGGAGGGTCCGGTGGCCGAGAAGGTCCGACGGCCCAGATCTCTGCCGGCTTCGGATCCATGATGTCCCGATGGCTCGACCTGACACCGGCGGACGCTCGGATCGCGGTGACCGTCGGGATCGGGGCGGGCATCGGCGCGATCTTCCGGGCTCCGCTCGGCGGCGCGATCCTCGGGGCCGAGATCCTGTACCGAGACGACGTCGAGGTAGAGGCGCTGATCCCGTCGATCGTGGCGTCGATCGTCGGGTTCGCCGTGTTCGGGGCGGTGGAGGGATTCTCGCCGATCTTCGGCGACCTCCACGGCTACCGGTTCCAACGACCGTCCGAGCTCGTCTACTTCGCGGCGATCGGGATCGCGGCGGGGTTGGTCGGCCGCTTGTACGCCACCTCGTTCTACGGGGTCGCGCGCCTCTCCGAGCGACTGCCTGGCAGTCGCATGCTGAAGCCCGCGGTGGGGGGGCTGCTCGTCGGCCTGATGGCCCTCGCCGTCCCGCAGGTCCTGGGGACGGGGTACGGGTGGGTGCAGGCGGCGATGAGCCCCCGCCTGCTCGCGCTGCCGCTCTGGATCGTCCTGGTGCTCCCGTTCGCGAAGATCCTGGCGACGTCCCTGTCGATCGGCTCCGGGGGGTCGGGCGGGATCTTCGGGCCGGGGATGGTGATCGGCGGGTTCCTGGGTGCCGGCGTATGGCGGTTGCTGGCGGGTCTACCTGCGGTGCCGGTGAGCCCCGCCCCCTTCGTGGTCGTCGGCATGATCGCGTGCTTCGGGAGCATCGCGCACGCGCCGATCGCGGTGATGCTGATGGTTGCGGAGATGACGGGGAGCCTGCAGCTGCTCGCCCCGGCGATGGTGGCCGTCGGGCTCGCAGCGCTGATCGTCGGGGATGCCACGATCTACACGAGTCAGATCAAGGACCGGACCGAGTCTCCGGCGCACGGGTTCCGGTTCGCGCTCCCCCTCCTCGCCTCGCTTCCCGTAACGCAGGCGATGCGAACACCCAGGCTGACGGTCGACGCCGCGTCTTCGGTACGCGAGGTGCTCGATGCGCTGATCGCGCTCGGCCTGGAGGGTGCTCCCGTTCGAGACGAAGGCGGCAGGTTCAAGGGTTCGGTCGAGGCCGAGCGTCTGGTCGACCGCGATCCCGAGGACGCGATCGGGCAAGCCTGCGACCCGTTGGCCTCGACCGTGCCGATCGAGGCCAACCTCGATGCCGTCATGGAGACCCTGGCGGTCGATCACACCGGACGGGTCACCGTCCTCGACACCGACCGGCGGATCGTCGGGGAGGTCTCCGCGTCCGATCTGATCCTGGTCTATCGCCGATCCCTGGAGGAGAGCCTCCACCGACTGGGTTCGTCGTTCCGGGGCGCGACCCTGCTCGAAGAGGAGGTGCGTGCGGGTGCCGCGGCCGAGGGCAGGCTCGTGTCCGACGGCGCGTGGCCCAGAGGGACCATCGTGATGGCGATCCAGCGAGGGGAACAACTCATCTTCCCCGAATCGGACACACGACTTCGAGCCGGCGACGTGGTGAGCATCCTCGCCCCGGCCGGCAAGGAGTTCCAGCTCCGGTCGGCCATGGGCGGATCGGGGTCGGCCTCAGGCGAAGGAGGCGGCGACCAACCGTTCATCTAGTCGGATCCGGGAACGTTCACCCAACCACAAGGAGCCCGTGAGCGGCTCGTAAGGGTCGCCTGCCTAGCATGGGTGGCAAGTGATCCGGCCGGATCGGGCCGTGGTCCCGCGAACGCGCGACCACCCCCTCGCCGAACGATCGTAGGAAGGAGTTCCAGATGCGACGGAGCATCGTCGTGCTCGCACTCGCCCTCGGGGCGGGCCTGATCCTGCCGGGCGTGGCTCTCGCGAAGGGCCCGCCATCGCCCTCGTTCTACGTGGACGGGACCCTCTATCGCACCGTCGGTACGCCGACCGATCTCTCGAACACCGGGGCGCCCGACTCCTCGTTCGACACGATCTATCAGTTCTTCGGAGTCCAGCAGTTCAACGTCGCCACCGCAGCACCGGGTGACCAGGGCTTCAACGGAGGGCGGTGGAGGGTTCACGGCCTGGAGTTCGGTGACTACGACGCGGCCGCGGCCGCGTACGGCGGGAGCAACGACGTCTTCGACAGCGCCGGCGAGGTCCTCGCCGCGCTGAACGCCGGAGCCGCCGTGGACATCGGGATCGTGAAGTCTTTCGAGTGCCCGGTGATCCCGCTCGGTGGCCACTGATCGAGGATCCGAGCTCGAGAGTCCGGCTCCGTCGAGAGCCGGGCTCTCGCTCGATCCCCTTCATCTGGCCGAGCCGACGTCACTCCTCGCTAGCGCTCCGCGCTCTGCATCAGCGCCAGCCCGAAGATGAAGACCGGCAGCCCGATGAAGGACAGGATCGCCGTCATCATCAAAGCCCACCCGGTGACGACGAGCCCGGCCCCGATCACCACGCACAGGACCCGCCAGAGCACACCGGGCTTCTGTTCGCGCCCTGCCTCGGGCTCGTCTCGAACGCTCCGCTGCGATGGCATCGCCCAGACGTTTCCCGCCGGGATGCCCGCGGACGCTCCAGCGCGCTTCTCGGCATCGATCACGTCGAGGTTCATCACGACCTCCTCTCGCATCGTTCTCTCAACACGAGACGAGGGAACGGAGCCGGTGTGACACTTCGGCCGGTGTGACACTTCGGGAGGAGTGGCCGCCTCCGCGAAGGGAGGTGTCACGGATCAGGCGGCTATCTCGTCATAGGTGGCAGCATGGGAGCTAGCGATCGACGGGAGGCCCGCGTGGGCGAGCTGTACGAGGATCTGCGGCCGCTGATGTTCTCGATCGCCTATCGGATGCTCGGCACCGCGAGCGAGGCCGAGGACATCGTCCAGGAGGCGTTCCTGCGTTTCCACCGTGAGACGGCGAGGGGGACCGTGGTCGACTCGCCGAAGGCGTACCTGTCGGCGGTCACCACGCGGCTCAGCATCGACCACCTCCGCTCGGCTCGCGTTCGCCGGGAGCGCTACGTCGGCACCTGGCTGCCGGAACCGCTGCTCACCGACACGGCTCCCGACGTCGCGCAACATGCCGAGACCGCGGACTCGCTCTCGATGGCGTTCCTGGTCCTGCTCGAGAGCCTCTCGCCGGTCGAGCGTGCCGTCTTCCTGCTGCGGGAGGTCTTCGACTACGGCTACGACGAGATCGCTCCGATCGTGGGCAAGAGCGAACAGAACTGTCGCCAGATCGCCGTGCGCGCGCGTCGTCAGATCGAGGCGAAGCGGCCGCGGTTCCAGGCCTCACGGATGCGACGGGAGGAACTCGCCCGGCGGTTCTTCGAGGCGGTGACCAAGGGCGACGCGGCCGGGCTCGAGAGCCTGCTCGCCGCGGACGTCGTCGCGTACGGGGACGGTGGCGGCCGTGCCCCCGCGCTCCCGCGTCCGGTCTACGGCAGGGAACGGATCGCGCGCCTGTTGCTCGGGCCCGCGGCCCAGAGGAACCGAGAGCGACTGGCGGTGGCGGGGATGCGTTCCGTGGCGATCAACGGACAGCCGGGCGCCGTGTTCCTCGACCCCGAGGGGCGGCCCGTGGCCGTGGTGACGCTGGACATCGCCGACGATCTCGTGCAGACGGTACGGTTCGTCAGCAACCCGGACAAGCTCCGGCACCTCGGCGCGAACGTCGGCCCGGCGGGACCGGCAGCGATCCGCCGATGACGATGAACGAGAGGATGGACGGACCTGCCTCTGGGTGGGCGATCGTGGCGCTCCGCGCATGTGGGATGTCCCCCAAGGACATCGGCGCGCTCCTGGGAGCCGACGATCCCGAGATCGTGCGCAGGCGCATCGCGCTGCACGTGGAGCGCCTCGAGGAGCGTCTCGCCCGGCAGCGTCGCATCCTCGGGCGCGTCGAACGGCGCCTCAGGGAGTCGGCCCCGAGGAGGCGGCCGGTGGCCGTCTACCCCTCGGCGCCGAGGACCAGCGAGAGCAGCGCCATCCGCGTCACCACGCCGTTGAAGGCCTCGAACCAGTAGCGGGCGTGACGCGTGGCATCGACGTCGGACGGCAGCTCGTCCATGCGCGGCAGCGAGTGCAGGATGATCGCGTCGCTCTTGGCCCGGTCACGCAGGAGCTGCCGGGTGACGCGGTAGGCGTCGGCGGTCGTCGGGAGCTCGCCCGCGGCGCGCTCGTCGAGCGACTTCGTGTAGTCGGCCTGGACCACGGGCTCCATGTAGATCACGTCGGCCTGGTCGATGACCTTCTCCACGCTCTCGGCGACCTCGTACTGGACGTTGCGCTCGTCGAGCTCGGCGGTGAACTCGGGCAGGAGCGACATCTCCGGCGGAGCAACCACGAAGGCCCGCACGTCGAACTGCGAGAAGGCGTACAGGATCGAGTGCATCGTCCGCATCCGCATGTCGCCAACGAGCAGGAACGTGAGCCCGTCGAGCCGGCCCTTGTCCTTCCACGTGGTGTACAGGTCGGTCAGGACCTGGGTTGGGTGCTCGCCCCAGCCGTCCCCGCAGTTGATGACGGGCACCGAGGCCCATCGGGCGGCCTCGGCGGGCGCGCCTTGCTCGAAGTGCCGCATCGCGATCACGTCGCCGTAGTACTCGAGCATGTGGACCGTGTCCTTGATCGACTCCCTGTAGAAGTCGCCCGCCCGGGTCATCTTGGCGTCCGAGAACCCGACCACGTGGCCGCCCAGCCGGTGCATGGCGGCCTCGGTGGCCAGGCGCGTCCGGGTGCTCGGCTGGTAGAAGGCCGTCACCAGGGTCTTCTCCCGTAGGAGCTCCCCGTTGCGCCGATCCCTCGCGAACGGCGCGAGCTTGTCGGCCACCTCGAACACGTGAGCGTACTCGTCGCGCTCGAGGTCCTTCAGCGAGAGGATGTCTCGTCCCAAGAAGCTGCGCATGTCGTTCCCTCCTCCTTCAGGTTCGGCGGATGCCGGTGAACAGCACCGCTACCACCTCGTCGGTCGCGATCGATCCGTCCTGCGCGAGCGCAAGCAGGCCGGCCAGCCCGGCCGACCCCGTGTGGTCGACGTCGATCCCCGTGCTCTCCCGTCCCAGCCGGTTCGCGTCCTGGAGCTGCGCCTCGCTCACCACGAGGGGGGAGCCACCGGTGGCGAGCATCGCGTCCACGACCGCGAGCCAGTCGTACGTCTCGTCGTCGACGATCCCGCGCGCGACGCTCCGCGGCTCCTGCTCCCAGGGCCACATGAAGCTCGAGCGGTGCGTCGCGGCGTACCGCATCGCCTCGTCCCGGGGCTCGCCCGCCCTGATCCGCGCCGCGACGCGCTCGTAGGCGCGGCGCAGCGGGGCGGCGCCCTCAGCCTGCACCGTGTCGATGCGCGGCACCGAGGCCATCGCGCCGAGCGCCACGGCCTCGCGGAACGAGCCGGCGACCGCGCTGGCGAGCGCCCCGCCACCGACCTGCACGATCACGCGGTCGAGTCGCTCCCCGGAGGCCCGGATCGCGTCGGCGATCTCCCACCCGAGCGTCTCGCCCCCCTCGATCGCCAGGCCGTTGTCGCTGCCCTGGCACGTGAACGGCAGGGCTCCGTCCGCGACCGCCCGTCGGAGCCGTCGGTGGGTCGGGTCGCCGCTCGCTCCCTCCTCGCGGGGGCAGGTCGTGATGCGGGCATCGAGTTCCTTCAGACGCGTCACGACGGCGAGGTCGGCGTCCTCGGGCACGAAGACCTCGAGGGGCCACCCGGCCGCCCGGGCCACGACCGCCGCGGCCAGCGCGGCGTTGCCGCAGCTCGCGATCGCGAGCGGCGGTGGCGGCCCGGGACCGGACGGTCCGAGCCGCGACACGATCTCCAGGTGCAAAGCGAGCCCCATCAGGTGACGGGCCTTGTGCGAGCCCGACACGTTGCCGGTCTCGTCCTTCACCCACACGCCGCCGGTGGCGGCTCGAAGCCGCCTGCCGAGCTCGGCCGACCGCGTGAACGGCGTCGCGCGGAACCCGTGCCCATCCACCGCCGCCACCCGCATGTCCAGGTCCGAGATCAGCTCCCGCACCTCGTCGTCGCCCATCCCTCGAGCGCGAGCCAGATGGTAGGAGCGCAGGAGCGACCGGTAGCGCAGGAAGGGGTTCGACTCGCCCCCGTCGTCGGGCCACGACAGTTCGGGCGTCTCCAGGATGCGGACCAGGACGTGGTCGACGTCGTCCGCCCGGCCGGCGTTCGGGCACCGGAACGGGTACGGGTCCTCGGGACCTGCGGCAGAGCCGCACCCGGAGCAGATCAGCGAGCTCGGGAGGTCGCTCACGGGGTCGGGACCACCCCCGTCCTCGCGTTGAACTCCTCGATCATCCGGTCCCACTCGGAGAGGACCTCGCGCGTGGCGCGCCAGAACGACGGGTCCCTGCGGGCCGTGAACGCCTCGATCGGGACGCCCTGCTGTTCCACCCACGTGAAGTAGCCGAGGTTGAAGATCCGCTCCCGATCGCGCAGGGAGAGCTCCGACAGGTTGTCGGTGCTCGCGCCGAGGAGGTGCTCGGCGAAGATCTCCGCCGCGTCCACCTCGTCGAAGCCACCGGGGAAGACGTTCGCGAGGACCTTGTCGGCCTCGGTCCGGTACATCGCCGCCCCGTCGGTCGCCACCGTCAGCACCGCGTCGTCCGGTCCCCACCCGAAGTACTTCGCCGTCTTGATCGCGGCCAGGATGTTGCAGAGCGACGACAGGCCGAGCGACGCGAGGCCCTCCACCACGCGTTCGGGCACCCGGCGTCGGCGTGAGAGGTACCGCCGTCCGACGGCGGTCTGGAACAGCACGTTCAGGCGGTCCGTGGCACGGTCGGAGACCGCGGTGGCCACGTCCGTGTTCATCACGTTGTGGATCAGGGGGATGTGCTTGTCGCCGATCCCCTGGATGTTGTGCTCGCCGAACCCGTTGGCGAGCATCGTCGGGCATTCGAGCGCCTCGACCGCGACGATCTTCGAGCCGAGCGATCCCTTGAGGTAGTCGCCCGCGCCGATCGTTCCCGCGGAGCCCGTCGCTGAGACGAACGCCCGGGCGGCGAGCCGCGGACGCCCTTCGGCGAGGGACTCCACGATCCGCTCGAGCGCAGGCCCGGTGCACCGGTAGTGCACGAGGTGGTTCCCGAACTCGGAGAACTGGTTGAAGATCACGTTGGCGGGGTCCTTAGCGAGCTCGGCGCACCGGTCGTAGATCTCCTTGACGTTGCTCTCGGTGCCGGGGGTGCGGATCACGTCGTCCGGGGAGGCGACCCACTCCTCGAGCCAGCGGAACCGCTCCTCGCTCATCCCCTCGGGGAGCACCGCCACGCCGCGGGTCCCCATGAGCTTCGAGATGGCAACCCCGCCGCGGCAGTAGTTGCCCGTGGAGGGCCAGACGGCGCGCTGGCTGGTGGGGTCGAACCCGCCCGTGACGATCCGGGGAGCGAGGCATCCGTATGCCGCGAGGACCTTATGGGCCCCGATCATCGGGAAGCGGTCCCCGAGCGCGACGACGATCGGGGTCTGGATCCCCGTGAGCTCCGCCGGGAGCACGAGATGCTCGGGGATGTCGACCAGGGTCTTGCGGTCGGCGGCGTTGAACCAATGGACCCGGAACAGGTTCAGCGGGTGGGCCTCGTCCGGACCGACGGCCGGCAGCGCCGAGGCGATGGCCGGCGGGATCGTGGCCGGATCGGCGAGTTGCGCGAAGGTCGGCAGCGCGATGCGACGCTCGCGGAACCGTTCGACCGCTCGCGCGTAGACGGAGGGGTCGGCCATCGCCCGCTGCACGACCGCTCCCTCCATCGGCTCCTCCTGCTCGCGTCCGAGCACCCGCGTCGGTCTCAACCCATCGGCGATCGCCGATTCGGGGCACCGCAAGTGTCGGCTCCAGCCGTCCGCCCGGGTCGGGCCGGACTCCCCGTCCCGAGCGGGGCGACCGGCCCCCGTTCGGGCGGTGGGGCGGGGGCTAGGCTCGATCAGCGAGCGGCCCGAGGCCCGATGCGGGAAGGGTGTCTCGATGCGGTTCACCCTGAACGGCCGTATGGCGGAGGTCCCCCTCCGGGAAGGCACCACGCTCCTCGACGTGCTGCGCGAGGGCTGTGGGCTGCGTTCGATGAAGGACGGCTGCGCACCGGAGGGGTCCTGCGGCGCGTGCACCGTCATCGTCGACGGCAAGGCGGTGGTGTCGTGCGCGCAGCCCGCCGAGCGGGCGGCGGGCCGGAGCGTCGTCACGCAGGAGGGACTCTCGGACGAGGTTCGCGCCCTGTGGGCCGACGCGTTCGTGGCGTCGGGGGCCGCGCAATGCGGGTTCTGCTCGCCGGGGATCGTCATGAGGGGGCAGGTGCTGCTCGACAAGCGTCCCGCGCCCTCGCGCGACGAGATCGCGCACGCGCTCGCCGGGAACCTGTGCCGGTGCACGGGCTACGTGAAGATCATCGACGCGGTCCAGGCGGCCGCGGCCGCCCGGCGCGGCGATCGGACGCTGGAGGTCGACCGGAGCGGCAGGGTGGGCTCACGGACCGGAAAGTACGAGGGCGAGCTGCTGGCCCTGGGCGATCGGCCGTTCGTCAACGACCTGGTGGTCCCCGGGATGCTGCATGGCGCTATCCGCTTCGCCGGACGCCCCCGGGCACGGATCCTGCGGATCGACACCGCGAAGGCCGAGGCCCTTCCGGGCGTGGTCGCGGTGACCACCTGGAAGGACGTCGCCGGCGAACGGACGCAGGGCGTGCTCACGCGGGACTGGCGGCAGTTCGTGGCCGAGGGTGAGATCACGTCGTACGTCGGGGACGTGCTGGCCGCGGTCGCCGCGGAGACCCGTCAGGGCGCCCGCGAGGCGGCGGCGCTGATCGAGGTCGAGTACGAGGACCTCCCGCCGGTCACCGACCCGTTCGAGGCCCTCGCCGCCGGATCACCCCAGCTGCACCCGGGCGGCAACCTGCTCTCCACGTCCGAGGTGAAGCGCGGCGACGTCGACGCCGCCCTCCGCGAGGCGGCGCACGTGGTGACCGAGACCTTCCGAACCCAGTTCGTCGAACACGCCTTCCTCGAGCCCGAGTCGTCGCTGGCCGTCCCCGGGCCGCACGGCGACGAGGGCCCCCGCATCCACGTTTACTCGGACGGTCAGGGCGTCTGGGAGGACCGCCGGCAGGTGGCCTCGTTCCTGGGGGTTCCCGAAGAGCGCGTCCGCGTGACGCAGGTCTCTGCCGGTGGTGCGTTCGGCGCGAAGGAGGACCTCAACGTCCAGGGGCATGCGGCGTTGCTCGCGCTCCGCACCGGCCGCCCGGTCTTGCTCTCGTTGTCGCGGAAGGAGAGCCTGTCCTTCCACTCGAAGCGCCATCCGCTCACGATGGAGTACACGGCCGGGTGCGACGAGGACGGGCACCTGGTCGCGGTGCGGGCGCGGATCGTCGGCGACACCGGCGCCTACGCGAGCGTGGGCGACAAGGTCCTGGAGCGGGCGGCGGGTCACGCGTGCAGCGCGTACCGCGTGCCGAACGTTGACGTCGAGGCGCGCGCCGTCTACACGAACAACCCGCCGTGCGGGGCGATGCGCGGGTTCGGTGTGCACCAGACCAACTTCGCGATGGAGGGCGTGCTCGACCGATTGGCGGAGGAGGTCGGGATCGACGGGTGGGAGATCCGGTGGCGGAACGCCCTTGACGTCGGGGACCGGTTCGGCACGGGACAGGTGCTCGGTCCCGGCGTCGGCCTGAAGGAGACGCTGCTCGCGGTTCGGGACGCCTACCGAACGGCCCGGTACGCGGGCATCGCCTGCGGGGTCAAGAACACCGGCATCGGCAACGGCGTCCCCGAGCGGGGTCGGGCGATCCTGCGGCCCGAGGCCGACGGCACCGTGACGCTGTTCCACTCGTGGACCGAGATGGGCCAGGGCGTCCACACCGTGCTCCAGCAGATCGCGTGCGAGGAGCTCGGGCTCACGCCCGATCGCGTGCGGGTCCGCGTGGACACCGAGCGCGAGCTCGACACGGGGCAGACGACCGCGTCACGTTCGACCACGCTCGGGGGTCGGGCCGTGATCGAGGCGGCTCGCGAGCTCCGGGCCGCGCTGGACGGAGGGACGATGCAGGACCTCGCCGGCCGGGACTTCTCGGGTGAGTTCCTCGTCGACTGGACCAGCGAGAGCGATGTCCCCGAGCCCGTGACCCACCTCGCGTACGGGTGGTGTACGCAGGTGGCCGTCCTGGACGACGAGGGCCGCCTCGTGAAGGTGGTGGCGGCGCACGACGTGGGCCGGGCCATCAACCCGACGCTGATCGAGGGCCAGATCGAGGGGGCGATCCACATGGGTCTCGGCCACGCGCTGAGCGAGGAGTTCGTGGTCGAGGGCGGCGTGCCGAGGACCGACACGTTGAAGTCGCTGAACATCATCCCCCCGGCCGGGATGCCCGAGGTCGAGTGCATCCTGGTGGAGGAGCCGCAGCCGGAGGGCCCCTACGGCGCGAAGGGCGTCGGCGAGGGACCGTTGGTTCCGACGGCCTCGGCGGTCGCCGGCGCGCTGTACGCGTTCGACGGCATCCGTCGGACGCGGCTGCCGATGAAGGATTCGCCCGCGGCGCGCGCCGCCGTCCCGCGGCTCGCCGCCGCGGCCCGGAGGCGGGCTCCACGGCTGGTCGCCGCGGCGCGGGAAGGCACTCGATGAGCATCGTGTTGGCGGGGGCCCGGGTCGTCACCTCGCTCGACCCCGTCGCGGTCGAGGATGCCGACGTCCTGATCCGACATGGCCGCGTGGCTGCGGTGGGTTCGTCCCTCGCGGGGCCCGAGCGTTCGATCGACTGCTCCGGATGCGTGGTGATCCCCGGCAACGTCTGCGCACACACCCACGTGTACTCGGCGCTCGCGCGCGGGATGCCGTTCGAGCTCGAGCCGCCGGCGAACTTCCTCGAGATCTTGCAGCGCGTCTGGTGGCGGCTCGACCGCGCGCTGGACGAGGACACGGTGCGCGCCGCGGCGCTGGTCGGCGGGATGGAGGCGCTGCTCGTCGGCACGACGACCCTGGTCGACCACCACGCCTCGCCGAACGCGATCGACGGATCGCTCGACGTGATCGCGGACGCGTTCGGTTCGCTCGGGCTCCGGTCGGTCCTGTCCTACGAGGTCACCGACCGCGACGGCCCCGAACGTGCGACGGCCGGCGTCCAGGAGAACCGACGCTTCCTGGCCGCGAACCACCGGTCGCTCGCGCGCGGGATGGTCGGCGGGCACGCATCGTTCACGCTCGAGCCGGAGACCCTGGCGGCCTGCGTCGAGGTCGCTCGCGGCGCGGAGGTCGGGATCCACATCCACGTCGCGGAAGATGCGGTCGACGAACGCGACTGCGAGGCGCGGTTCGGCGTGCGCGTCGCGGAGCGGCTCCTGCTCGAGGGAGCCCTCGATCGTCGGTCACTGCTCGCGCACGGCGTGCATCTGGACGAGCGGGAGGCCGGCGTGGTCCGCGAGGCGGGCGCGACGGTCGCGCACAACGCACGGTCGAACATGCACAACGCGGTCGGCCGCCCACAGCTCGCCGAGCTGGATCGGGTGGCGCTCGGGACCGACGGGATCGGCGCCGACCTGTTCGAGGAGTCGCGGACCGCGTTCCTGCGCCTGCGGGAGGAGGGCCTGGACGCGACGCCCGGATGGCCGCTCGCGCGCCTCGCCGAGGGTGCGCGTCTCGCGGGCGGGATCTTCGGGGAGCCCGCGCTCGGATCGATCGTGCCGGGGGCACCGGCGGACCTGGTCGTCCTCGAGTACGAGCCTCCGGCGCCGCTCGACGCGGTGAGTTTCCCCGGGCACTGGGTGTTCGGTCTGTCGTCCAGGAACGTGCGCGACGTGCTCGTCGGCGGCGACGTGGTGGTTCGGGATCGGCGGCTGATGAACGTCGACCAGGAGGAGCTGGCGGCGAAGGCGGCCGTGGAGTCGCGTCGGCTGTGGGACCAGCTCCAGCGGATCGGCCCCCATCCGTTCGAACCGAGGACGGGATCGCGATGACGGTATCGAGCCAGGGCCGGGTCGGGCTGTACCTGCAGGACGCGCATCCGATCGCCGACGGGATGCGCTACGCGCAGATCGCGGAGGAGTGCGGGTTCGAGGCCGTCTGGCAGGCGGAGAGTCGTCTGGTGCGGGAGGCCACCGTCCCGATGGCCGCGTACGCGGCCGTCACGGACCGCATCAGGGTCGGCTCGGGCGTGGTGAACAACTGGACGAGGAACGTCGGCCTGCTGGCCGCGACGTTCTCGACGCTCGACGACCTCGCGCCCGGGAGGGTGATCCTCGGCATCGGCGCCTGGTGGGACCCGCTCGCGAGGAAGGTGGGCATCCGCCGCCACCACCACCTGCAGGCCATGCGAGAGACGGTAGAGACCGTCCGCAAGCTCCTCGCGATGGAACGCGTGAGCTTCCACGGGCGGTTCGTCGACGTCGATGACATCGAGATCGACATCGTGCACGGGAGCCGCTCGCCGAAGGACGTCCCGATCTACATCGGCGCCACCGGGATGCGGATGGTTGCCCTCGCCGGGGAGATCGGCGACGGCGTGCTCCTCAACTACCTGGTCGGACCGGCCTACAACCACAGGGCGTTGGCCGCGCTCGCCGACGGCGCAGCTCGGGCGGGCCGAACGATCGAGGAGGTGGATCGGCCGCAGCTCGTGGTGTGCTCGCTCGACGAAGACCGCGAGGTGGCACTCGACCGGGCCCGCGAGCTGGTCACGCAGTACCTGGGTCAGCAGCCGCACATCATGGAGGCGAGCGGCGTGGACCGCTCGTTGCTCGACGAGATCGGCGAGGTCCTCACGTGGCCCGCCGGGCCCGAGGAGATCCGCCGGGCGATGCGACTGGTCCCCGACGAGGTCGTGCAGCTCATCACGGCATCGGGCACGGCGGACGAGTGTCGCGCCAAGGTGCGGGAGTACGTCGATAACGGGTGCACCTGCCCGGTCCTGTACCCGCTCGGTCCCGACGTGCCAGCCACGATCCAGGCCTTCGCGAAGGGTCAGTTCTGATCACCGAAACGGAAGGCAGTGACATGGACAGGAAGACGCTCAGTGGACGGGACTACATCGAGACGATCGACTGGTCGACCGAGGAGATCGACGAGGCGCTCGCCGTCGCGGGCGAGCTCAAGGCGCGGTTCAAGGCCGGCGAGCCGCACCGGCTGCTCCCCGACAAGACGCTCTTCATGCTGTTCCTCGACAGGTCCACGCGAACACGGAACGCCTTCGAGGCGGGGATGACCCAGCTCGGCGGTCACGCGCACTTCCTCGACGCCGACAAGACCCAAGTCGCCCACGGGGAGAGCCCGAAGGACATGGGCATCATCCTGTCGAGGTACGGCCACGGGATCGCGATCCGCCACGACCTGGTCCCGTACGAGGGCAACGCCTACATGCGTGAGGTGGCCCGTCACGCCGAGGTCCCGGTGATCAACCTGCAGTGCGACGTCGACCACCCCACCCAGACGCTCGCCGACCTCATGACGCTCCGGGAGCATCGGGGGGACGATCTCCGCGGCCTCCGGGTCGCCGTGTCGTGGGCGTTCGCGCCCTCCTACGCGAAGCCGTTGTCGGTGGCGCAGGGCCTGCTCTCCTTGCTGCCGCGGTTCGGGATCGACGTGGTGCTGGCCCATCCGCCGGGGTGGGAGGTCATGCCGGAGGTCCGCGAGCGTGCGGAGGCCTCGGCGCGGAGCGGGGGTGGCTCGATCGAGTACACGGACGACATGGAGGCCGCGTTCGCCGGCGCCGACGTCGTCTACCCGAAGTCGTGGGGGCGGCTCGACGCGTTCTCCGATGCGTCGGCGGCCGCCGCCACGCCGTACCGGGACTGGATCTGCGATGCGCGCCGGATGTCGCTCGCCAAGCCGGACGCCCTGTACATGCATTGCCTGCCGGCCGACCGGGGGAACGAGGTCACGGACGAGGTCATCGACGGCCCGCGGTCGGTCGTGTACGACGAGGCGGAGAACCGGATGCACACCGGCAAAGCGCTGATGGCGCTCACGATGGGCGGGTATCTCGACCCGGGCCGAGCCGCCTGATCCGGGGCGCCTACGCCGGCTCGTCTGCGTGGACGACGAGCCAGGGGATCACCGCGTAGGGGATCACCGTGACGAACAACGGCCAGGTCGAGTCCAGGGCGTTCGCCAGCCCGATCAGGCCGAACCCGATCAGGAACAGGACGAGGATCGCGGCGATCCGGCGCCGTTCGCTCACGCGTCCATCCTAGCGGTTCGCGTCCGCCGATCCGATCGCGATAGGATCGCGTGCCCGTCGGGCGATCCGGCCGACTGAGCCCGGGACGAGCCGAAGGACGAACCGAAGGACGAGGATAGGAGCACCGGGTGGCAGTCCCGAACGTCGCGAACAACCTGGCCAACGTCCCGATCTTCTCCGGGTGTTCCAAGCGGGAGCTCGGCATCATCGCGCGGGCCTCCAAAGAGGTCACGCACAAGGAGGGCACGGTGATCGCCCGCGAGGGGGAGCGGGGGATCGGCCTGTTCCTGATCCTCGATGGTCAGTGCAAGGTCTCGATCGGCGGCAAGACCAAGGCGCGCCTGGGCCCGGGCGACTTCTTCGGCGAGGTCGCGCTCCTCGACGGCGGCCCTCGGACCGCCACGGTGACCGCGCTCTCAACGGTGCGCCTCGTCGGGATCACCGGGTGGGTCTTCCGAGGCCTGCTGATGGAGCATCCGACGATCGCCCTCAAGACGCTCGAGGCGGTGGCCGGGCGCCTGCGCTCGGTCTCGAGGGAGCCCGTCTAGTCCAGTCGCTCGGGCGCAGGCCATGACCGACGTCCCCGACGAGGTCCGCGCGCTTGGGGCCGAGCGCGACGAGCGCCGCCGGGCCAAGGACTTCGCTGCGGCGGACGTCCTCCGCGACCGGATCCACGACCTCGGGTTCTCCGTCATCGACGGACCGGGGGGCACATCCTTCGAGCCGGTGGTGGAGACCGAGGCGGAGCGCCTGCGCGCGCACGACGTCCCGAGCGTGCTCGGCGACCCCCCGACCTGCGACGTGAGCGTCCACTGGGTCGTCGAGGGATGGCCCGAGGACGTGGCCCGCGCGCTCGCCGGGTTCCGGGCGCACGAGGGGAGGCGCGACGTCGGCTACGTGATCGCGGACCTGACGCAGACGGACCCGTCGGTCTACGGCGAGGGCGTCGAGATCCTCGAGCTCGAGGCCGGGACGGGATGGGGCGCCGCGATGAACGCGGCGCTGAAGCGTTCGCGCGGCCGGGTCCTCATGGCGATGGACGGATCGGTCGAACCGACGGGGGACGTGTTCGGCCCTCTGGAGGCCGCCCTGGCGGATCCCTCCGTCGGGGTGTGCGGTCCGTTCGGCATCTCGACGACCGACCTCCGCGAGTTCCACGAGAGCCCGGGGCCGTTCGTCGACGCGATCGAGGGGTACCTCATGGCCTTCCGCCGGGACGTGATCCGCGACGTGGGGCTGTTCGACGAAAGGTTCCGGTGGTACCGGACGGCCGACATCGAGTGCTCGTTCCGCATCAAGGACGGCGGCCTGCGGGCCCTCCGCGTGGACGTTCCGGTTGCCAAGCACGAGCACCGGATGTACCACTCGACCCCGCCCGCCGAACGCGACCGGCTCTCCAAGCGCAACTACTACCGGTTCCTGGAGCGGTTCCGCGACCGGTTCGACCTGCTCGTCGAACCCTCCGATGATCCCCCGGCCCGCCCCTAGGGTTGGCCGGGCTGCAGGAGGATGTCCGGCCCGGTCGAGGCCTCGCCGCCGTTGTCGTCGGGGCGGCGGATATGTGCCTCGAGCTCCTCGGGCGTCGGGATGGGCTTGCTGCCGTCGAAATACGCCTGCAGGTCCGGACCATCGATCACCTCGTCGACGATCAGGATCTTGGAGAGCTGCTCGAGCGGGCCGCGATGGCGGGTCAGCACCTCGGTCGCCCGGTCGTGAGCCTCGTTCACGAGCCGTGCGGTCTCCTCGTCGATGAGCGCTGACAGGTCGTCCGAGAGCTCAGGCGAGGCTCCCGGGTACAGGAAGTTGGCCCCTCCACGCAACCCGTCATGCCCGAAGGACACGGGGCCGATCTTGGGGCTCATCCCGTACTCGGTGACCATCGCGCGTGAGATCTCGGTGGCGCGTTCGAGATCGTTCTGCGCGCCGGTCGACACGACCATGTCGAACAGGATCTCCTCCGCGGTCCGGCCGCCGAGCAGCACCGCCAGCCGGTCCTTCAGCTCGGGCTCGGTGAGCAGGTACCGGTCCTCGAGCGGTCGCTGCATCGTCATCCCGAGCGCCGCCGCGCCCCGGGGGATGATCGAGACCCGGTGCACCGGGTCTGCCGTCGGCGAGGTGAGGGCGACGAGCGCGTGCCCCATCTCGTGGATCGCGACCCGCTCCTTGTCCTTCACGGACATCACCCGGCTCTTGCGCTCCAGGCCGGCCACGGTCCGGTCGATCGCCTCCTCGAGCTCGACCATCGTGACCGCATCCCGCTCCCGCCGAGCGGCGAGCAGCGCGGCTTCGTTCACGACGTTGGCCAGATCGGCCCCGGTGAACCCCGGCGTCCGGGACGCGAGCACGCGCAGATCGACGTTCGGGTCGAGCGCGACGCCTCGGACGTGGACCTTCAAGATCTCCTCCCGGCCCTTCAGGTCGGGCTGATCGACGACGACCTGGCGGTCGAACCGGCCCGGTCGGACGAGCGCGGGGTCGAGCACGTCGGGGCGGTTGGTGGCGGCCATGATGATGACGCCCTTCTGGGAGTCGAAGCCGTCCATCTCGACCAGGAGCTGGTTGAGCGTCTGTTCGCGCTCGTCGTGCGCGCCGAAGCCGGCGCCGAGCGCGCCGCCTCGGCCCTTGCCGATCGTGTCGATCTCGTCGAGGAATACGAGCGCGGGTGCCTTCTCCTTCGCCTGCTGGAACAGCTCGCGGACCCGTGCGGCGCCGAGCCCGACGAACATCTCGACGAACTCGGAGCCGGACATGAAGAAGAACGGCACATTGGCCTCTCCCGCGACCGCGCGCGCGAGCAGCGTCTTGCCGCACCCGGGAGGACCCAGCAGGAGCACACCCTTGGGGATCCGGCCGCCCAGGCGTTGGTACTTCTTCGGGTTGCGCAGGAACTCGACGATCTCCCTGAGCTCCTCCTTCGCCTCGTCCACCCCGGCGACGTCCGCGAAGGTCGTCTTCATCTCCTTGCGGTCGTAGATCTTCACCTTGTTCCGGCCGAGGTTGAGCGCGGCGCCCGCCTGCGCACCGCTCATCCGTCGCACCAGGAAGAACCAGAGGAAGCCGAACAGCAGGAGCGGCGCGACCCAGCCGATCAGGAAGGTCTGTAACCCGTTGGGGGTCACTCCGGTGTAGCTGATGCCGGCTGCGTCGAGCTGATCGGTCAGCGTCGAGGTGCCCTGCAGGATCGGGGGGATCGTCGTGTTGAAGTCGACCTGCCCGGTCGAGTCCTCGTAGCGGCCCGACACGGAGGTCTGCGAGATCTCGAGCGTCCCGACGATCTGGCCGTCCTGGACCCGCGCGAGGAAGTTCGAGTAGTCGATCGTGTTCGGCCGCGGCGCCGCGAGGTAGTTGAACAGCACCAGGACGAGCAGGAAACCGACGATCCACGCCCAGGGGGACGAACGGATCCGACGGGGCTCGCCGGGTGATCCACCGCCCCCCAGGTCGAACCCCTGCCAGCGTCCGCGCTTGTTGTCGTTGTTCGCCACTGGCCTTCCATCTTCCCATCGATGTTCGCCGAACGACATGAGGCATGGTCCCGGGGGTCCGATTGCGTGCGCGATGCGGGATACTGGAGGTTCGGTGTTGTCCGGCGTTCGAGGTGGCGATCGCGTGAGGTGGGTGCTCGAAGGGCGGGATGGCGGTGGCGCGTAGCCAGGTGGCGCCGCCGGAAGACCCCGCCCTGCGTGAGCGGTTCGAGCGGGAGGTCCTGCCGCTGCTCCCGAACCTGTACGGGGCTGCCCTGCGGATGACGAGGAACCCCCAGGACGCCGAGGATCTGGTTCAGGAGACCTACCTGCGCGCCTACCGCGGGTTCGCCGGCTTCCAGGAGGGCACCAACCTGCGGGCCTGGATCTACCGCATCCTGACCAACACGTTCATCAACACGTACCGCAAGAAGCAGCGGGAACCCGTCACCGTTCCGGACGACGACACCTCGGACTGGTACCTGTACGACAAGCTCGGCGGCGCGAACGTGGAGGCGTCGGCGGAATCCGAGGTGCTCGAGAAGATCCCCGACGAGGACGTTCAGCGGGCCCTGGAAGACCTGCCGGAGGGGTTCCGGATGGCCGTGTTGCTGGCCGACGTGGAAGGGTTCAGCTACAAGGAGATCGCAGAGATCCTCGAGGTGCCGATCGGGACCGTGATGTCCCGCTTGCACCGGGGAAGGAAAGCGCTGCAGCGGGCGTTGTGGGAGACGGTACGGGAGCGAGGCCTTGTCACCGACTGACTGCGAACGCGTGCTGAAGCAACTCGAGCTCTACCTCGATGGGGAGCTCGTCGCTTCGCTGCGTGTCGAGATCGACCGGCACCTCGGCGGCTGCGATCCCTGCAGCGGGCACGCGGTGTTCCAGCGGCGGCTGAAGGAGATGCTGCGGGCCAAGTGCGGCTGTGACCACGTACCACCCCAGCTCGTCGAGCGCCTCCGCTCGCTGCTCGAGCAGCCCCACGAGCACCCCGCCTAGGCCGGCCCCGAGACGTTCCCCCCGGCCGAACGGGGACCGAACCCCTATCCGGCGGGCGTCGAATCGGGGGCGTGACCAAGGGATCTCGACCCGGCAACCTCCCCTCCCCGTCCAAGACGGAGGAGCGGGGTCGGGTTTGCGCCCACAAGGGGTGCCGCACCACGCTCTCCGTCTACAACGAGGGCGCCTTCTGCTGGCAGCACGCGGACGTCGTCTTCCCGAACTACCGGGGCAAGCGTCTGCGGACCGACCGGGCGTAGCCCGCGGTCGATCAGGGCAGTCCCGCGCCCCCTCCCTCGCGCGGGATCGGAGAACGGTCCGCCCCCGGGCCGTTCTCCTGCGTTCGGGCCCGTCTCGCTAGGATGCTCGCTGGACGGGGGCCGGGGTGGTTCCCCAGAGGTGGGATCGGAGGGAGGCCCGTGTGGAGCCAGTAGCGCACGACGAGGTGATCCCCGCGCTCGCCGAACATCTCCGCCCTGTGTTCGGATCGAGTCCGGACGGCGTGTACATCTGGCTCGACGAGACCCACTGGACGTGCAACGAGAGGCTCGCGTCGCTGTTCGGATACACGGTCGCCGATCTCGAGAACTCCCCGAACATGCTGCAGCGCCTCGTGCACGAGGAGGACCAGGGCATCGTGTCGTGGAACTACTGGAACCGCGTCCAGGAGCTCGCGTTCCCGGTGACCTTCCGCTTCCGCGGGGTGCGCAAGGACGGCACCGTGTTCCCGGCGGAGACCGAGATGATCCCTCTCACGTACGGCGGGCACACCGTGGCGTACCACTTCGTGCGCAAGGTGGGGGACTGATCACAGGGAGCGAGGAGGGGTGATGGACGAGCTCGGGGACATCCTCGGCGTCTGGGCGCATCCGGACGACGAGGCGTACCTATCGGCGGGGATCATGGCCCGCGCCGTGCGCGCCGGGTCGCGGGTGGTCTGCATGACGGCGACCCGGGGCGAGGGCGGCTCGATGGATGAGGAGAAGTGGCCCCCCGAGACCATGGGCGAGGTCCGGACGAAGGAGCTCGAACGGAGCCTCCAGATCCTCGGCGTGGACGAGCACACGTGGTTCGACATGCGGGACGTCGACATGGACACGGGCCTGCCGGACGAGGGGTACGAGCGCGTGCGCGAGCTCGTCGCGGACGTCCAACCGGACACCATCCTCACGTTCGGGCCCGATGGGATGACCGATCATGCAGCGCACAAGGATGTGTCCCGTTGGGCGACGAAGGCGCTGCACGAGGCGGGGAAACCGGGCTCGAGGGTGCTGTACGCGACGGTCACGCCCGAGTGGGCGGCGGAGATCCTCCCGGTGTGGGAGCCCTTCAACGTGTTCCGCCCCGGGACGCCGCCGATCACTCCCCGCGAGGAGCTCGCCGTCTACTACGAGCTGCCCGAGGACATCCTCGAGCTCAAGGTGAACGCGATCAACGCGCATGTCAGCCAGGTCGAGGCGATCCTCGAGGCGGTCGGCCCCGATCTGTGGTGGAAGCAGATGTCGATCGAGGCCTTCCGCCCGGGAGAGGAGCGCACGTGACCGATATCTCGCTCGCCTTCCTCGGCTCGGGCGAGTTCGATCCGTGGTCCGAGCCCGTCGAACGTTGGCTGCTGGCGCGATCGCGCACCCCGTCGGGCCCGGTGCTCGTCTGTCCGACCGCGGCCGCCCATGAAGGGGAGGAGTCCTACAGCGGCTGGGCCAACAAGGGCCTCGAACACTACGCAGGGCTCGGGATCGCGGCCGAGGTGCTGCCGCTCAAGACCCGCGACGATGCCCAGGACGAGAAGGTGGTCGCGAAGCTGGACGACGCATCGGCCATCTTCTTCTCGGGCGGGAACCCCGCCCGGCTCGCGCGGGTGATGGTCGACACCCCCTTCTGGTCCGCGTTGCAGATCGCCGTCCGGGCCGGGCTGCCGTACGCGGGATGCAGCGCCGGGGTCGCGTGTCTGACCGAGGTGACGTACGACTCGGATAGCCAGGACTTCGACTCCATCTGGGCGCCCGGTATCGGCTATGTGCGGGACGCCCTGTTCGGGCCGCACTGGGACATCGTGGACACGTGGATCCCCGGGGCGACCGAGTTCATCGCCGGCTCGGTGAAGACCGGCCAGACCTTCATCGGACTGGACGAGGACACGGCGATGGTGGGCGACGGGCGGACCTGGGAGGTCATCGGCGGCGCCAAGGTGCACGTGCTCGCCGGCGGCGAGTGGACGCGGTACGCGGACGGTGAGACGTTCGAGCTTCGGCTCCCTCTCGCCGACGATCCGGTGTGAGCCCGCGGCGTTCCGACGCGGGGCTCGACCGGAGCGCGCCGATCGAGGAGCGCACGCCCGAGATCGTCCGGATCCTGTCGGCAGCCTACCCGGAGGCCAGGGTCGCCCTGCGCTTCTCGAACCCGCTCGAGATGCTCGTCGCGACCATCCTGTCGGCCCAATGCACGGACGAGAAGGTCAACGAGGTCACCGCGACGCTGTTCGAGAAGTACCGGTCCGCGGAGGACTACCTGCGGGTCCCCGAGGACGAGTTGAAGGCCGATATCAAGCCCACGGGGTTCTACAACCAGAAGGCGACCTCGATCCGCGAGGCGTGCCGCCGGATCGTCGAGGTCTACGAGGGCCGCGTGCCCGACACGATGGAGGACCTCATCACGCTGCGGGGGGTGGCCCGCAAGACTGCGAACATCGTGATGGGGAACGCGTTCGGCAAGGTCGAGGGCATCGCGGTCGACACCCACGTGAAGCGGCTCGCCAACCGGCTGGGGTTCAGCGAGGAGTCCGACCCCGACAAGATCGAACAGGACCTGATGCGCCTGCTCCCGAGGGAACGCTGGTTCGGGTTCACCTACGTCCTGATCGATCACGGTCGCGCGATCTGCGTGGCCCGCAAGCCGAGATGCGACGAGTGTTCGGTGAACCACCTCTGTCCAGCGAGTCTCGTCTGAACCCGCATCCCGAGGCTCACGGCTTCCCGGAGGACGCGTTCCCGATCGTCGTTGCCCATCGCGGGGCGTCGTCCACCCGTCCCGAGAACACGATCCCCTCGTTCGAGGAGGCGATCCGCCTCGGCGCTCGCCTGGTCGAGTTCGACGTACGTCGATCCCTCGATGGGGTGCCGGTCGTCATGCACGACGCGACGGTCGACCGGACGACCGACGGGACGGGTCCGGTGCACGAGCTCACCGCCGACCAACTCGCCGCGTTGAACGCCGGCACGCCGGCCCATCCGGCGCACGTCCCGACGCTCGCCCAGGTCCTCGGATGCGTCAGCGGCCGTGCGGCGATCGCGGTCGAGATCAAGAACATCCCGGGTGAGCCGTCCTTCGAGCCGACCCGCGAATCGATCGTCGAGGCGGTGCACACCGAGCTCGAGCGCCGACGGTTCGACGGCCCCGTGCTGGTGGTGTCGTTCAACCCGGCGTCGATCGCGGCTTCGAAGGCGCTCGCGCCCGAGGTCCCGACCGGGTTCCTGACCACCGACCTCGTCGATCCTAGCGAGGCGCTCGCGTACGCGGTCGCGGCGGGACACGACATGGTGCTGCCGGGGACTCGGGCGTCGATCCCCGCGGGGGAGGCGTTCGTCGACGAGGTGCACGCCGCCGGGCTGCGTGTCGGGACGTGGACGGTCGACGACCCGGCGACGTTCGCGATGCTGCTCGGTCGCGGCTTCGACGCCGTCGCGTCCAACGACCCGGCGATGGCGCTCGGTGTCCTCGCCGAGCACGTCCGCTCGTGATCCTCCGCCGCAAGCGCCTCCCCGAACACCTGGAGGGGCCCTCGCGGGCGTTCGACGACGCCGTCGAGCCGCTCGAACGCGCCAAGGCGGCTCTGACCGAGTCCGTCCCGGGCACCCGGCTCCCCGGCCGCCCGCTCGCGGAGACGCTCTCGGAGTTCGAACACGGCCTGGGTGAGGTCCGCGCAGGCATGGACGCGTGGCGCGCGCCCGAGGTCGAGGCGGAGTGGGGTGCGTGCTCGGTCGGTCTGGACGAGGCGCTCCGGCTCGCGCACCGGGTGCGGGTCGAGGGCGCACATCCGAAGGGGTTCGAGGGTCTCGTCGGCCTGATCGGCGACCTCCTCGCACCCTTGGACGCGTTCGAACGTGCGGCCGCGCGGTTCCGAGAGCTCCGAGGATGAGTGCGCGCGCGCTGGAACGGGTGGCCGCCGACGTGGTCGCCTGCTCCGCCTGCCCGAGGCTGGTCGGGTGGCGCGAGCGGGTGGCGCGCGAGAAGGTCGCTCGCTTCGCCGACCAGCAGTACTGGGGGCGGCCGGTGCCGGGGTTCGGCGATCCCGCGGCCCGGATCCTCGTGGTCGGGCTCGCCCCGGCCGCCCACGGCGGGAACCGGACGGGGCGGATCTTCACCGGCGACCGCTCGGGCGACTTCCTGTTCGGCTCGCTGCACCGCCGGGGGCTCGCGGACCGGCCCACATCGGTCTCCCGCGACGACGGCCTCCGTCTGGCCGGCGCCTACCTGTCCGCGGTCAACCGGTGCGCGCCTCCGGGCAACAGGCCGACCCCCGCCGAGCGCGACGCCTGCCTCCCGTTCCTCGGACGCGAGATCGTGGCGCTCGAACGGCTCCGAGTGATTGTCGCCCTGGGTGCGTTCGCGTGGGACGGGGCGGTCCGCGCCCTCGCCGCGCTCGGGCACGCGATCCGGCCGCATCCCCGCTTCGGTCACGCGGCGGAGGTCTCGATCGGTCCCTTCGCCCTGGTGGGGAGCTATCACCCCAGCCAGCAGAACACCTTCACCGGAACGCTGACGCCGCGGATGCTCGATGCCGTGTTCGAGCGTGCGATCGCGCTCGCCGGCTGATCAGTCCTGCGTCCGGGCTGATCCTCGGCTGGGTTCGTGGGGAAGGCGGTGGTTCCGAACCGCGGTCGTACCCCACCGGTCACCTCGTCCTGGCGGACCTTGCTGGGGTCGATCCTCCGGTACCGGGGAGGCGGTTGAGCTCGAGGATCACCAGGACGGTGAGGCAAGCCACCCCCGGCCGAACCCGATCACGTAGCCGAGGAGCGCGCCGATCGCGATCCGACCGATGAGGGTGGCCTGGGCGGGGAGGTCCATGAGGCAAGGTAGTCGCAGCGTGGATGCCGCGGGATAGCACGTCCCGGGCCGGCCGTATCCTGGAGAACGTGGGGATGCACGGCAGGTACATGCGCGTCCCGGCCCAGGAGGAAGACGACCGCCCGATCCGAGCCAAGACCGTTCGTCGGGTGATCGGGACGTTCCGGCCCTACCGCCGGAAGGTGATCTGGGTCGGGCTGGCCATCGTGGTCACGTCCGGGCTCGGCGTCGTGAACCCCCTGCTGATCAAGTGGATCTTCGACAACGGCCTGTTCGGGAACCCGCCGGGCTCCTGCGACGGGCTGTCCTGCCCGCAGCTGGACATCGTGTACATCGGCGTCGCGCTGATGATCGCGATCCCGATCGTGACCGGCCTCATCGGCGTCGGGCAGACCTACCTGGCCAACTGGGTGGGCCTTCGGGTCATGCAGGACCTGCGCAACGCGCTCTACTCGCACCTGCAGTTCATGCCCCTCCGCTTCTTCACCACGACGCGCACGGGCGAGATCCAGTCGCGCATCGCGAACGACGTCGGAGGGGTCCAAGCCGTGTTCACCGACACGGTGTCGAACATCCTGTCGAACATCGTCGTGATCGTGAGCACCCTGGTGGCGATGCTGCTCCTCTCGTGGCAGCTCACCGTGCTGTCGTTGTTCATGCTCCCGTTCTTCCTGTGGCTCACGGTGAAGGTCGGCCGGGCGCGGCGCGAGGTCGCCACGAGCACGGCCAAGACGTACGCGGACCTCACCGCGGTCACCGAGGAGACGCTGTCGGTGTCTGGGATCTTGCTCTCGAAGTCCTTCGGGCGTCAGCGGCACGAGATCGGTCGTTTCCGAGACGAGAACGAACGGCTCACCGGCCTCCAGATGCGTCAGACGATGATCGGCCGGTCGTTCTTCGCCATCGTCGGCACGTTCTTCTCGATCACGCCAGCGCTCGTCTACCTGGTCGCCGGATGGGTCCTGAGCAGCAACCCCGAGGCGCTGACGGCGGGGACGATCGTGGCGTTCACGACGCTGCAGTCACGGCTGTTCTTCCCGATCGGGTCGATGCTGCAGGTCTCGACGGAGATCCACTCGTCGATGGCGCTGTTCGACCGGATCTTCGAGTATCTGGACCTCGATCGCGAGATCGAGGACACGCCCGACGCCGTCGAGATCCCGCACGATCGGGTGCTGGGGCGGGTGGAGTTCGACAGGGTGTGGTTCCGCTACGACACGCCGGGCGGCGAGCGCACCGGTCCGGTTTCGCCGGGTGACCTCGAGCTCGCGAACGAGGCCCCCAGGGAGTGGACGCTGGAGGACATCTCGCTCTCGATCGAGCCCGGTCAGCTCGCCGCGCTCGTCGGCCCTTCGGGTGCCGGCAAGACGACGATGACCTACCTCGTGCCCCGCCTGTACGACGTGCAGCGAGGGAGCGTGAAGATCGACGGGATCGACGTGCGGCAGTTGAAGCTCGAGTCGCTCGGCGACCTCATCGGCGTGGTGACCCAGGAGACCTACCTGTTCCACACGACGATCCGCCGGAACCTCCTGTACGGCCGGCCCGAGGCGACGGAGGAGGAGCTCGACGCGGCCGCCCGCGCCGCGAACATCCGCGACCGGGTCGCCGAGCTCCCCGACGGATACGACACCGTGGTCGGGGAGCGCGGCTACAAGCTGTCGGGCGGCGAGAAGCAGCGACTGGCGATCGCCCGGGTCATCCTGAAGGACCCCAAGATCCTGATCCTGGACGAAGCGACGTCCTCGCTGGATACGACCTCCGAGCGGCTGGTGCAGGCGGCCCTGGTACCGCTGATGCACGGCCGGACCACGATCGCGATCGCCCACCGACTGTCGACGATCCTGTCTGCGGACGTGATCTTCGTCGCGGACCGCGGGCGCATCGTCGAGCGTGGGACGCACGCCGAGCTGCTCCGGCGCGGCGGGATCTACGCGCGACTGTACGAGCAGCAGTTCCGTGGCGGCCTGGTCGAGGCCGTGACCGAGGACGGCGTGATCATGGCGACGGGCGAGGTCGTCCGGACCGGGAGCGGCTAGGCCGCCGGGAGCACCCCCCTGCGTTCGACCCGATCGGACGGGCCCGGTCGGCCCCGTGCGCGCGAGCGACGACGTGGAACCCTCGATCCGGAGGGACGATCGTGAGATCGATCAGGATCTGGCTGTTGGCGACCGCACTTGTCGCACTGTCCGCCTGCAACGCCGTTACGACGTGCCGGAGGATCGGACCGATCCCTCCGGGCGATCGATCGAGCTGAACGTCATGGTGGTCCCGGCCGCGGACCCCAACCCCGAGCCGGACCCGGTCTTCTTCCTGGCTGGCGGACCCGGCGAGGCGGCTACGCAGGGGTGGGCGACGGCCGCCAGCATGTTCCCGGGGGTCCACGCTCGTCGAGACATCGTCCTCGTGGACCAGCGGGGAACGGGCGTCTCGAACCCGTTGGAGGTGCCCGAGACCCCCGACACCTCTCCGGCCTGTCCGTTCGGCAGATCCGGGCGAGGCTCCGGTCGGCCGAGGACGCCCTCGAGGGGCTCGACGCGGACCCGCGTTCCTACGCGAGCCCGCAGGCAGCGGACGACATCGACGACGTCCGGGCCGCGCTCGGGTACGACCGCATCGACCTGTACGGGGCGTCCTACGGCGCCACGCTCGCCCAGTACTACCTCCGTGAACATGGATCGCACGTGCGAGCGGTGGTGCTCGACGGCGGGACGCTACTCGACGTGCCGATCTTCGAGGCGATCGCGGACCGGAGCCGGGACGCCCTGGACTCGGTGTTCGCGCGGTGTGCCGCGGACGCCTCGTGCCGGACCGCGTTCCCCGACCCCGCCGGCGAGCTGGCGACTGCGATGGCACGGCTCGCGAGGCACCCGGTCAAGACCCAGGTGTGGGACCCGTGGACACACGATCGCATCGTCCTCGACGCCCGCACGCTGGCGAACGAGATCCATCAGCTCCTCGTCGTGAGCGACAGCGCCGACGTCCCGCTGGTGATCCACGAGGCGGCGGTGGGCAGGTACGGGGCCGTCGCGGAACGGGTCGCGGAGACGAGCGTCGATCCGCACACGGAGGCGACGAACCTCGTGATGTTCTGGTCGATCGTCTGCTCCGAGGGCTGGGCACGATTCGATCAGTCGAGGACCGCCAAGGTCGGGACCGGGTCCTACCTCCTTCGGTCCGAGCTCGGCGTAGCTCGGGCGTGGGCGCTGGCGTGCAGCGCGATGCCCCAAGCGTCCCTGCCGCCGGGCGATGCCGCCCCCGTCCGCTCCACCGTTCCCGTGTTGCTCCTGAACGGGGCCGAGGATCCCCAGGATCCTCCGTCCAACGTAGCGGACGCTCCGGTCGAACTTCCGAACAGCCTCGTGGTCCCCGTCCCGGCACTCGGCCACACGGTCGGGACCCGTGGCTGCCTCCCGGCCGTGGTGGCGGCGTTCTTCGACGCGGGGTCGGTCGACGACCTTGACACGAACTGTGTCGCCGACATGGTGCCCGCGCCGTTCGCGATGCCGTGATGGCCCGAACGTTGCCGATCGGGACCGATCAGCCGAGTGGGATCGGCTTCTCGTAGGTGAGCAGGACGAACCCGTCGGGGAACACGCGGTCGGGGAGCCGCTCGAACCCCATGGACCGGTACATCGCCTGCGCGACCTTCATGCGCTGCGTCGTGTGCAGCCTCATCCGGGTCTTCCCGGCCCTCGCCGCCCACTCGAAGGACGCGTCCATGATCGCCCGAGCGATGCCGCGGCCGCGTTCGGCCGGGTCGACCCCGAGCATCCGGATCTCGGCCTGGTCCTCCGGAAGCGGGGGGTCGTCGTCCTCGATCCGCTCGTGCAGCTCCACCGTGGCACTGCCGAGGATCCGGCCCTCCTCGACCGCGACCAGCACGACACCCACGTGAGCCCGTGCGTCGACATCGGCGATGACCCCGAGGTATCGCTCCCAGGACTCGCTGTCGGCGAACTCGCGGTAGGCGAGCGCGGTGACGCGCCCCACCTCGTCATGCTCCTCCGGTCGCGCGGGGCGAACCTCGAACGCCATCCGGGCAGGGTACCGCTCGTCCGGCCGTCAATGAGGTTGACGGTCGACGGGGAACCGATGACGATGCGAGCCGTGGGCGAACCCGACCTGTCCCGCTTGCTGCTCGAGGCCTCGCGCGTGCTCGGCGCGGAGATCGTCGCCGGCCTGCAGGAGCGCGGGTTCCCCGACGCCCGCCCCGGTCACGCGGCGCTGTTCATGCACATCGATCGTCGCTGGGGAACGCGTCTGACCGATCTCGCTCGACGCGCCCGGATGACCAAACAAGGGATGATGCTGCTGGTGGACGATCTCGAGACGCGCGGGTACGTCCGGCGCGTGCCGGACGCCGAGGACTCGCGGGCGAAGATGGTGAGGCTCACGGCCCGGGGCCGGCGGTTCGTGGCGGAGGCGCGACGAGCGGTGGCCGCGGTCGAGGCGCGGGCGCGACGCGAGCTCGGCGAGCGCCGCTACGAGGCGCTCCGGGACTCCCTCGAGCTCCTGGTGGGCGGCGGGGAGGGGTTGGAGGAGGCGTGACCCCCCCGCCGGCCCGGGTCCTCGAGGTGCTGCCGGACGCGGACGCGGTCGCTCGCCGGGCGGCGGACCTCGTCGCCGAGTCGGCCCGCGAGGCGATCGAGACGCGGGGGCGCTTCACGTTCGCGGTGAGCGGCGGTCGGTCGCCGTGGGCGATGTTCCGCGACCTCGCCGACGAGGACGTGCCGTGGGACCGGGTCGGGATCTGGCAGGTGGACGAGCGGATCGCCCCGGACGGCGACCCCGAACGGAACCTGACGAGCCTCCTGCCCGTGATCCCGCGGGAGGCCGATCTGCGCCCGATGCCGGTCACCGAAGAGGACCTCGACCCCGCCACCGAGCGGTACGCGCGATCGCTGCCGGACGTGTTCGATCTCGTCCACCTCGGGATGGGCGACGACGGGCACACGGCGTCCCTGGTCCCCGGCGACCCGGTGCTCGAGGAGACGGATCGAGACGTCGCCCTGACCGGCGAGTACCGGGGGCTGCGCCGGATGACGGTGACGTATCCGGTCCTCGACCGCGCGCGCCAGGTCCTGTGGCTGATCACGGGCGCGGACAAGGCCCCGATGCTGCCGCGTCTGCTCGCCGGTGACGTCGGGATCCCCGCGGGTCGCGTCTGGACCGTCGACCAGCTGGTCGTCGCGGACGGCCTCGCTGCGTCGGCGCTGCAGGCGACTAACTGAGGACGCTGACGTCGAGCAGCTTGCCGACGAGGAACGTGACGGCGGCTGCCGATGCGCCGACGGCGAGCATCCGCGAGCCCGACAGCAGCCACGACCGCCCGGTCAGGTACGACATCGCCGCGCCCACCCCGAACAGCGCGATCCCCGAGAGGATCGCCGAGGCGACGACGGCGGGCGTGCCCGAGGTCACGAGGAACGGCAGGAGCGGAACGAACGCCCCAAGGCAGAAGGTCACGAACGACGACCCCGCCGCGGCGAACGGCGAGCCGAGCCCCTCGCGCGGATCGAGCCCCAGCTCTTCACGTGCGTGGGTGTCGAGCGCGGTCTCGGGGT
The DNA here is from genome assembly GCA_049587975.1 of Actinomycetota bacterium. Taxonomy (GTDB): domain Bacteria; phylum Actinomycetota; class UBA4738; order UBA4738; family HRBIN12; genus DASSJM01. The sequence goes on along the minus strand of JBAVEY010000016.1, from coordinate 14,047 downwards.
CCCTCATGAGCTCGGTGGCGAGCCGGTCGGCGAGATCGCGGGGCAGGCCCTTGCGGACGTACAGCTCGAGAAGCTCCAGGCGTTCGGCCTCCGGGTCGGAGCCGATCTCGTGCGCCTCGAGGTGGATCAACCGTTCGTACACCTCGCGCTGCACGCGCACCGAGATGTACTCGCCGGCCGCCATCGAGAAGGCGCCGGCGAGCAGGCCGGCGATGCCGGCGATGATCACCACGTCGTTGGCGACGCCGGCGCCCGCGACGCCGAAGATCAACGACAGGTTCGACACGAGCCCGTCGTTCACGCCGAAGATCGCCGCCCGCAGCGCACCCGACTTGCCGCCCACGCGCTGCTCGCCCCCGATCGGACCGGGATGGGGGACGACGCGCCACTGACGTCCGCGCAACCGCCGCACGACGGAGGACAGCGCGCTCAGGTGCGCCTTGGTCTTGCGATCTTGCTCGGAGAGTCGATCCGGGGAGGCCATGTCGGCGTGGGTCTAGCCGGCCGCCGAAGCGCCCGACCGGGCCATCGCGATCGGGGGCCAAGGATGCCTCCGGCCGGCCTGCCGGAGCGCGTCGGCGCAGAGCGTGGGGATCGTTCCGATCGGGAACCGGTGGGGATCGGAGATGGCGAGGCTGCTCATCCGTGCCTCCTTCGACGGCTCGCGGGCCGAGCGATTGTGCGTCCGAAGCGCTCGACCTGTCGACCCGCAGGCTCGCTCGTCGAAGGAGTTTGCCGTAGTACCGTTCGCCGGTGGCCGGCGAACACGAACGTCCCGACGAGACCTTCACCGCCGAGGAGGCCCGCTGGGCCGACCGCTACGGGATGCTGTTCCTGCTCATCTTGGTGTCGCTCATCCTGTCGGCCGCGAACACGACGTGGCTGAGGATCGCGGCGACCTTCGTGCAGGGCGGCGTGCTGCTGTTCGCGTTCCTGGTCGCCCGGGCCGGACGGCGCGCGTGGCGGTTCGCGATCGTCCTGGTCCCGATCGCCGTCGTCCTCGGCATCGTCGGACGCCTGGGCGATTCGAAGACAGCCGAGATGATCGCTGCCACGATGAACCTCCTCCTCCCCGCGGCCGCCATCGTCGTGCTGGGCCGCCGGATCGTGATGGAGCCGTTCGTGAGCGGCCGTACGATCCTGGGGTTGCTGTGCGTGTACCTGCTGATCGGCATGACGTTCGCCGCCACCTTCATCATGATCGCCGTGACGAGCGGCGAGCCGTTCTTCGTGCAGACCAAGGACGCCCAACCCGTCGACTTCACGTACTTCAGCTTCGTGACGCTCGCGACCGTCGGCTACGGCGACTTCACCGCCGCGAACCCGATGCCCCGGATGCTCGCCGCCGTCGAGGGGCTGACGGGCCAGCTCTACCTCGTCACCGTGGTCGCCGTCGCGGTGTCGCGCGTCCGGACCAGGCGCGACCGCTCGCCCGAAGGCTGAGGCTCAGGTCCCTTCGCGCCGCCACCTCGACGAGAGCCGGCCGAAGATCCCCTCCTCGGACCTGCCCTGCCGCTCGGGGTCGGGCGTGTCCTGCGCGCCGGCGATCTCGTCCTCCTTCGTGAGCTCGTTCTCCACGACCTCGTGCCGGGTCAGGTACGTGGAGACGGTCGACTGGATGACCGCGGCGGCCGGCAACGCCATGAACGCGCCCATCAGTCCGCCGATCGATCCACCGGCGAGCGCCGCGCCGAACGCGACGGCCGGATGCAGCTGCATCGTGCGCGCGGTGATCCGCGGCGCCAGCAGGTAGTTCTCGATCTGCTGGTAGATCAGCACGAAGATCAGGAAGAACAGCGCCTTCCACGGATCCTCCAGCAGCGCGACGAGCAATGGGATCGCCGCCGCGATGTAGGTGCCTACGACGGGGATGAACTGGGACACGAACCCCTGCCACAGGGCGAGGGGGAGCGCGAACGGGATCCCGAGCGCCTGCAACACGATGTAGGAGAACGTGGTGTTCACGACCGCCAGCAGGAGCCTCGAGTAGAGGTAGCCACCGGTCTTGTCGATCGCGACGTCCCAAGCGGTCAGGATCTCCCGCTGGTAGCGCGGAGGCAGCAACGAGCACACGCCGCGTCGGAACCTCGGACCGTCGGCCACGAGGTAGAAGGTGAACAGGCCGATCGTGAGCACCTGGAACAGAAGCCCGAGCACGAACGCGCCGACGGAGGCGAGGTTCGCCGCGATCTGCTGGATGTTCGCCTGCGCGCTCGCGATGTTGCGCAGGATCTTGCCGCTCGTCAGCTCCACGTCGAACCATCGCTTCGTGTAGACGCTCGCCTGATCCAGCCATTCGGGGAGACGCCGCACCAGTTCCTGCACCTGGTCGATCACCAGCGGGACCATGAGCGCGAGGCTCACCAGGCCGAGCAGTCCGAGCCCGAGCAGGACGACGGCCGCCGCCATGCCTCGCCGCCATCCGCGTCTCACGAGCCAGTTCACGGCCGGCTCGAGCGCGAAGGAGAGGAACAGCGCCGCGATCAGCCACAGCAGGAGATGCTGGAGCCGCCTGATGAGGCTGAACGCGGCGTAGGCCGCGAAGACCGCGATGATCACCGCGAGGAGCAGTCGCGGGATCCACGCGGGCATGCTGCTGCCCGCGTCATCGGGGCGGGAGCCCACTTCCTCGGCTCCGCGTGTCTGCGCGTCGGCGAGGGGGGCTCCCGCTGTGCCGACGGCCCGCGGGTCGGCCGGCGGCTCCTGCGCGGCGGCCGGATCCATCGGGGGAGCGTATCGGCCGTCGTGCGGGGGCGCCAGCATCGGACGGGTCAGAGCCGGACGGGCCGATCCGCGGCCCCTACGATGGGTGGATGCCGGAAGACGCGCAGGGCAAGACGGGGCGGCCGACCGAGACGCGGAACAAGCCGACCCGGCCCCGTGATCTGCTCGGTCGCCCACAGCCGTGGGACGCCGAGAACGCGCTCGAGCTCGAGGACTTCGACTCGCTCACCGTCGAGGAGAACCACCGCCTCGGTCGCGAGCACCTGAACGCCGGCCGATTCTTCCCGGCCCACGAGGCTTGGGAGACCGCCTGGAAGCAGTCCCGCGACACGCCCGACGCCGAGTTCTTCAAAGGCCTGTCCCAGCTCGGCGCGGGCTACGTCCACCTGCTCCGGGGCAACGCCCACGGCGCGATGCGGTTGCTCCGGCGAGCATCGGGGCGGATCAGCGCCTACCCGTCGGGCCATCGGGGGGTCGCCACCGCCGCCGTCGCGGAAGCGGCCGACTCGCTCGCCGACGCCGTCGAGTCGGGTGAGGTCCGGCCCGGCGAGGACGCCGTGTTCGTGCCCCCGCGCGTCTGACCTGGCGCGGAGCGGTTGACGGCCCCCTTCAGCGCGAGCGACCATAGGGGCATGGGCGATCAGCCGGGGGAGACCATGCTGGAATGGAAGGGGCGGACCGGCCCCTTCACCGTCTCGCTCGGCACGGGCGTCTTCCACCCGACCCACACGAGCCGGACCATCGCCGAGGCGCTCGAGATCCGGCCCGAGGACACCGTGATCGACGTCGGGTGCGGCAGCGGGGTGCTCTCGTTCGTCGCGGCCCGGCTGGGCGCGAAGCGGGTCATCGGGACCGACCTGTCCGAGCAGGCCGTCGAGGTGGCGAAGGAGAACGCCGTGCGTCTCGGCCTGCAGGACGACGTGGAGTTCCGCAGCGGGAACCTGCTCGATCCGCTCCGCGGGGAGCAGGCGGACGTGATCATCGGCGACGTCTCGGGCATCCCCGACGAGATCGGCCGGCTCGCCGGCTGGTTCCCCGACGGCCACGCCGGCGGGCCGACGGGCGCCGAGCTGCCCGCCGCGATGCTCGAGAGCATCCGCGAGAACGACTGCCTCGCGCCCGGTGGCCATCTCTACCTGCCGACCGGAACGATCCAGGCCGAGAGCAAGATCCTCGAGGTCGCCCGACGCATCTTCGGCTCTGCCAACCTGCAGTCCCTCCTGTCCCGGGAGTTTCCGCTGCCCGAGGTGGTCGCCAGGTCCAAGGCGGTCGCGCAGATGATGCGGGACGGCATCGTGGACGTCCGGACGAGGGGGAGCCGGATGCTCTGGCGTCTGCAGGTCTGGCGCTGCGAGATGCCGAAGGACGGCCGTCTCACCGCCGTCCTGTAGACGGGCTCAACCGCTCGGGCGCACCTCGACGACCGACTTCACCCGGTAGCCAACCTCGCGTAGGTGTCCCGCGCCTCCCCGGTCGATCGCGAGCACGATGATGCCCACGTTGCAGCCGGCCGCTTCTAACACGGTTGCCGCCGAGCGGACCTGGGTTCCCGTCGTCGAGACGTCCTCGACGAGCGCCACCACCGCGCCGGCCGGTGCGTGCCCCTCGAGCTGCGACATCGTTCCGTAGGCCTTCGGTTCCTTCCTCACGATCGCGACCGGCAGGCCGGTCTCGAGCGCGACGGCGGCGACCAGCAGCGTCGCGGCGCCCTCCGGTGCCGCCAGATGGGTGATGCCGTCGGGCAACAGCTCGGCGACCGCCTTCGCGGTGTCCCTCAACAGGGTCGGGTCCGTGAGGAAGCGGAACTTGTCGAAGTAGACGTTCGAGCGTCGTCCGGACGAGAGCACGAAGTCGCCGTGGAGCTCCGAGGCCGCGATCAGTCGCTGAGCGAGGTCTCCGGGCATGGCGCGTAGCATAGGCTCCCGATGGATCGGGGCTGGGACTGGTACCGAACGCTGGCGCGGCCGGTCCTGTTCGCGATCCCCCCCGAGGCATCGCATCGCATCGCGCAGCGGCTCCTCGGCCTGCCGCTGCGGTGGGAACGACTGGGTGGCGCCGACCGCGACCCCGCGCTCAGGGTCACCCTCGCTGGGCTCGAGCTCGCGAACCCGGTCGCGCTCGCGGCGGGGTTCGACAAGACCGGTCGGCACGCGGAGGCCCTCGGACGGCTGGGGTTCGGCTACGTGGTATGCGGGACGTTCACGCGGCGGCCTCGCAGCGGCAACCGCAAGCCGCGGATCGTCCGGTATCCGAAGCGCGCGTCGATGGTGAACGCGATGGGACTGCCGAATCCCGGCGCGGGGGCCGCGGCGCGCTCGCTCGCCCGGGCGCGCCGGAGCGGTCCCCGGGTCGCGAGCATCGCGGATGAGGACGTGCCCGACGTGCTCGAGACCCACGCGCTGCTCGAGCCCGTCGTCGACGCGATCGAGCTGAACGCCAGCTGCCCCAACGTCGCGTGGGGGCGCGACCGGGACAACGAGGCGCACCTCGCGACGCTCCTCGAGGCGCTCCGCGTTCGCCGAACACGCCCGCTGTTCGTCAAGCTGCCCCCGTTCCGGACCGAGGTCGAGCGCGAGGTCGTGCTCGCGCTCGCCGCGATCGCGCAGGAGCACGGCGCGGACGCCCTGACGGTCTCCAACACCGTGCCCGTCAACGACCCGCGGGTGTCCACGGGTGCCGGCGGGCTCTCGGGTCGCGCCCTGCGAGAGGGGACGGTGACCAACGTCGGCGAGGTGCGCCGAGCGACGGGCGGGGCCATACCCGTGAACGCGAGCGGCGGGATCTTCACGCCCGAGGACGCGCTCGCCGTCATCGAGGCGGGGGCGACCACCGTGCAGGTCTACACGGGGCTGGTCTTCCGGGGTCCTGCGATCGTCGGGGAGCTCACGCAGGGGCTCTCGGACGCGCTCCGCACGCGTCGCGTCGGCCTCGCCGCGCTCGTTGGGACCGGCTGAGTCAAGACCGCGGTTCGGTTTGCCCACGACCCCGTTCCCGTTCAAGATGACGCGATTCCGAACGGAACCGAACACCCGGAGGTGGGCTTGTCTCAACGTGCGGCCCGGGCGGACGAAGCGTCCACCGAGGCCACGACGGGCGCGGCGGTCACGCTCGAGGCGGTCGTCAAGCGCTTCGGCGATGTCGTCGCCGTGGACGGTGTCGACCTCGAGGTCAGGGAGGGAGAGTTCTTCTCGATGCTCGGGCCTTCGGGCTCGGGCAAGACGACGTGCCTGCGGATGATCGCAGGGTTCGAGGCGCCGACCTCCGGACGCGTCCTGCTGGGCGGTGAGGACGTGTCCCGGCTCGCTCCGTACGAGCGCGACGTGAACACGGTCTTCCAGGACTACGCCCTGTTCCCGCACATGACGGTCCAGGGGAACGTCGAGTACGGGCTGAAGGTCAAGAAGGTGTCCGCGGCTGAGCGGCGGGGGCGGGCAGCCGATGCGCTCGCGATGGTGCAGCTGTCGGCGTTCGGGGATCGCAAGCCGAGCCAGCTCTCCGGGGGCCAGCGGCAACGCGTCGCGCTGGCCCGCGCCCTGGTGAACCGCCCGAAGGTGCTCCTGCTCGATGAACCGCTGGGTGCGCTCGACCTGAAGCTCCGCCAGGCCATGCAGATCGAGCTCAAGGAGATCCAGGGGCGTGTCGGCCTGACCTTCATCTACGTCACGCACGACCAGGAGGAGGCGCTCACGATGAGCGATCGCCTCGCCGTGTTCAGCCGCGGGCGCGTCGAGCAGGTCGGGACCCCTGCCGAGGTCTACGAGCGACCGGAGACCGGGTTCGTGGCGGGGTTCGTGGGCACCTCGAACGTCTTGGAGGGGCAGGCGGCCGAGACCATCGCCGGCGATGCCCACGCCTTCACGATCCGTCCCGAGAAGATCTCGATGGTGGACCCGGACGCCGAGGTGCCCGAAGGCTCGTGCACGGCGACCGGTCACGTGCGCGAGGTGGTCTACCTGGGCGCGGCGACCCGGTACATCGTCACGCTCGATGCGGGCGGCGAGCTGGTCGTGATGCAGCAGAACCTCGCGACGTCGTCGATGGAGGCCCTCCAGGTGCAGGGCAAGGCGGTGCGCCTGGTCTGGGATCGCAGGAACAACCGTCCGGTCGAGGCGGCCGGCGGTTCGATCGAGGGGTCGACGGACCCGGGGGAGGATGCTTCATGAAGACGTTCCGGACATGGTTCATCGTGCTCGCGGCGCTCGGCCTCATCGCCGCGGCGTGCGGCGGGGACGAGACCCCGAGCGGCGGATCCGGTGGCGCGATCGAGCCGGCGAAGACGTACAACAAGATCGGCGAGACCGAGGGGTCCCTGGAGCTGATCGCATGGGCGGGATACGTCGAGGACGGGACGAGCGAGGGCGGTGAGGACTTCGACTGGGTCACGCCGTTCGAGGACGCGACGGGCTGCCAGGTCAATGTGACGTACGGCGACACCTCGGACGAGATGGTGACGCTGATGCGCCAGGGCGGTGGCACCGTGTACGACGGCGTCTCGGCATCCGGGGACGCGAGCAACCGTCTGATCGCCGGCGGCGACGTGGGAGCGATCGACACCTCGCTGTTCCCGCAGTTCCCGAACGTGATCGGGCCGCTGAACCCCGACGGTGGGAGCAACAACGCACACTACGTGGTCGACGGGAACGTCTACGGGACGCCGTACATGTACGGTCCGAACTTCCTGATGTACAACACCGACAAGGTGAAGCCGCCACCCACGAGCTGGGACGTCACCTTCGAGGCGGACTCGCCGTACGCGGGGTCGATCACCGTCTACGACTCGCCGATCTTCATCGCCGACGCGGCGATGTACCTGATGGCGCACAACCCCGACCTCGGGATCACGGACCCGTACGAGCTCACGCAGGACCAGTTCGACGCGGCGGTCAGCCTCCTGAAGACCCAGGCGGGCATGGTCGTCCGGCCGTGGGCGCTGTACACGGACGAGATCGACGGGTTCGTGGACGGATCGATGCTGGTGGGGACGGCCTGGCCGATCAACCTCAGCCTGGCCGAGCTCGACGCGCCGGTGGATGCGGTGATCCCGTCGGAGGGTGTCACTGGGTGGGCCGACACCTGGATGATCTCGGCCAACGCGCCGCACCCCAACTGCATGCTGAAGTGGATGGACTGGACCATGCAGCCCGAGGTCCAGGCGGAGGTGGCGGTCTGGTACGGGGCCGCGGGCAGCAACACCCTGTCGTGCGACGCGACCCGGGACCTCCTCGTCAAGTTCTACGGCAAGGGCGCCGACGCGGCCGTCGATACGGTCCGCTACGGGAACTGCGGCAACGTGGATTTCCTCGACTCGATAAACCTGTGGAAGACGCCGTCCCCCGACTGCGGCGACGATCGGGGCGACGTATGCGTCGACTACTCGGAGTGGACGCAGGCCTGGACCGAGATCCGGGGCGCGTAGCGAGGGTCCGTCGGCGAGGGCTCCGGGCGCGCGCCCGGGGCCCTCGCCTCATCCGGGAGGCAAGCGCGAATGGCCACGATCGCGAAGGACCAGCCGGACGAGGGCGGTGGGCGCCGGGTCTCGGCCTTCCTGTTCCGCCATCCCCGGGTCAAGCTCGGTCTGTCGCTCGGCGCCCCGCTCACCTGGCTCCTGGTCGTCTACATCGGTTCGCTGCTGTTCCTGCTCGCGAACGCGTTCTGGAGCCTTGACGTGTTCACGTCGCAGATCGTCCGTGGCTTCTCCTTCGACAACTTCCAGACCCTGTGGCAGAACGACGTCTACCGGACGATCACGATCCGAACGGTAGGGATCGCCGCGGCCGTGACGATCACCGACATCGTGGTCTCGTACCCCCTGGCGTACTACGCGGCCCGGCTGGCGTCGCGGCGGACCCGGAACGCCCTGCTGGTGGCGGTCGTGATCCCGCTGTGGGCGAACTACCTCGTCCGGGTGTTCGCCTGGAAGATCATGCTGACGCCGAACGGCTTCGTGAACTGGCTCGTCGAGCTCACCGGGCTCGGTTCGCTGCAGCTCGGGAACTCGAACTGGGCGGTCTGGCTCACGTTCGTGTACCTGTGGCTCCCGTTCACCCTCCTGCCGATCTATGCCGCGCTGGAACGCGTGCCGAACTCGTTCCTGGAGGCGTCGATGGACCTGGGTGCGCACGGGTGGACGACGTTCCGGCGGGTGATGTTCCCGCTCATCTTGCCCGGGATCGCGGCGGGCTCGATCTTCGCGTTCTCGCTCACGCTCGGCGACTACATCACGCCGGAGCTGGTCGGGAACACGCAGTTCATCGGCAACGTGATCTACGACAACGTCGGCGTGGCCGGAAACACGCCGCTCGCGGCGGCGTTCGCGCTGGTGCCGATCGCGATCATGGCCGTGTATCTGCTCGGGGCCAAGCGCGCGGGCGCGTTCGAGGCGCTCTGATGATCGAGACCCGCGGATTCAAGATCCTGATCAAGGTGAGCGGGGCGATGACGCTCGCGTTCCTCTACGTCCCGCTCGCGATCGTCGTGCTCTACGCGTTCAACGACAGCGTCGCGCAGGCGTGGCCGATCGAGCAGTTCACGACGAAGTGGTTCGGGAACGCCTGGCACAGCCCGCAGGTGCGCGACGCCCTCGCGACCTCGTTGGAGGTGGCGACGATCGCCACCCTGTTCGCCCTGTGCCTGGGGAGCGCCGCTGCCTTCGCCGTCCACCGGTTCCGGTTCTTCGGCCGCAACGGCGTGTCGTTCCTGCTGGTCCTGCCGATCGCGCTCCCCGGGATCGTGACCGCGATCGCGCTCAACACGACGATCAACAACTTCTCGATCCCGTTCGGGGTGCTGACGATCGTGATCGGCCACGCGACCTTCTGCATCGTCGTCGTCTACAACAACGTGATCGCTCGGCTGCGCCGAACGCCGACCTCGCTCGTGGAGGCGTCGATGGATCTCGGCGCCGACGGTTGGCAGACGTTCCGCTACGTGACGTTCCCGTCGATCCGGACGGCGATCGTCGCGGGAGCCCTGCTCGCCTTCGCGCTGTCGTTCGACGAGATCGTCGTGACGAACTTCACGGCCGGGAGCACCGACACGATCCCGAGGTTCATCTACCGGAACCTGCGGCTCCCGCACAACCGCCCGATCGTGAACGTCGTCGCGGTGGCGGTGATCCTGGTGATGTTCATCCCCGTCTACGTCGCGCAACGCATGGCCGGCGGCCCCGACGTGAGCGCGGCGAAGGCGGAGGCGCCGCCGTAGGGAGCCGGGTCAGAGGTACTGGCCGCGCTCGGTATCGGCCGTGGGCGCCTGCGCGTCGGCGGTCCCGGGCAGGCCCCGACGTCGCAGTTCCTCGAACTGGGCCCGAGCGGCCATCTGCTGCGAGAACAGCGCGGCCTGGATCCCGTGGAACAGCCCCTCGAGCCAACCGACGAGCTGGGCCTGGGCGACGCGGATCTCGGCGTCGGTGGGGACGCCCTGCATCGGCGGGGCGAGCGAGGAGAGCTCCTCCTTCAGGTCGGGGGACAGCACGTCCTCGAGCTCGCCGATGGCCCGCTCGTAGATCTGCCGGAGCCGGATCCGTCCGGGCTCGTCGAGCGACGCCTGCCGCGTGTCCTCGAGGAGTTCGCGGACCATGCTGGCGATCCGCAGCAGCTTGGCGGGCTGCGTGATCGCCTCGTGCTCGACCTCCTGCTGTTCGCGGGCGGCGGGCGTTTCGGGGATCTCGGGTGTGGGGGCGGCGTCCATCGGGTCGAGCCTAGCAACGCTGGGAGGAAGTTGCCCTCGGCGGTCCCTCAGGCCCGGGCCAACTCGTCGAACAGCAGGGCCTCGGCCAGACACGCGCGTTCGAGCTCGCCGAGGTCCACGCTCTCGTCGATCGAGTGGTACTGGCTCTTCTCGTCCGACGCGCCGTACAGCAGGATCTCGGCGTCCGGGAGCGCCTGGGCGAGCAGGGGCACGAGCGGCACCGAGCCGCCGCTCCCGGTCTGCACGAGGGGGCGGCCGTACGCCGCCTCCATCGCTCGGGTCATCGCCGCGAAGCCGGGGCCGTCGGTGCGCACCCGCATGCCACGACCCGAGCTACCGGGCGTGACATCGACCTCGACCCCCCAGGGCGCCTGCGAGGCGAGGTGCCCGGTGAGCGCGTCCATCGCCGACTCCGGGTCGTCACCGGGGGCGAGCCGCAGGCTCACCTTGGCCGCCGCCCACGGGACGAGCTGGTTCGACGCCTCCACGACCCGGGGGGCATCGATCCCGAGCACGGAGACCGCCGGCTTGGACCACAGGCGCTCGGAGATCGTGCCGGACCCGATCAGGCGCACCCCCGGGCGCAGGGGGGTGTCCTCACGGAAGTCGTCCTCGCTGACCTGCAGGCCGTCCCAGGGCTCCCGCGTGAGCCCCTCGATCGCGACCTCCCCGTCGTCGTCGTGCACGGTGGCCAGGATCCGGGCGAGCGCGGAAAGGGCATCGGGTGCCGGGCCGCCATGGGCGCCGCTGTGCACGGCGATGTCCAGGACGCGCACCGTGACCCTGCAGTCCACGACGCCACGGATGCTCGTCTCGAGCGTGGGGATGCCCGCCCGCCAATTGCCCCCGTCGGCGACGGCGATGACGTCGGCCGCCAGGAGTTCTCGATGACCGCCGATCAGGAACGGCAGGTGCTCGGCACTCGCCTCCTCCTCGCCCTCGACCAGGACCTTCAGCGAGACGGGCGGAGTTCCTCCCCACGCGCGCAGAGCGGCGGCGTGCAGCACGATCCCGCACTTGTCGTCGGACGTCCCGCGTCCGTACAGCCGGCCGCCGCGTACCTCGGGCTCGAACGGTGGGCTGGTCCATTCCTCGAGGGGGCCCTCGGGCTGGATGTCGTGATGCGCGTAGAGCAGGATCGTCGGGGCGCCCGCGGGGCCGGCCACCTCGCCGAACACGGCCGGGTGGCCGATGTCGGGGAGCTCGATCAGGCGGACCCCATCGTATCCTGCGGCTTCCAAGGTCTCTGCCGTCGCCTCCGCCGACGCCCGAACCGGCTTCTCGTCGTAGCCGGGGAACGCGATCGACGGGATGCGCACGAGGTTCGAGAGCTCATCGACGGCACGTCGCTGCCCCTCGGCGACGGCGGCGCGGAGATCGTCGGCCTGCATGGGGGCGAACGATACAGGGTGCACAACCCGTTCGGCCTGCCCGCGATGGGCTGGAGGACCCGACCCGTGGCGCGCGGGCCGTCGCACCCTGATCGCAGGCGCACGCGGGAGGAACGGGAGGTCGTGATGCCGAGGATCGACGTGGCGTTGGAGCGGCAGGACCGGTACCGGATCGGCGTACGGGGCCACGAGCTCTGGGTCGACCAACCGGTCGAGGACGGCGGGGGCGATTCGGCACCCACCCCGACGGAGCTGTTCGTCGCGGGCCTCGCGTCGTGCGTCGCCTTCTACGCGGGGCGGTTCCTGCGCCGGCACGACCTGCCCGATGAGGGGCTCGCGGTCGAGGCCGAGTTCGCGTTCGCCGAGGATCGGCCTGCCCGGGTCGAGTCGATCGGTCTCCGCGTGCGGCTGCCCGAGGCGATCCCGCAGGAGCGGCGCGCCGCGCTACTGGCCGTGATCGAGCACTGCACGGTGCATACCTCGATCGTGCGGGCGCCCGAGATCTCGTTCGAACTCCTGACCGAACGGAGGGCGGCGTAACCGCTAGGGCCAGAGGCGCTCGAGCCGCCAGGCATCGCCGTCGAGCTCGTAGCGGAACCGATCGTGCAGCCGATGCTCGCGACCCTTCCAGAACTCGATCGACGTGGGTTCGAGCCGGAAACCGCCCCAGTGCGGGGGTAGCGGCACGTCCTCGTCGGGGAACCGCGCTTGCATCGCCTCGAACGCGGCATCGAGCTCCTCCCGCGAGCCCACCGGGCGGCTCTGTCGTGACGCCCACGCGCCGATCCGAGCCTCGCGAGGCCGGGTCCGGAAGTAGGCGTCGGACTCGGCATCGGCCACGGGCGACGCCCGACCGGTGACGCAGACCTGGCGGTCGATCTCGCGCCAGTAGAAGGCGAGGGCCGCGTTCGGGTTCCCGGCCAGGTGGCGGCCCTTGCGGCTCTGCCGGTTGGTGAAGAACGTGAAGCCGCGTTCGTCGACGAGCTTGACGAGCACGTGACGCACGGCAGGCCGTCCTTGCAGATCCGACGTCGCGAGCGCCGCCGCCTCCGGGAACGCGATGCCGGCGGTCCGGGCCTCCTCGAGCCAGGCAGCGAACCGGACGATCGGGTCGGGTCCCAGGTCCGCCTCGGTCAGGCCGCCCGACCCATGAGCGAGGGTCCCGCTCATGCGACGTCCTTCGGGGTGACGAACGACGCGAGCCTCGCGCCGCCCGGCGCGAGATCGCCCCACCGGCCGTCGAACTCGAGCACGGCGAGCGCGCCCGTCGGGAACTTCGAGTGCATCCGGTCGAGCTCGGTCCCGCTGCCCGCGACGGTGGTCGCCAGATCCCAGATCCCCGGGTTGTGCCCGATCAGGGCGACGGTCTCGAACCGGTCCGGGACCCCATGCAGCCGATCGAGGAGCTCCTCGTCGCTCGCGCCGTAGAGCCCGTCCTCGACGGCCACCTCGGGGTCGCCGAACGCGCTCGCCATCCGCTGCAACGTCTCACGGGTTCGCAGCGCCGAGGAGCACAGGATCAGGTCAGCGTCGGGGATCTCCGATCGCAGGTGCTCGGCCATCCGGTCGGCGGCTCGGTGCCCCCGAGCGGCGAGCGGTCGCTCGTGGTCGGAAAGGGCCGGGTCGTCCCAGCTCGACTTCGCGTGCCGGAGCAGCAGGAGGCGGTGCATCGACCGAGCGTAGCGGTCGCCTGACCTAGACTCCACGCGGACGATGCGACTCGAGCCCCTGTGCCCGGGACCGATGCTCCGCGGGACCATGCGATGGGCCAACTCCCCACGCCGGCGCGAGGACGGGGTGTGGACGCCGAACCTGCGGGGCGTGATCACGACCGACGACCGCGCCGACATCCTCACCTCCGTGCGCGGGCAGAGCGTCCAGGAACAAACGCGGGTGGCGGGCTCCGGGCCATCCTCACCGGGTCGAGCTCCTGAGCGACGACGAACGCTACCGCTGGCTGAACGCGACCTTCCTCGTCGGCGAGGGCGAGATCGATGAGGAGACGGAGGCGTGGTGGGTGCAGGCTACGCCTGCATCAACGAAGTGGTCGAGCACCCTCCGGCGATCGGTCAGGTTCCACCCGAGGGCTTCCGACAGGCGGACCGCTCGTCGCGGGTCGGTGCCCTCGGCAGGACTCGAACCTGCGCCCCCGGCTCCGGAGGCCGGTGCTCTATCCGCTGAGCTACGAGGGCTCGGCGGCCCGAGTCTAGCAAGGCGACCGTTCGCCGAAGCCGACCGCGGGC
>JBAVEY010000015.1:0-4009 GCA_049587975.1 Actinomycetota bacterium | reverse complement strand
CGCGGCGCTCGCTCGCGGCGAGGTGCCGAACCCCTCGAAGGGTTTCGGTCCGACCAAGGTCGGGCCGCTGGTCGGGTTCCTCTGGTTCTCGCTGCTGCGTGGCGGCCTTCGGACCCGTCACCTCGGTCAGGTCTCGACGTTCGGTGACGGTGCGACCCTCGACGTGCCCGGGAGCCCGGTCGTCACCCTCACGCCCGGCCACACGCCGGGCAGCGCCGTGCTCCACTTCCGGTCGCTCGGCGCGCTCTTGGTCGGCGATGCGTTCGCGACCTACGCGGTGACGACGGGGGCTCGTGGCCCAGGCATCGCTCCGTTCACCGCCGACGCCGCACATGCGGTCGAGTCGCTGACGCGGATCGAGGATGTGTCCTCGGACCTGGTGCTCCCCGGACACGGCGATCCCTGGACAGGAGGCGTCGAGGAAGCCGTTCGGCTCGTGCGCGAGTCCGCTGCGTCGAACGTTCAGGGCTGACGTCGATCAGCGACGTGCAGCAGCGCGTCGTGGCCGAAGCGACCTGCGCACCACGGGCCGGGTGGGCTTCCGCCGGGCCACTTCCCCGAATCCGGCGCGGTCGTACATGGACTTCGCGCCGAAGAACATGTCATCCGGGTGACTGCGTTGGTCCTTGTCCACCGGATACGCCTCCACGAGGCGGGCGTCGCACGACCGCGCGTAGTCCACGGCGGCCTCGAGCATCCGCTGCGAAAGGCCTCGACCTCGAGCCCTGCGGTCGACGAAGAAGCACACGATGGACCACACCGCCCGGTCGTCCACGGGCTTCATAACCGGTGACCGGCGGAGCTTCGCGTAGTCCTCTCTGGGCCCGAGCGACACCCATGCGACCGGAACGCCGTCTTCGTATCCGATCAACCCGGGCACGGAGCCCCGATCCACGAGTGCCTTCATCGCCCGTCGGTTCTGCTGGCCGATGCCGGTACCGGCTCCGACCTTCCGATAGAACATGCAGAAACAGGTTCGAACGATGGACCGATCGAACACCTCGACCAGGTCAGGCCACCGTTCCTTCGTGACCGGGTGTGCTTCGAACCCCATCAGGCATCAATCTACCGGCCGAAAGGGAGTGGTGCGGGTGCTGGGTGCGGTCGCCGCCCGTTCGAGCTCGCGAACGAGTTGGTCGACTTCGGCAACGGACCCCCCAAGCCAGGCTTCTCGTTTCGGAGCCGACGGGCGTGTCACAGGAGGTGGTTCGCGGTGAGGAATCCCGTGGCCACGGTGGCCACGTCTTGACCGTCGATCACGACTCGCCCCACGAGTTCGGTCATCTTCTCCGTGGAGAGCCGGGCGCTCACCGCGTCGAGCAACCTCCGAACCTCGTCGTTCAGCATCTCCGAACGGATCACGGGCGTGATGTTCTCCGCGTCCTGGAGGCGCCGGTCGTCCACGAGTGGGACGAACCCGTTCTGTTCGATGCTCGGGTCCGTGGAGAACAGCAACCCGATCTGCACCGCGTCGCGCCTGAGCGCGTCGACGGTCAGCGGCCCCCCCGCGTCAAGCGGCGTGAAGTCATCGAACAGGACCCCATAGACCTCGTGCAATCCCGGCAGGCAGAACGGCCGTTGGGGGCATTCCGGCGGCCCGCCGAGGGTCAACTGGCCGGCCACGGGGGCGAGGGAGCTCATCGTGGTCAGGTGGTACCGCTGGGCCGTCTCCGCGTTCGCCACGAACTGATTGGTGTCCACGGCCGCCGATGGTGTGAGCAACGTGAGTCCTCTGGACCGGAGCAGCTCGGCGGTCTGTCGGGCAACATCGGCGGCATCTGCGGACGCTTCCGCGTTCGGGTCCAGGTACAGCAGTAACGACGACAGGTACTCCGGCTTCACGTCGATGTACCCGGCCTCCAGGGCGTTCTGCGAGACCTCTCGAGACCGCAGGTCGAGCCGTCGCTCGACGGTATAGCCGGCGTGCTCCAGTACCTGCGCGTACATCTCTGCGACGATCTGGTTCTCGGCGAAGGCGCCGGACACGCCGACGACGATCACCCGCTCGCCTCCGCTGGACGGAGGCGGCGTCCGGCTCGCATCGGAGTCGGTGCACGCGGCCACGGCGGTGCACGCCACCACGACGGTGACCGCGCGCATGAAGATCGTCCTCGTGCCGGTCATTCGACCTCGGAGGGAGACGGCACCGTGATCGGGACGTTCGAGCGGCGGCCCAGGAGGAGGCGGACGGTCGTTGGCCCCTTGCCCTTCACCTCGAGGATCTCGGGGGGCCCGAAGGCGTACCGATCGGTCAGTTCGCTGGCGGTCGACTCCGAGACCAGGAAGCGGCCGGACCCTGCGTTCGCCTCGAGCCTGCTCGCGAGATTCACGGTGTCGCCCCACAGGTCGTATGCGTACCTCCGGTCCCCGATCACGCCGGCGACGGCCGGCCCGGTGGCGATCCCGCCCCGCACCACGATCGGGTCGAGCGACGGCCACTTGATCTTCCCAGCGTCGGTCAGGATCTCGACCGCCATCCCAAGGGCTGCGTCGGCGTGATCGGCCATCGGGGTCGGCGCGCCAGCGACGGCCATGTACGCGTCTCCGATCGTCTTGATCTTCTCGAGGCCGTGCCGCATGGCGATCTCGTCGAAGTGGCGGAACAGCGCATCCAGGGCATCGGCGAACGCCTCCGGCGATGACCGTGCGGCCTGTTCCGTGGATCCGACCGCGTCGGCGAAGAACACGCTCACCTGATCGAAGCTCTGGGCGATCCGTCCGCCATCGGAGGTCTTGAGCTGCTCGACGATGGCCCAGGGCAGCATGTTGAGCAGGAGCCCGTCGGAGCGCGTCCGTTCGAACTCGAGCTGACGTTCGCGGAGCAACAGATCTCGCGTGAACCGTTCCAACCGATAGGCGGCCAGCCCGCCCAGGAGGCCGAACGAGACCAGGTAGAGCGTCGCCAGCACGAGACTCACGTCGACGATGTACCGTGCCGTGAAGGCGTACGGAAGGTACGCGGCGATACCGATCACCGTGATCAGCACCACCAGGACGAACCGTAGCTGCAGCAGCGTGTAGGTGAACGCGGTGATCAAGATGACGCCCACGTATCCGTACTCCGCGGGCAACGTCGACACACGCGAGACGTAGAAGACCCAGAACAAGAGCGTCGCCGCTGCGATGGCGACCGACGCCCATTCCCAGACGCGCCCGAAGAACCGCGTGTACGTGAGCCCGAGGCCGACGATCAACATGGGGATGAACACACCGAACCGCATGACCATGTCGAGTCGCTGGTCGGACAGGGCCAGCATGTAGGGGCGCAGGAGCAGTCCCCACGTGACCCAGAGGGCGATCCCGGCCAGGAAGGCGAAGCGGATGTTGCCGAGGATGTGGCGGAAACGGTCGGCGCGATACGCCGACTCGAGACCCGGATCGCGGAACCGCAGCCGCAGCGCGTGGAGGCGAAGCCGCCACCTGGATGGCTCTGTTTCAGTCGTCGATGTCTCGATCCCGCCCATCTTTCTCCTCGGATGCCTCCCGCCAACTGTAGGCGTGGAGGGAGATCTCGCGCTCTCGGCGTGTCACGAGCGGATGCTACGTGGCGTTCACGACGTTGGTTTCCGCCGACACGTCATCAACGCTGCTTCAGCTTCGGCTCAGGCTCAGGCCTTCCCTCGTCAGCCTCGACGGCATCCGCCGCAGCTGCCGCAGCCTTGAGCGCCGCTACGGCTAGCAGCCTCGTGATACCCGCTGCCATCTGCACCATCCCGCCGAGGATGCGAAGCCCCGCGCATGGCGTCGAGGACGGCGTCCCCCAGTTGGGACTGCTGAGGCTCGGGCTCCCCTTGCGCCATAGGCTGATCTTGACACGATCCAGTCCTCTTCGGTGGACGCATATGGAGCTCTTGTCGGACGTCAACGTCTCGGGTCAGACGTCGAGCGTGTGCCGAGCTCGCTCGGTTGGCAGGAACAGGGCCGCCCCGAGCCCGACCATCCCGATGATCGCGAGAACGATCATCGAGGCGGCGTAGGACCGGTTCGTGAGGCTGGAGACGAGGATGGT
>JBAVEY010000014.1:0-1577 GCA_049587975.1 Actinomycetota bacterium | reverse complement strand
CTGATAGTCCTGTGTTCAAGATGCTTCCGGCGCTGCACGAAATCGATCCGGCGACTGTGAAGGCGATTCCAACCGATTTCACCGAGGAGGTGGCGCGCGCCCGTGCAGCGAAATCCGCAGGCTGGTTACGCCTGCTGGCGTCAGAATTGGACGGCCAGCGTTTTCAGTGGCCGGCGCTGCGGCTGGTGGGAAAGGCGCAGTGGGATCTGACAGACTACGAGGGCGCGCAGGAGACCTGGGAGCGAATTCGCGCCAACGATCCCGATGATATCGCTGCCAATCTCGCCCTCGGGAACATTTACGAGCGGCTGTACCGAAATACACAGAAGGCCGAGCTGTTAGAAGCGTCGAACCAAGCCATTGTCCGCGTCCGGAACAGTGAGAAAGCCTCGCCTGACCAACGTGTCGAGGCCCTCACCTTGGAGGGACGCAACGAGAAGACGCTGTGGCGGCTGGAGTGGGATAAATTGGACGACTTTGCCAAGCGGCGGAGTGCGGCCACCAATCGGACACTGCGCAAACCCTATGAGGCTTACCGAAAGGCCTACCTTTTCGATCTGAATCACTACTGGTCGGGGCTCGCGGCACTCCAACAAGGGACGATAACGCTGGAGCTTTCGAAAGAGGAGACGTGGCAGGACACGTTCGATAACGTTGACCAAGCGGTGGCCTATCGGGCGGAACTGAAGCGACAGGTTGAAGCGCTTCACCCCATCGTATCTCAGGCTATCGAGGCGGCGCTCGCTCGTATGTCCAGCAACGACCAGAACCGCGTGTGGGCCGAAATCAGCGCTGCGGACCTTATGTTTCTATTTGAGGAGCGCCCAAGCCGGGTGATCGAAGCCTACAGAGAAGCGGTTCCAAAAAATGGGTTCTTCGCGTGGAATGCCGCGAGAGGACAGTTGGAGCTCTTTACAAAGCTTGGTTACAAGGTCGAGCTCGCAAACAAGGTCATTTCGACGATCGATACGCTCGTCGTGCGGCCCGAGGTTGACGACCTTGGCGACCTGCACATGGTCATTTTTGAGGGCCATCGCATCGACGAAGCTGGCCGCGCCGTCCGCCGTTTCCCCCGCGATCGCGAAGCTCAGGCGCGCGATCTGATCCGCGAAGCGTTATCGAAGGCGAAAAACGGTTGGAGGCGCATTGAGGTTTTGGCGGCCGCAGCTCCCGGGAGCGACATCCTCTGCCATGAAGTTTGCTCGGAGCTCGGGATTGACAGTGTTGTGTGCCTGCCGATGCCCAAGGACGTCTATGCCCGGTTGGTCTTCGGCGATTCCGATTACTGGCGCTCGCGCTACCTTGAACTGATAGGCCGGCGCCCGCTTCTCCAGCTCAGCAATCAGGAAGGGTTGCCGCGATGGCTCGAAGGCAGTGGCATCGATCCTTGGGAACGCGGAAATAGCTGGGTGCTTGAAATGGCTCAGACGCGCGGCGCCAAAAAAATCACTTTGATTGCACTGTGGGACGGCAAGACCAAAGGCGACGCGCCGGGTGGTACCGCACAAATGGTGCAGATAGCGCGGGAAGCGGGAACGGTTGACATTGTCCGCATCGATGCCGATCAACTTCTGTCC
>JBAVEY010000013.1:0-2882 GCA_049587975.1 Actinomycetota bacterium | reverse complement strand
GGTTCGACCTCGGATCGGGGCCCAACCCATGGTCGGAGCCGGTCCTCCGAACGGCCCCGAGCTCTACCGTTCGCAACTCGGATGAGGTTTCCCTTCTTCCCCGCCAGCTACGCCTATCGGAGCGAACGTCAGTCGGACTCGTCCGCGAAGTCCCAGATCCGCAGGTGACCGGGCTCGAGCCGCGCGATCACGGAATCGTAGGGAGCGCCCTCGACGTACGCCGCGCCCCTCTCGGGACCCACGTAGCGCGTCGCGATGCGGATCGCGCCGGCCAGGTCGTCCCCGGCGATGAGCCGCGCCTCGGTGCGGAGCTCCACGCCCCGGAGCGGCGCTACGGATTCGGCGACGACGAGGGTAGCCCGGGGGTCACGACGTAGATGACGGGTCTTGACGTCGTCGGCGGGGAGCCACAGGTTGAAGCCACCGTTGCGCCACTCGTGCCAGACGGGCGAGAGCAGGACCGATCCATCACGATGCAGCGTCGCCAGCACGGCGACGAGCGGCTCGTCGAGGAAGCCATCGAGATCCCCAACGGTCAGACCCGTGCGCATGACTCACGATAGCGGTCTGGCGCGTGCGGCGGTGGGGTCGCAGGGCGAGGGAACCACGTCGCCGTGCAGGGAAGCCGTGTGCTTGCCATCCAACCACCTACGTCATGTGCGGGTTGCCCGGAACAAAAGGAATCTGTTAGGACTGCCAGCAGTCCACGATCTCGAGAAGGGGGAAGCATGACGAGACGGAGGATCTTCTTCAGCACCGTGCTCGCAGTGGCGATGGTGGCCTCCGGGTCGTCCGCGCTCGGAGCCAACAACAGTGGCTTCAAGACGTCGCAGGCGCCGATGCTCACGCCGGTCATGGCGGGCGTCGAGGTCACGCCGCTCCTGACCGTCGGGGATGTGCTCCCGAGCGGTTATCGGTACGAAGCCGTCCCGGACGGGATTTCGGTGCGCCCTCGGGGCCAGGGACGGGTCGAACTGTTCGTGAATCACGAGACCAGCAAGGTGCCGTTCCCGTACAACACGGCGACACCGACCGCGGCCAACGGACAGAGCGACTTCGACAACTCGCAGGTGAGTAAGCTGATTCTCAACCAAGTCTCAGGTGGCGTCCTGAACGGCTCCTTTGCCATCCCGAGCAGTGGCGGCTTCCAGCGCTTCTGCTCCAACTACCTCGCGACGAGCAAGGAGGGGTTCAGCCGGGACATCTTCTTCACGAACGAGGAGTCCCCGGACTACGTGCTCCGACAGGAAGACTCCTGGCCCCCCGCCTTGGATGACCCCGCGCAGGAGGAGAACGGCGTGGTGCTGGCGCTCGACCCAAGGACTGGGCAGTACCAGACCATCTACGGTATGGGGAGGCACAACCACGAGAACAACGTCGCGATCCCAGGATATGGACACCCCGTCGTGTTCTCGGGAGACGACACGTTCACCAGCGGCCCACTGACGAACGTGCCCGCCCCCCCACCAGGTACCCCGCCTCTACCGGGCCCCGTGCCGGCTCAGTCGCAGCTCTACTCCTACATCGCGGCGAGCACGAACGGACTGCTTGCCGATCAGGGCGACCTCTGGGCGTTCGTCTCTGACACGCCAGGCGTGAAGAACTACTACGACGTGACGCCTGGGTCGGGGACGAGCATCACCGGGCACTTCATCAAGGTGCCGAAGAACATCGCGACCGGTCTCAACCCCGACGGCTCGGAGGTTACGTCCGCGGACGTTGGATTCCCGGCGCCACCCACGAACGGCTCATGGCAACGCGACCTTCGCTCCGTCACGTCGGTCGGTATCGACGGCCCCCAGTGGGTGCTCGAGTACTGGAGCGACATCAACAACGTGTTCCAATTCGTCCGTATCGAGGACATCGCCTACGACAAGCGGCCCGATAAGGGGAACGTCGTCTACATCGTGGATTCGGGCCGAGGCCGACGGACAACTGATACGCCCGTGGACACGCCGTTCCTGTCCTCGAACGGCCGGGTGTGGAAGATGGTGCTCGACGAGAACGATCCCACGAAGGTGACCTCGCTCACCGTTTTCGTCGAGGGCGACGACAATCCGGTCAAGACCCTGGACGAGGTCCACCAGCCGGACAACATCGAGACGACGCAGACCGGACTCCTCCTCACCGAGGATCCCGGCAGCAGTCAGCAATTCGCCCCGACCGACACCAGTGCGAATGCGACGACGGCGCGCCTGTGGTACGTCCCGTTCTCGGGCACGCCACAGGTCGTCGCGAAGGTGAACCAGTCGGCCGACGGCGGTCCGACCGATGTCGGGCCAGCACCAACCACGGACGCCTCGATCGGCAACCTCGGTGCTTGGGAGTCGACGGGGATCGTCAACGCCTCGGCTGCGTTCGGGGCCGGCGCGTTCCTGATCAACATCCAGGCACACACGCTCTGGGTGGAGAAGGCGCCTGGTGCGAACAACTTCGCGCCGGCGGGACCCGACTTCACGTACAAGCGCGAAGGAGGACAGCTGCTGCTGATCCGTATCCCCGGGATCTAGGCGCTGCGATCGAAACGGTGAGGGGGCGCCCGTCGGGGCGCCCCCTTCGCGTCCCGGGGCCCTCAGTCGACCGAGCGCAGGTGCCGGTCGAACCAGGCCTGCGTGCGACGGATCGCGTCGAGCGCATGCGCCCGCTCCATCGGGACGTGGCCCTCGCGCGGGTAGACGACGAGCTCGACCTCGGTCCCCGAGGCTGCGATCGCGGTGGCGAGCTCCCAGCCCTGCCCGACCGGTGTGCACCGATCTTCGGCGCCCTGGACCACGAGCGTCGGCGTCCGGCACCGGTGGGCGTGGGTCACCGGCGAGCGCTCGATGTACTGGCTCGCCGGGTCGTTCCACTCGCCCCCCAAGATCATCTCGTCGTACATCCAC
>JBAVEY010000012.1:0-26802 GCA_049587975.1 Actinomycetota bacterium | reverse complement strand
GCGCTCGTGGTCGCGGAGACGAGCGGGGATCGCTTCTCGCTGGCGGTTGCGCATGAGGCGGTCGGCGGCACGATGCGCCACATGATGCGGCTGGAGGATGCCGAGGCGCACATGGATCGCTCCGTCGACGGGTTCCGCGAGCTCGGCGCGCGTTGGGAGCTCGCGAGCGCGCTCACGTCGCGCGGCATCGCGCGACGGCTCGCCGGCCGGGCCGAGGACGCCGTCAAGGATCTCCGCGAGGCGTACCGCCTGTGCCGCGAGCTGAAGGAGCGGAGCATCATCACGTGGACCGCGAGCGCACTCGCCCGGGCGCTCGTCAACGCGGGCGACACGGGTTCGGCCCGGCGCGTCTTGGACGAGGTCGACTCGGTGGCGAACGTCCACACCGCCGCGGGCGAGGACTGGATCGACTACGCCGATGTCGAGATCCTGCTGGCCGAGGGCGAGCGGGACGCGGCGCTCGACCGCGCGATCGCGATCCTGCGCTACGAACGCGACGAGGGTTCGGACAAGGACGTCGCGACGCGGGTGTGGTGGATCTCGCAGGTCTTCGGCGTCGAGGCCGCCGGGGGGCAGGAGGAGGTCGGGCGCGCCCGGGAGCTGCTCGAACGCACCCAGATGCTCCAGGCCTTCCGCGAGGCGGAGCTGGTCTCGGATCGTTCGATGATTTCGGAGGCCTGACCGCTAGGCTTCGGGGCGGTGGACTTCGACCTCACCCCGGAACAGGACGAGCTGCGAGCCGCGGTCCGCGCGTTCGCCGAGGAGGTCGTGGCGCCGGCGGCCGCCGGGGCCGACGAGCGCGAGGAGTTCCCCACCGAGATCGTCGAGCGCGCGGCCCAGATGGGGCTGTTCGGCATCCCGTTCCCCGAAGAGGTGGGGGGCCAGGGCGGCGACCTGCTCTCGTTCTGCCTATGCCTCGAGGAGATCGGGCGGTACGACTCGTCGCTCGCGATCACGCTCGAGGCGGCGGTGGGTCTGGCCGCGAACCCGGTGCACAGGTTCGGGACCGAGGAGCAACAGCAGCGGTGGCTCGTCCCGATGGCGCGGGGCGAGGCGATCGGCGCGTTCGCCCTCACCGAACCCGGTGGCGGCTCCGACGCGCGGGCGATCCGCACGACGGCGCGTCTCGACGGCGAGGAGTGGGTGATCGACGGCTCGAAGGCGTTCATCACGAACTCGGGGACGCCGCTCACATCCGTGGTCATCGTGGCGGCGCACGACGAGACGGACGCAGGTGACGTCTCGACGATCGTCGTGCCGGTCGGGACGCCCGGGGTCGCGGTCGGTCCGAGCTACCGTAAGGTGGGTTGGCGCGCGAGCGACACGCACGAGGTCGCGTTCGCAGGGTGCCGGGTCCCGGCCGACCACCTGCTCGGCGAGCGTGGCCGCGGGTACGCCCAGTTCCTCGAGACGCTCGCCGATGGCCGCGTGGCGATCGCCGCCCTCTCGGTCGGGCTCGCGCGCGGCTGCCTGGAGGAGAGCGTTCGGTACGCGGGCGAGCGCGAGGCGTTCGGGCGCCCGATCGGCGCGTTCGAGGCGCTCCAATTCAAGATCGCCGACATGCAGGTGGGGGTGGAGACCGCCCGGCTCGCCTATCAGCGCGCGGCCTGGTTGCGGGACCACGGGCGGCCGTTCGCGACCGAGGCGTCGATCGCCAAGCTGTACGCGAGCGAGGTCGCGGTCACGAGCGCGCGCGACGCGGTGCAGGTCCACGGCGGCTACGGGTACGTCGAGGACTTCCCGGTGGCCCGCTTCTACCGGGACGCCAAGGTCCTCGAGATCGGGGAGGGCACCAGCGAGATCCAGCGTGTGCTGATCGCCCGGTCGGTGGGGCTGCCGGGGACCGAGCTGTAGTCGGCGGGCCAGGCACGGATCGTGCCTGCGTCTCGAGCGGTTCGAGAAGCCCGCCAAGGATGGTTGCAACGGGCCGTTCGAGCGAGCACGGTTGACACCCTGCTCGGCCGTCCGATAGGAAAGGCCTTCCCCAATGGCCGAAAACTCCACAGGAGCCCCCGTCGTGGTCCGCCGCGCCCTCGCGGCGCTCGCTGCGCTCGCCCTCCTCACCTCCGTCGCCCAGGTCGCCCTGGCGGAGCCGAGCACCAAGCAGCAGCTCGAGGCCGCCAAGGCGGAGTTCGAGCAGCTGACCAACCAGATCGAGGCCCAGCAGCAGGTCCTCAACCAACTCTCGATGGAGGCGGCGGTCATCGCCGAGCGATGGGAGGTCGCGAACGGCCGTTGGGAGCAGATCACATCCGAGCTCCACAAGACGCTGTTCGCGTTGGCTGAGGCGCAAGCCGAGTACCAGGGACTGAAGTCGAGCCTCGAGGAACGGGCTCGCCAGGCCTATATCACCGGCCCCGGGTCGGGCCTCGAGTTCCTCCTCGGCGCGACATCGATCGCCGACCTGTCCGCGCGCATGGAGTACGTGAACGCGCTCAGCCAGGAGGACGCCGACCTCGCGACCCAGGTCCAGAACGTCCGGAACACGCTCGCAGCCCAGAAGTTGAACCAACAGAAGCTCCAGGCCAAGCGAGCGAAGGCGCTCAAGAAAGTGGAGACCGAGCAGGCGCTGCTCGACGCCAAGCTCGCCGAGCAGCAGAACGTCCTCGACGACCTCGACGCGAAGAAGGCCCGGGCCGAAAAGCTCGTCAGCCATCTCGAGAAGCAGTACAAGCAGGAGCTGGCGGCCCTGTTCGACGTCAAGTTCTTCGACGGGGTCTTCAAGGTGTGCCCGGTCGATCAGCCGCGGGCCGTGTACGACGGGTTCGGGGCGCCGAGGTACGCCGGCGGCTACCACCCCCATGCGGGCAACGACATCATCGCGCCGCAGGGGACGCCGATCCGCGCGACGTTCGACGGCTACGCGCAGACCGGGTCGAACACGCTCGGCGGGTACTCGGAGAACGTGTACGGGGACCTTGGCTACACCTACAACGCGCACCTGATGCAGCCGGGCGTCACCGGCCAGGTCTCGGCGGGCGACATCATCGGGTACGTCGGCGAGACGGGCGACACGTCGACCCCACACGACCACTTCGAATGGCACCCCAACGTGATCCCCTCCGACTGGCCGAAGAGCCCGTACGGCTATTCGGTGATCGGATCAGCCGTCAACCCGTTCCCGCTGCTCGCGCAGGTCTGCTAGCGGGCACGACACTCGGTCACTCGGTTCGCGAGCGTCTGCGCAGCACGATCGCGGCGGTGACGGCCAGCACGATCAGCCCCGCCACGATCACGATCGTCGTCGTCGAGGATCCGCCCCCGCCGGTCCCGGTCCCGGCGGTGGGAGCAGCCGGCTGCCCGGCAACGGAGAGGTAGCCGAGCTGCTCGATGTCCGCGCCGGCCTGCTGGATGCTGGGCAGGTCGTCCGTCTGGAGCGTCCTCCACGTCCTGCCGGTCCGCGAGCGGATCATCGAGTGGTCGCCGTGGTCGTTGGCGAGCAGCGGGTAGACAAGGACCACCGTCGCGGGATCGGCGAGGTTCGCCTCGTCGCCCGATGGCTGGTACGTGGCACCGATCAGGTAGACGTTCCCCACCACGTGGAGCGGCGCGTCGGGCTCGGTGACCGAGGACGGGGCGATCGGCTCGATCGTGACCTGGACACTCGTCTGACCCGGGGCGTTCGCGAACGACCCCTCGGGCAGGATCATGGTGACCTGCGCATCGTCGGTCGTGAACACCTCCGTCTTGCTCCCCTTAGGCCCGAGCTTGGCCCCGAACGTGCCGGGGGTGGGCTCCTGGTTGGTGGCGGCGAGCTCGGGCGGGGGCTCGACCCATCGGTACGCGGTCGGCGGCGCCAGGCCGTCGAGCAGCGGCTGCCGGGCGAGCGGGCTGAGGCGTCCCGAAACGAGCGCGGTCGCGGCGTAAACGAGAGCGACCGCCATCCCGACGCCGAGCGCACGTGAGCGGACGCTCACGGCAGCGGGTCGATCGGCTCGATCGGGCTGGTGGCGTACCGCGGGGGCCAGACGACGGCGTACTCGCCGGGCGCCTGCCACTGCCAGACGACGCTGCTGGCGAGGATGTTCGCGCCGGCGGTCACGGTGCCGCGCTCGCCGAACCGCAGGCCGCTGCCGTTCGGCAGCGAGCCCTGTGGCAGGTCGACGGCGTTCGCGGCGGTGGCGATCGCGGCCGGGGTGGGCTGCGCAGCGTTCAAGAGGACGTCGTGCAGCAGCGCCCACGCGCCGGAGAAGCCGGCGAGCGCGGCGGCGGTCATCGGTCCCCCGAAGCGGTCGGTGTACGCGGCCTGCGCGCGTTCGAGCAGGGTGCGTCCCTCGGGCGTGAGCCCCGTGGCGTTCAGCGCTCCCGACGCGGGCTTGTCCGATGCGAACAGCCCGACCGCTTCCTCGCCGAGCGTCGACCCGAACTTCGGCATGCAGTAGCTCGAGGATGTCCCGATGCCCACGAGCACGTCCAGGCCCTGCCGCACCATCTCTCGACGCATGACGATCGCGTCGTGCAGATAGGCGGACGCGAACACCACGTCCGGGCGGCTGGTCGCGAGGTCGCGGACGAACGCATGCATGTTCACCGCACGTGGGTCGTAGCCGAACGTCCCGACCACGTCGTAGTCGCGCGCCGCGAGCTCGTCGAGCGCGCCCTGCGCGACCGCACGCCCGTACGCGTCGTCCACGAGCGTGACCGCGTAACGGAGCTTCGACGGCTCGACGCCGAGGACAGGCGCGTATTCGTCCGCGACGAACGCGATCGCGTTCCGGCCCAAGATCGCTCCCGACGGCGCGACGCGGAACACGAGCTCCCCGGCGCCGCGCCCGGTCATCTCGCCAACCGCGCCGGTCTCCCAGAAGAGCATGTCTCGGCGCGCCGAGGCCTCCGCCGCGGGTTCCGAGATCGTGCTGCCGTAGCTCCCGAGCACCAGTCGGACGCCGTCGTCGTGCAGCTGCGCGATCGCGCCGGGCGCCGCGTCGGCGCTCGGCGTGTCGACCGGCACCAGCTCGACCGGGCGGCCGCCGATCCCGCCGTCGGCGTTCACGAGCTGGACCGCGAGGCGCACGCCGTCGAACTCGTCGACGCCGCCCGGTCCCTGGGCGCCCGAGAGCGGGTACACGGCCCCGATCCGGATCGGCTCGGGGGAGGACGACGTGCACGACGCGCCGATCGAGAGCATCGCCGTGAGCAGGAGCGCCACACGCCTCATCGGAGCACCACCAGCCCGTTCGCGAAGGCGTGGGTCGCCGCGGAGACCGTCCACGTCCCCGACGCCCACCGCTGCCACCCGAAGAGCAGGCCGGCGCCCACGTCCACGGGGAGCGCCGCCGTGCCGTAGGCCGGCACGTGCACGAGCCCGAACAGCAGCGCCGAACCCGCGATCGCGACCAGGGCGCCGAACCGCTCCAGGCGGGCGTACGCGAGGCGCCGGAACAGCGCCTCCTCGCCAACCGCCGCGAGCAGCGAGAGCGGCAGCGCGGCCCAGCTCCACGGCAGCGGCACCGGCGAGCCGGCGATCCTGGCGGAGACGGCGACCGCCGCGAGCCCCATGAGCAGGGCGAGCCCCGGCGCGAGCCGGGGTCGGTCCCGTCCGAGCGGGACGGTGATCGAGGCCAGGCCGATCGTGAGGTACGACGCCGCGAACAGGGCCGCGCGCGTGCCGGATGGATCCGTCACGAGGGGCCGCACGCCGAGCACGAACACCCCGAGGACGATCACGATGATCGCCGAGCGTCCGTCGCGACGTTCGAGATCGACGCGCACGCCGTCGAGACGCGCGCTCATGGCGCCACCTCGAACGCGACGACGGCGACCACGCGCGGGTCGAACGGCGCGTGATCGCTCGCGACGAATTCCACCTGGATCCGGTGCGGACCGGGCGGGACGTCGGGGATCGTCTGCTCGAGGCCCTCGGTCATCGAGATCAGCGTGTCATCCAGGAGCACGTGCAGGTGTCCCTCGTCCGGAACGATGTCGGTGGTGGTGGCGGGGACGAGCTTCGCACCTTGGAGCTTCACCTGCAGGTCGACGGTCGAGCCGTGCACGACCTCGCCGACCTTCGGCGAAGCGATCGAGAGCTGGGCGGTGCTGCTCGGACGGCCGGACGAGTCGGTCGTGGCGCCCGACGCGCCGTCGCCGGCCCCGCCGCCCCCGCCGCCGGATCCTCCGCAGGCGGCGAGCGCGAGCGACGTCGCGACCGCTACGGCGAGCTTCCGATGGTTCGGCACGGGTGCTCCCTTCATCGTCGGAACCTCATCATGGGAACGTCTGCTCGAAGGAGGTCACGAGCTCATGGCCGTCCTCGGCGTGCGCGCTCACGTCGAACGACCAGTCCCCGGCGGTGAGATCGATGTTGGCGGCGAAATGCCCGGGCCCGAACCTGAGCATCTCGGGCTCGAACGCCTCCGCATCGGGTGGATGGATCGTCAGGGTCACGCCGTCGAGGGGCAGCTCGGTCCCGTCCGTGTCGAACGCCGTCACGTGCACCTGGTTGGTCCGGCCCGGCCGGCCGGGATCGACGTAGGCCTGGATCTGCATCCCGTCGTCGAGCGTGATCGTGTACAGGTCCGGCTGGCCTTCGACCCTCGAGACCTCGACGCGCTCCCCCGGTGTCTTCGGCGTCACCTCGAGCGGGACCTCGACCGAACCGTCCGCCTCCTCGACCAGGACGGTGATGCTCCACGTCCCCTGCTGCGCGAGGGCGGTGCCGGCCGCCTGCCACGTGTCCCGCGCGCTTGGCTCGAGGTCGAGGGTCGACCGAACGTCGGGCTGTGCGGCGAGCTCGAACGTGAGCGAGACGCGACGGGCGTC
Organism: Actinomycetota bacterium; assembly: GCA_049587975.1. GTDB lineage: Bacteria > Actinomycetota > UBA4738 > UBA4738 > HRBIN12 > DASSJM01. The sequence goes on along the minus strand of JBAVEY010000012.1, from coordinate 20,043 downwards.
GATGGGTTCGCCGGTGTCGTAGTCGCTGACGGTGGCGACGAACGCGTTCGGGCCGACCGCCCCCGGTGAGATCCGGAGCGCGACCCGGGTCGTGGTCGCGAAGTCCGAGCCCGTGACGATCAGGGGCTTCGCCGCGTTCGCTGCGGCCTGGGCGTTCGGCTGCGGGGGCAGCCCGGTGAGCACGGCCGTGCTCGCCAGGACCGCCGCGGCGAGCGCGATCTCCACCCCAACGGTGCGGAGCAGCGGCCGCGAACCCCGTTCCTCGAGGCGGGCGACGTTGCGGTAGCGGTTCACCGCGCCGAGCGCGAGCAGCGGCACGACGATCGCGAGCTTGACGACGAGCGTGGTGCTGTAGTCGCTTCGGAACGGGTGGAGCAGCCATCCCCATCCGAGCTCGTTCGTCGAGCGGAGGACACCGGACACGACGATGACGAGCAGGCCCACTCCGGCAAGCGTCGAGAACCGGCGCACCCGGGCCGGCTCGAGGCCCCGTACGAGCCCGACGACGAGCCACGCGAGCCCCCCGATCCAGGCGCCTACCCCCGCGAAGTGCAGCCACTGGGTGAGGACGGTGGTCGGCGACCCGGCCGCATGCCCGCCCGCCACGCGTGCGAGCATCGCGCCGGCGGCGGTCACGCCGAGGGCGACGAACGTGCCGCGTCCGGGCCGTACCGAGGCGACGAGGACCGCGACCCCGGTGATCGCGACCGCCACGGCCAGCAGGACGAACTTCCCGCCGGCGTCGGACGACAGGAGGGTGCCGAGCGGGACCCCGACCGCGGCTCGTTCGGCGAGCGTCATGGCCACCACCCCGACGGCCGCGAGCGCCCACGCGACGCCGAGGAGCCACGGTCGCGCCGTCGTTTTCGGGCCGAAAGCGAGCAGACCCATGACCGCGGCGCCGAACAGGACCACCAGTCCGACGTAGAGCATCCAGCGGCCGGCGACGGCCCCCGCCGACGGGGTCGGGGTCCCCGACCCGGTCTGCTGGACGGGCGACACGTCGCCGGGCGAGACCCCGACGCCGAACGAGAAGGCGCCCGCCGTCACGTGGCCGTCCGTCGCGGACACCGTTCGCCACGTGACCGTGTACACGCCGTCGGGCACATGATCCAAGCGGACGCGGATCCCGCGGTTCGAGCCCGGGGCCCGTTCGGGCGGGCCGGTCGCAACGGTGGCACCCGAGTCGCCGACCACGCCAACGGTCGTGAGGTCGAGGTCCGGGGGCTCGGTGAAGGTGAGGACGACCTGGCTCGGCGGCTCGTCGAGCAGGGCGCCGTTCGCCGGGTCCGTCGACTCGATCGCGGCATGCGCGCTCGCCGGGACGGCCGACGCCCAGAGCCACGTGCCCGCGATCGCCATCGTCGCGAGGAGGTGCACGGCCCGCCTCACGGCCCCTCCTTCACGAACGTCACGCTCGCGGTGACCCTGGGGGCGAACGGCGCGTGGTCGGCCGCCACGAACTCGGCCCGCAGGCGATGTGGACCGGGTGCGAGGTCGCCGATCGGGATCTCCTGCCGCGCGCCGTACGTCATCGAGACGATCACGCCGTCCACGAACAGGTGGATGTGCCCCGTGTTGGGGGTGAGGGAGGTCGAGGAGCTCTGGACGATCTGCCCTCCTTCGAGATCGACGACGACGTCCATCATCGTGCCGACCTCGGGCTCACCCGAGGTGGGTTCGGTGAACGCGAGCGTGGCCGTCGACGCCGGCCGGATCGCCGACGGCGGCGGCCACAGGCGGGAGGGAACCACGACGGCCGCGATCAGGATGACCGGCGTGACGGCGACGAGGCCGAGCGCGCTCCACCGCGGCAGCGACCCGAACCCGCGATCCCGGAGGCGGGCCAGGCCGATCCATCCGGTGACGAACCCGAGGCCGACGAGGCCCGAGGAAACGAACTCTGGCGCCCCGCCCGCGTGAGCGAGCATCGGTCTCAGGCTGCCTTCCTCCGTCGAGACGAGACCAGCGCGACGATCGCCACGACCAGTCCCGCGGCGCCCACGATCAGACCGACGAGGCCGAGCGTCCTCGCACTCGACGCGTCGTCGGCCGCCGCCTGGGCCGAGGCCTGCACGTCGTCGACCGAGCTCGTGAGCCTCGGAACCTCACGATCGATGCGATCGGCGAGCTCGCCCGTGGTCGGGTCCTGGACGGGGAACTCGACCGACCGTGGGTTCTCGACATCGTCGAAGGTGCTCGGGCCGGACGTGAACGTCTCGTCCACGTCCTCACCGTCGATCGTCCCGCTGAAGTGGAACGTGTACCGACCCGCCCTGGTCGGGATGAACCACGCCCGGTAGTCGCCGGGCGTGCCCTCACCCTCCCCGAAGAACGGCTCGAGCGTCAGCGTCGTCGTCAGGTCGCCGAACATCACCTCGAGGTCGAGCGTGTCGCCGAGGTCGACGATGGGCTTACCGCCGTGAGAAAGGAGCAGCTGCACGCTGTTCACCTCGCCGGCGAACGCGGGCTCGGTGCCCCACCCCGCCTCCATATCGAGGTCGCCGACCGCGCGCTCCTCGTGCGCGAGCGCCGGCGTGGCGCCGAGGAGCACGAGCGCGGCCGCGAGCGCGGCCGCGGAGAACCGTCGTTCCGATCGTTCCGACAAGGATGGACCTCCGACGTTCAGGACTCGGCACGACGCCGCGTCACTCCGTGGTAGCGGGGGACGTCAGGAGGAGGGCGGTGCCCGGGCGCCGTCGGCCGTGGCGAACAGGGGAGCCAGCGGCCGCCGGGCCATCACCGGCACGGCGAGCACCGGGCGGTGACGGGGGACAGGGACGCGGACGGCGCCGGTCGTCGCGAGGCGGCTCGAGGTCCGCGCGATCAACCACAGGACCCCCGCCGCCGCGATCGCGACCGCGATCTGGACGACGACCCCGGTGAGCAGGAGGTGGTCGTGGAACAGGCCGCCGAGCGGAGCGCCGGAGACCAGTCGCTCCAGCACCTCCTGGCCGGCGAAGGCGCATGACTGCGCGACCACGAGCACGGTCGCGAGCCGGCCGAAGCGCTCGAAGCTCCGGTCGCTCACGGCCGCGAAGGCCCGGACGACGACGGCGGCCACCCCGGCGATCGCCAGCATCAACACCACCTGGTCGAGCGCGGGCAGGTAGGCGTGGCCGGTGCGCTGCAAGGCGAAGGCTCGCTGGTGCGGATCGGGGATCGCGATCAGGTAGGCGATCGCGTGGCCGAGCACCAGCCCGGCCGCGCCCGTGCCGAACACCGGGAGGCCTCGCAGCCTGGGTCCTTCACGCACGTCGAACGCTCTCCCCTTGCGGCACTCGGGTGATTGTACGCTTCCCCCCTGACAACCAGATGGCCGAGCGGGCGGGGGCGATGCGGGCAGAGGACGTTCGAACGGTCGGGGTGATCGGGTGCGGTCTCATGGGCTCGGGCATCGCGGAGGTCGCCGCCCGAGCGGGACAGACGGTGATCGTCCTCGAGGCGAGCGACGAGCTCGCGCAGCGGGGTCGCCGCCGGATCGAGACGTCCACCCTGCGTGCGGTCGAACGCGGGCGGCTGAGCGCAGGCGAGCGCGACGAGCTGCTCGAGCGCATCTCGGGCACGACCGACGTGAACGACCTCGCCGACGTCGACCTGGTGATCGAGGCCGCGACCGAGGATCACGACACCAAGGTCGGGATGTTCCGGCGGCTCGACGAGGTCACCAAGCCCGACGTGATCCTGGCGAGCAACACCTCGTCCATCCCGATCGCCGACCTCGGCGCCGCCACGACCCGGCCGGACAAGGTGCTCGGGATGCACTTCTTCAACCCGGTGCCGGTGATGGGCCTGATCGAGCTCGTGAAGGCGATCACCACGTCGGAGGACACGATCGAGTTCGGGCGCGCCTACGGCGTCGTGCTCGGCAAGACCACCGTCGAGTCGCGCGACCGCGCCGGGTTCATCGTGAACGCGCTCCTGATCCCGTACCTGAACGGCGCGATCCGGATGCTCGAGGAGGGGTTCGCGACGCGCGAAGACATCGATACCGCGATCCACCTCGGTCTGAACCATCCGATGGGCCCACTGCAGCTGATCGACCTGATCGGCCTGGACACGCACCTGTTCATCGCGAACGTGCTGTTCGAGGAGTTCAAGGAGCCGACCTTCGCCCCGCCGCCACTGCTGCGCCGGATGGTGACCGCCGGGCACCTCGGCCGCAAGGTGGGTCGTGGCTTCTACGACTACGGGTCCTGAGCTCCCGTCAACTCGCGCCATGCCGATCTGTCCATCCTGCGGCATTCACGACAGCGATGACGCCCGCTTCTGCTCTGCCTGCGGTGCACGACTTGCGCAGGAGACCGCACTCATGCCCGAGGTGCGCAAGACGGTCACGATCGTCTTCTGCGACGTCGTCGGCTCGACCTCGCTCGCCGAGGGCTTGGATGCCGAGACCTGGGGTCAGGTCATGGTCCGCTACTTCGATGCGATGCGTAGGCCCCTGGAGCGCCACGGGGGCACGATCGAGAAGTTCATCGGGGATGCCGTGATGGCAGTGTTCGGCATGCCGCTCGCGCGCGAGGACGACGCATTGCGAGCAGTCCGGGCCGCTCAGGATATGCGCATCGCGCTCGGCGAGCTGAACGAGGAGCTCGATGTCGAGTTCGGGATCCGCATCGAGGCGCGTACGGGCATCCACACCGGGGAGATCGTCGCTGCGGCCCTCTCTGCTGATCAGGCCCTCCCACTCGGCGATGCCGCGAACACCGCCGCTCGCTTCGAGCAGGCCGCGGGATCGGGGGAGATCCTGCTCGGGGAGCCAACGTACCGGCTCGTTCGCGACGCGGTGCGCGTGGAATCGCTCCACCCACTGGAACTCAAGGGGAAGGCAAAGCCGGTGTCGGCGTGGCGGCTGACGGACGTCGTGCCCGGCGCGCCTGGGCTCGGGCGTCGATTGGATGCCCCCATGGTGGGCCGGGAGGCGGAGATCCAGCAACTGCGAGATGCATTCAGCCTCACGTACGCGCAACGGCGATGCCACCTGGTGACGGTCGTCGGTGAAGCGGGGGTCGGCAAGAGCCGCTTGATCCGCCAGTTCCACGACGAGTTCGGGGGCGAGGGAAGGATCATCCAAGGTCGATGCCCTCCCTACGGGGAGGCCATCACGTTCTGGCCCCTCGCCGAAGCCCTTCAGCAAGCGGCCGGGATCGAGGACACCGATCCGAAGGAGGTCGGGCGTCGGAAGCTCTCGTCGCTGGCCCTCGGTGACCCGGATGCGGAGCGGATCGAGAAGCTCGTGGCTGCGGCGATCGGGCTCGCCCCTGGCGGTGCCTCTTCGGAGGAGGTCTCGTGGGCCTTTCGGCGTCTCCTGTCGTCGATGGCCGCCCGATCTCCTCTGGTCGTGATCCTGGATGACCTCCAGTGGGCTGCCCCGGTCCTGCTCGATCTCGTGGAGCAGGTGGCTACGGAGGTAGCCGACGCCCAACTGCTGGTGCTCTGCATGGCGCGGCCCGACCTTCTGGAGGATCGCCCCCGGTGGCCCGGGTCGCTCCTGCACCTCGAAGGGCTCGCGGGTGAGCAGTGCCTGGCGCTCATCGCGAACGCGCTGGGAGGCTCGTCGGTCGGGTCCGAGATCAGCCGCCGCATCCTCGAGCCTGCAGGAGGGAACCCGCTCTTCCTGGAGGAACTGGTCGCGATGCTGATCGAGGACGGGTCGCTGGTGCGCAAGGACGGCAGGTGGACGCCCGTCCGTGACCTCGGGCATCTCGACGTGCCTCCCACGATCGACGCACTGCTGGCTGCCAGGCTCGAGCAACTGCCTCGGGACGAAAGCATGGCGCTCGAGACAGCATCGGTGATCGGTCAGGTGTTCTCTCCGAGAGCCATCGCGGCCCTGATCGAGCCGGAGGCGAGCCCTCGACTTGTCGTCGCCCTCGATGCCCTCGTCGTCCGCGACATCGTGCAGTCCGATACGGCCTCCATGGGCGAACACGGGCTGAAGTTCCGGCACCTTCTGATCCGCGACGCCGCCTATCGCCGGCTCCCGAAGAGACGCAGGTCCGACCTCCACGAGAGGTTCGCCGTATGGCTGGAAGGCGAGGTCGGCGAACGGATCGCGGGATCCGAGGAGATCATCGGCTACCACCTAGAGCAGGCATATGTCCTTCGTACGGAGTTGCGGCCCGAGAGCGACGCGGACCGCGCGCTGGCCTCTCGCGCGGCGCGACGACTCGGGTCGGCCGGTCGGCGGGCTATGGACAGGGGCGACGGGTTGGCAGCGTCGGGGCTCCTCGGACGGGCGGTGGCGCTTGCGGGACCGGAGGACGCGACAGGGATCGGGTTCCAGTTGGAGTTGGCCGTGGCGCTCGGGAGACTCGGGGACCTCGCCGGGGCCGAAGCGGCCCTCGATGTCGCGCAGACGAGCGCCGAGGCGAAGGAACTGGTCGGGATCGGCGCACGGGTCGCGTTGGAAGACCTGCGGTTGCGGATGTCTATGCGGCCCTCCGGCGTGCCGGCGGAGATCACCAAGCGGGTGCCTAGTCTGATCGCGATCCTCGAGCGAGAGGGTGACGACGCCGGACTCGCGGCAGCGTGGAGCCTGATGGGAGACTTCGAGATCACCACCCTGACCATGGGCTCGGCGATCGTTACGTTGGAGCGAGCCTTGATGTACGCGGAACGAGCGCGCGATGTCCGGGAGGCCTCGGAGATCCGCAAGTGGCTGATCGGCGCGGAGACGTGGGGACCTACTCCTGTGCCGGAGGCGCTGAGACGCATCGACGAGCTCGATGCTTCGTCGGGCGGGAACCCGTTGGTGCATGCCACCGCGATGTCGTTCGCTGGGCTGCTGATCGCGATGCTCGGTCGTTTCGATGAAGGGCGGGGATCGTGGCTTCGAGCAAGCGAACTCCTCGAGGAACTTCACCAGACCGTTTGGGCTGCGGCAGGTGCAAACCAGGGCGGCATGATCGAGTTGCTCGCCGGTGACCCCGCTGCAGCCGAGCGGATACTGCGCTCAGGATTCTTGAAGCTGGAGGGGATCGGCGAACAAGCCTATCTGTCGACCATCGCCGGTCTCCTGGCTCAGGCCGTGTTCAGACAGGGGCGGATCGACGAGGCTGAAGAGTTCTCGCGGGTGGGCGAGCTCGCCTGTGACGAGGCGGACATCGAGGCTCAAGCGCTCTGGAGACAGACCCGTGCTCGGGTCCTCGCCGTGCGCGGGGATCTTTCGGCAGCTGAGAGCTTGGCGATCGAGGCCGTCCGCCTGAATGAAGGAGCGGATGTCCCGATCGGGCACGGTAGCGCGCTTCAGGATCTCGCCGAGATCCATCGGATCGCGGGACGCTCGACGGAGGCTGTCGCCGCTCTGAAACTGGCCGCTGGACTGTTCCAGGGCAAAGGTGCCCTCGTGCTCGTGGACCATGCACGGTCGGCTCTCGCCGCGCTGACGCGGTAGGAACGGCTCCGTCTCTGCCCGCACCCGCCTGTCCCTTCGATGACAACCGGAGGATGTCACTTGGTTCCAAGCGCGTATCCGTACACCTCGAGGGTCTGCCGCGCGGTCTCGTCCCACGTGAAGCGCTCGGCACGTCGCCGGCCGGCCGCGGCCAGGCGCTCGGCGAGGTCGACGTCGGTGCACAGCGACTCGATCGCGGAGGCGATCTCGCGGATCGATCGGGGGTTCACGCCGAGCGCGGCGTCGCCGGTGACCTCGGGCAGCGAGGAGGTGTTCGAGGCGACCACCGGGACCCCGCGCGTCATCGCCTCGAGCACCGGCAGGCCGAAGCCCTCGTAGACGGACGGGTAGGCGAACGCGTCCGCCGCGCGGTAGACGGCGTCGAGCTCGTCGGGTGCGAGCGCGCCGGTCATGACGATCTCGCCCGGGCCTTCGAGCGCGAGCTCGCGCATCAGGCTCTCGTGGTGCCATCCGAGCGGACCGGCGAGGACCAACGCGTGCGGGACGCCGGTGGCGGCGACGCGCCGGTAGGCGCGGACGAGGCGGACCAGGTTCTTCCTCGGCTCGATCGTTCCGACGAACAGGACGTACGGCGGACGCACCTTGAGGTGCGAGAGCGCCTCGCCGACGTCGACGTCGCTGGCCGGCAGGGCCGCGGCCTCCGGCACGACGTGCAGCTTTCGCGGGTCCACCTTCGTCCGCGACAGCACGTCCTCGGCGGTGTGGCGCGAAGGGGTCACGATCGCGTCCGCGCGCCTGACGGCCGCGCGCAGCCCGAGCCGGTACATCGTTCGCCACGCGCGTGGGAACATGCCCGGATAGCGGTCGAAGGCCACATCGTGCACGGTGACGACCAGGCGCTGGCCCTCCGCCGTCGGCGGGATCGACGACGCGCTCATCGCGTGCACGAGGTCGGTCGCGCGCAGTGCCGCCGGCAGCGCCGGTCGCCCGACCAGGTTCCACCTCGGATACAGGCTCCGGATCGACCCCGGAACCTCCTCGCGGGCGAACGCGTCCATCCACGGCTCGGCCGGAACCGGCGGGTCGAACCGCGCGTGGAACAGCGTCATCTCGAGCGACGGATCGCGGTCGGCGAGCGCCGGCACGAGGTTGCGGATGTAGGTGCCGACGCCGCCGGGCACGGTGAAGAACAGCTGATCCACGTGCAGGGCGACCCTCACCGGGAGGCCTCCACGCACGAGCATCCGTCGGGTCCGACGGTGGCCGCGTGGTCGGTCCCGGGCTCGACGTCCAGACGGTCCCCGGGGCCGAGCTCGACGTCGCCGTCCGCGAGGTGGAACGTGATCGAGCCGTCGAGACAGAACAGGACCTTGTGGGTGCCGTGCGCGTGTCGTCCGTACGTGTCGCCTGGTGCGTTCCCCCACGATCTCGGCGGCGAGCACCCCTCCGCACGGAGCGCCTCGAGGGCGGCCTCGCGACCTTCGACCGCGGATGCGGTCTTCGTCGCGGTCATCTACCCCGCGTCGCCACGGCCCGCCTGGGGCGGCACCCCGCGGCGGGCGAACGTCGAGGACCCACCGGCCCGCCAGGGGGCGTCGGTGTGGTGCCGAGCCTGCAGCGCGCCGAACCCGGTCGCATCGATCCGGCCCGCCAGCACCCACGGGTGCGGATGGGGGCTCTCGTGGGCGAAGTAGCGCTCGAGCGCCCGGATGATCGCCCGCTCCTCGTCGCTCGTGAGGTCGGCGGGGAGCTCGAAGCGGCGATCCTCGCTCACGGTCGGCTCACCACTTCGCTCATAGGGGGATGTTCCCGTGCTTGCGCGCCGGGACGGTCTCCCGCTTGGTCGAGAGCATCCGGAGCGCCTTGATCAAGCGCGGGCGTGTCTCGGCGGGCTCGATCACGTCGTCGATGAACCCGCGTTCGGCCGCGATGTAGGGCGTCGCGAACTTGTCCTGGTACTGCTGGATCAGCTCCGCCCGCGCGGCCATCGGGTCCTCGGCCTTCTCGATCTGCTTGCGGAACACGACGTTGACCGCTCCCTCCGGCCCCATCACCGCGATCTCTGCGGTGGGCCAGGCGAACGACACGTCGGCCCGCAGGTGTTTCGAGTTCATCACGAGGTACGCGCCGCCGTAGGCCTTGCGCGTGATCACGGTGAGCCGCGGGACCGTCGCCTCGGTGAAGGCGTACAGCAGCTTCGCGCCGTGCCGGATGATCCCCTGGTACTCCTGGTCGGTCCCGGGCAGGAACCCCGGCACGTCGACGAACGTGACGATCGGGATGTTGAACGCGTCGCACGTCCGAACGAACCGGGCCGCCTTCTCCGCCGCCTCGATGTCGAGCGTCCCGGCGAGCACCTTGGGCTGGTTGGCCACCACCCCGACCGCGCGCCCGTCCAGCCGCGCGAACCCGATCACCACGTTCATCGCCCAGAACGGGAACACCTCGAAGAAGTCGCCGTCGTCGACGATGCGGCGGATCACCTCGTGCATGTCGTACGGCTCGCGGGCCGAGTCCGGGATGACATGCGTCAGACCTTCGTCGTGCCGGTCGGGATCGTCCACCGGCGCGAACGACGGGGCGTCCTCAAGGTTGTTCGACGGGAGGTACGACAGGAGGTGCCGTACCAGGGCGAGGCACTCCTCCTCGTCCTGGCTCACGAACGAGGCGACACCGGAGCGGCTCGCGTGCGTCATCGCGCCCCCGAGCTCCTCGAACGTGACCTCCTCGCCCGTCACCGCCTTGATCACATCGGGTCCCGTGATGAACATGTGCGAGGTCTCGCGCACCATGAAGGTGAAGTCGGTGATCGCGGGGGAGTAGACGGCGCCGCCGGCGCATGGGCCCATGATCACGCTGATCTGCGGGATCACGCCCGAGGCACGCACGTTGCGTTCGAACACGTAGCCGTAGCCGGCCAGGCTCGCCGCGCCCTCCTGGATCCGGGCTCCGCCCGAGTCGTTGATCTGGATGAACGGGGCGCCGGTCGACATCGCGAGGTCCTGGACCTTGCAGATCTTCTGCGCGTGGATCTCGCCGAGCGAGCCGCCGAACACCGTGAAGTCCTGCGAAGCCACGAACACCCGCCGCCCGTCCACCGTGCCGTACCCCGTGATGACGCCGTCGCCGGCCGGCCGGTTGCGCTCGATCCCGAAGTCGTGAGAGCGGTGCACCGCGAAGGGGTCGGTCTCCTGGAACGTATCGCGGTCGACGAGCAGCTCGACGCGCTCGCGGGCCGTGAGCTTCCCTTTCTCGTGCTGCTTGCGGACGGCGTCCTTGCGGGTGCCGTCCAGGAGCGAGGCCCGCCGCTTGCGGAGTTCCTCGATGCGGTCCTCGACCGTGCGTACCGAAGGCTTGGGTGGATCCTCGGTCTTGGCCATGATCCTCCGGAGTCTAGCGGAGCGACCCTCGGGAACGGGGCTCGTCGCAGTCGCCCACGTGCGCCCATGGCCCCCAGCCGGCGTCGTTCACCATCCGGATCGTCACGATCGCGTTGGTGCGTCCGGAGAGTGCGCTCTCGTCCAGCCCCCACGCAGGACGGATCCAGGTGTCGTAGCGGTCCGGCCAGAGGTCGGAGCTGTGCTGGTACAGGCCGAGGTAGTCACCCCGGCCGAGGTCGCCCGAGGGTCGAGATCGCTCTCGACGACCGCGACGCAGATCGCCCGCAACACGGCTTCTTCGTCCTCGTTCGCCGCGGCGAGGACCAGACCCACCTCGCGGGGCGGGCCCACCTGCTCGGCGGCCCAGCGCAACGTTTCGGCGTCCAGGCGGTAGGTCCGACGATCCAGCAGGCGGATGACCCCGGCGGCGGTCAGACGGCTCAGGTGCTTGCGGACGCGGGGCAGCCGCAGGGCGACGGCCTCCGCGAGGGTCGCGGCGGTGGCGCTCGTGCGCGCGAGGTGACCCGCGATCGCCAGGCGCTCGGGATCCGCCAGCGCGCGCAGGATGGCATCCGGGGTCTCGGGCATGTCGGTGGCTACTCCTACCATCCGGCGCATGCAGGCGATCGCCGAGCTCACCCCCGCCCAGCGCCGGACGCTCGAGGGGTTGATCGGCACCGACGAGCGCCCGGTGATCGCCGTCGACGCGATGCTTCGGCTGCGCGACCGGATCGAGGAGGCGGCTCGCGCGTTCGAGCTCCCCGAACCGCTCTGGTTCGGCAAGTCGAACCTCAGCGACCTGGCACGGTGCTCGGGGCTGTTCGATGCGGTCCGCGCCGGCGAACGCGGCCCGTTCGCGTTCTCGGCCCGTTCGGCGGCGGGGCGCCTCGCCCACAAGGCGATCGAGCTCGAGGTGGCCGGTCGCGAGGAGCGCGATCCGCACTCGCTCGTGGAGCAGGCGGCCGAGCGGCTGCGTGAGGACGGCGCGTTCTCCGCGTACTGGGAAGGGCTCGACGGGCTCCACCGCGACGAGAACCTGATGGATGCCGCCAAGACGCTCGAGCTGTTCCGATCGACGATGCCGCCGCTGCGCCGGATGCGTCGTGAGCTGGCGCCGTCGACCGAGTGGCACGTCCGCGTCGAGCTGCTCGGCGGCGCGGTCGTGCTCTCCGGGCAGCTCGACCTCGTCCTCGGCTCGGGTCGAACGGACGCATCGCGCGCGACCCGGCTCGCGATCGACCTGAAGACCGGCCGGGCGTGGCCCGAGCACGCCGAGGACATGCGGTTCTACGCGCTGCTGCTCGGGCTCCGCTTCGGGATCCCCCCGTACCGCGTGGCCACCCTGTACCTGGACTCGGGGGAGTGGCAGGCCGAGGACGTCGACGACCGGGTGCTCGAGCGCGCCGCCGACCGCGTCATCGATGCGATCCGGGCAGCCGCGGCATCGTCGGCGGGGCGAGCGGCGGCGCTCACCCCGGGACCCTACTGCACGTGGTGTCCCCGTTCGCTCATGTGCCCTTCGAGCGCCGCCCGGCACCCCGCCTGAGTCCGGACGTTGCCGGGTCCGGCGGGGCTCGCCTATCGTCGGCCGGACCTGCCAGCCTGATCGGAGCGAGCGTGGCCAAGGACGTGTACGACGTCGGCGAGATCCCACCGGTGGGCGAGGTGCCGCCACGGATGCATGCGCAGCTCGTCCGACCGGGCCGTTACGGCGACCCGGCGGACGCGATCCGGGACGAGGTCATCGACGTCCCCGAGGTCGGTCCGGACGAGGCGATCGTGATGGTCATGGCGGCGGGCGTGAACTTCAACAACGTGTGGGCCGCTCGCGGGGTGCCGGTGGACGTCACGAAGACCCAGGCGAGGTGGGGCGAGCCCACGGACTTCCATGTGGTGGGCTCGGATGCCGCCGGTGTCGTCTACGCGGTGGGCGAGCGCGTCACGAACGTGCGCGTGGGCGACCACGTCGTCGTGCACGCGGGGCAGTGGGACCTCGACGATCCGTGGGTGACCGGGGGCGGGGACCCGGGTCTCGCGCCGACGTTCCGCGTCTGGGGCTACGACACGTGCTGGGGCTCGTTCGCGCAGTTCACCAAGGTGCAGGCGCACCAGTGCCTGCCGAAGGCCGAGCGGCTCACGTGGGAGGAGGCCGCGGCACCCACCCTCACCGGCTCGACGGCCTACCGCATGCTCCACGGCTGGCCCCCGAACACCGTGAGGGAGGGCGACGTGGTCCTCGTGTGGGGTGCCTCCGGCGGGCTCGGGTCGTTGGGGGTCCAGCTGGTCGCGCTCGCGGGTGCCAAGGCGGTCGCCGTCGTCTCCTCGGCCGAGAGGGGCGCCTTCGCGGTCGCCCAGGGGGCGGTCGGGTTCATCGACCGGACGGCGTTCGACCACTGGGGGGTCCCGCCGCGATGGGACGCGCCCGAGTGGAAGACGTGGTTCGAGGGTGCGAAGGCGTTCGGCAAGGCCGTCTGGGACGTCGTGGGGGAGCGCAGGAGCCCGAACATCGTGTTCGAGCACCCCGGGCAGGACACGATCCCGACCTCGATCTTCGTGTGCGAGCGCGGCGGCATGGTCGTGATCTGCGCGGGCACGACGGGCTACGACACCATGGTGGACGTCCGGTACCTCTGGTACCTCCAGAAGCGCTACCAGGGCTCGCACCTGTTCAACGACGAGCAGGCGACGGCGTTCAACGATCTCGTCCGCGAGGGACGCGTCACGACGACGCTCGGGCACGCCTACGACTACGCGGATTCCGGGCTCGCGCACCAGGCCATGGAGCGGGGGGCCCTGCCGGAGGGCAACGTGGCCGTGCTCGTCAACGCGCCAGGACGAGGCCTGATCGACCTCTCCTAGGGTTCCTGGACCAGCTCGACCAGCACGCCGCCCATGCCGCGCGGGTGGACGAACGCGATCGTCGTGCCTCGAGAGCCGGGGCGGGGCGTCTTGTCGATCAGCGCGACGTCCAGGTTCCGCAGCCGCTCGAGCGCGTCGGCCACGCTCACGACGCGGTACGCGACGTGATGCACGCCCGGCCCGCGCGTGCCGAGGAACCGGCCGACGGGCGTGTCGGGTCCGAGCGCGCCGAGCAGCTGGACGTACGAGGCCCCGACCGCGAACAGCACCTCCTCGACGCCCTGTTCGTCGATCCGTTCGCGGTGGACCGGCTCGATCCCGAAGATCCGCCGGTAGTCCGCGACGGCCTCACCCAGATCGGTGACCGCGATCCCCACGTGGTCGATCTGCGTGAGCATCACGACCCCCCGTGCGTACGGCGGTGACCCTCGGTGAGCGCTGGCTGGAGCCGGTCCATCAGCTCATGTGCCTGCCGCACGTGATAGGCGCGGAGCGTGAGCGCCCGGCTCACGGCGGCGACGGCCTGAGCGCGGAGGTCCTCCTCCGCCTTCGCGCCGTCCCCGCGAGCGGGGTGCAGAGCGTAGAACTCGGTGATCTCGAGGAACTGCTGCAGCGAGGGCGTGAGCCCTCCGCGCTCGTACGCGTAGATCGTCTGCCGAGCGGCGGGGAACCCGTTCGCGGCCGCCGCGTCCTGGACCGCCCGATACCCCGCCGCCCGGCGGAGGCCACGCAGGAGCGCGCCGATCGCGCGTGCATCGTCCCTGGTCACGGGCTGGAGCTTCTTTCTCGCCATCGGCTCGAACGATAGCGGCTGGGCACGCGGGCGTGCAGGGCGAGGCACGCGATGCGGATCGCGTAGGCCACCTCTCCGGCGACCTTCATCTAGGGCAAAGGTCCGATGCGGCCATCGGCCATCGGCCATAGGATTGGGGTCGCCGTCGCAACCGACACGAGGGGTGGACGTGAAGCAGACGAGCCGATCCACCGCATCCGTGCTGCATGGTTCGGACGCGGTCGCCCAGGGTCGTGCCGATGTCAATCGGGTCCGCGAGAAGACGCGCAAGCGCCGCCTCACGCGACTGATCGCCATCCTCGCGCTGATCGACTTCTACCTCTGGTACCGCTACCTCACCGACAACCCGTTCAAGATGCCCACCCTTGGGCCGGAGGCCATCATCTTCGCCCCCGTCGCGCTGATCATGGTCGCGATCGTCCTGATGATGGCGATGCCGCTGTTCAGCGGTCGCTCGCCGCACTCGATCGTCCGTCCCGAGGAGATCGAGATCGGGCTGAGCGAGGTCCGGGGTCTCGACAACCAGGTCGACGAGGTCGGGCGCACGCTCGACGTGTTCCTCGGCTATGCGACCTTCCGCGACCAGCTCGGCGGCAATCCCCGGCGAGGGATCCTCTTCGAGGGACCGCCGGGCACCGGCAAGACCTATCTCGCCAAGGCCATGGCCAAACAGGCGGGGGTCCCGTTCCTGTTCAGCGCCGCGCCGGCGTTCCAGTCGATGTGGTTCGGCATGACGAACGCGAAGATCCGCTCGTTCTTCCGTCGCCTGCGCAAGCTGGCGCGCAAGGAGGGGGGTGCGATCGGGTTCATCGAGGAGATCGACGCGATCGGCGGCGAACGCGGCGGCATGAACGCGAGCCCGGACGGGACCGGCCTCGGCCGCGTGGCCTCGTCGTTCATGGGTCCCGGCGGCTCCGGCATGGTGAACGAGCTCCTGATCCAGATGCAGTCGTTCGACCAGCCGCCGTTCGGGGCGCGGGTCAAGGCACGGACGATCGAGTGGGTGAACGGGTTCCGCAAGCCCGAGAAGCGGATCGCCGCGACGAAGCCGACGTACAGCAACATCCTGCTGATCGCCGCGACCAACCGCGCCGACAACCTCGACCCGGCATTGCTGCGGCCCGGTCGTTTCGACCGACGCCTGTACTTCGACCTCCCATCGAAGTCCGGTCGCCGCGAGCTGATCGACTTCTTCCTCGAGCGCAAGAACCACCACCAGCAGCTCGACGACGACCAGACGCGGGAGGAGCTGGCGCACGAGACCTTCGGCTACACGCCGGTGATGATCGAGCACCTGCTGGACGAGGCCTTGCTGGTCGCGCTCCGCAACGGCCGGACGGCGATGAACGTAGAGGACATCCACGAGGCCAAGCTCACCGAGGAGCTCGGGTTCAAGCAGCCCGTCACCTACACCGAGTCCGACCGCGTGTCGGTCGCGACGCACGAGGCCGGCCACGCCACCGTCGCGTACTACCTCGGCAAGGGACGGCGGCTCGAGGTGCTCTCGATCATCAAGCGCCGGATGGCGCTCGGCCTGCTCGCGCACGGCGACGAGGAAGAGCGGTTCACGCGCACGCGGACCGAGATCGAGTCGAACGTCGCGATCGCGCTCGGCGGCCTGGTCGCCGAGGAGGTGTTCTTCCGGGAGAGCGGGACGGGTCCCGCCTCCGACCTGCAGCAGGCCACCACCCTGGCGGCGCAGATGGTCGGGTCGTTCGGCATGGCCGGCTCGCTCGTGTCCTACGACGCGATCACGGAGGGCCCGATCGGCTCGAAGAACCTCGTCGGCAAGGTGCTCGCCGATGGCGAGGGCAAGGCACGGGTGGAGGAGATCCTCACCGAGCAGAAGGATCGGGTGACCAAGCTGCTCGAGGAGAACCGTGACGTCGTCGTCGGTCTGCGCGACGCGCTGATCGCGCGCGACGAGCTGGTCGGGGACGAGATCATGCAGCAGATCGAACTCGTGCTGGATTCGCGCGGTCCGGCCTCGAGCTGAGGTCGGGGTTGGTCGGGGGCGCCGTCCGCGCTGCTCGTCTTCGCCTACGCGCCGAGTTCGCGCTCGTCGGGCATCGTTGGGCTTCGGCTTCGCTCGACGACGCGCTGACGGCATCCCTCCCGCCCCGGCGATGCTCCGCGGTCTCAGGGTAGGGTCTGTGCATGACCAGTCCTGCCGAGGTGGTTCGGGGGATGTTCGAGCATCATCTATGGGCGACCGAGACGTTGATCGACCACCTGGAGGCGATGCCGCGGGAGCGGTTGGACGACGCCGTTCCGGGCACGTACGGGTCGATCCTCGAGACGCTCACGCACCTGCTCGAGGCCGACGACCGGTACCTGCTCCGGCTGCGTGATCCCTCTCCGCCGCCGTACGTGGACCGCGGGACCGTGCCCCTGGATCAGCTCCGAGACGAGGTGCGCGAACATCGCCGTCGGTGGGACCGAGCGCTCGACGACCTGGAGGCCGGGAAGCTGTCCGCCGCGATCGTCGGCCGCGACGACTACCCGGACACGGATCCGGCCGAGTCGATGCTGCTGATCCAGGCGATCCACCACGGCAACGATCACCGGACACAGATCTGCTCGACGCTCGGTGCGCTCGACCTCCCCCTGCCCGAGCTCGACGGCTGGGACTTCTGGGCCCGGCAACTGGGGACGAGCTGACGAAGGTGGACCCCGGGGATGAGCTCGTCGACGTGGTCGACGAGCGGAACGAGCTCGTCGACGTGGTCCCGCGCCGCACCCTTCGGGCCGAGAACCTCTGGCACCGGTGCACGTACGTGTTCGTCCTGAACGCTTCGGGCGAGCTCTACGTGCACCGGCGCACGGACACCAAGGACGTGTACCCGGGGTTCTACGACGTGGTCGCCGGCGGCGTGAACGCGGCCGGCGAGTCCTACGAGGAGTGCGCTCGCCGCGAGCTCGAGGAGGAGCTCGGCGTCACGGCGGAGCCGATCTACCGCTTCCGGCATCGGTACGAGGGTCCGAGCGGTCGGGTGTGGGGCGCCGCGTTCGACGTCGTCTGGGAGGGGCCGATCCTCTGGCAGCCGAGCGAGGTGGTCTGGGGGGCGTTCGCCCCGCTCGACGAGGTGGAAGCGATGATCACGCGCGAGCCGTTCTGCCCCGACGGGGTCGAGGTCTTCGAGCGGTGGCGCGAGGGTAGACTCGGCCCATGAGCCGTTCGGTCATCGTTTCGGGTGCTCGAACGCCGATCGGGAAGTTCCGAGGCGCCTTCGCGGGGATGACGGCCGTCGACCTCGGCGCCGTCGCGATCCGCGAGGCGTTGGCCCGTCCCGGCGTGGCCGCCGATCAGGTCGACTACGTCGTGATGGGGCAGGTGATCCGCGCGGGGACCGGACAGATCACCGCCCGTCAGGCGGCGATCGCCGCCGGGATCCCCAAGGAGATCCCGGCGCTCAACGTCGACAAGGTGTGCCTGTCCGGGACGACGGCCGTCGCGCTCGCCGACCAGATGATCCGGGCGGGCGAGGTCGACGTGGTGGTGGCGGGCGGCATGGAGTCGATGACCCGGGCGCCCTACGTGCTGCCGAGCGCCCGAGAGGGCTCCCGCCTCGGCCACGCCGAGATGGTCGACGCCATGATCCACGACGGCCTGTGGTCGACGTTCACGGAGCAGGTCATGGGGGAGTCCTCGGATGCGGTGAACGCGGAGCTCGGGATCGGTCGCGAGGAGCAGGACGCCTGGGCGGCGCGATCGCACCGGCGCGCGGACGCCGGGTGGGGGTCGGGGGCGCTCGCCGAGGAGGTCGTGCCCGTCGCGGTGCCGCAGCGCAAGGGCGATCCCCTCGTGATCCAACGGGACGAGGGGATCCGCGCCGACTCGACGCCGGAGGCGCTCGCGGGCCTGAGGCCCGCCTTCGGCGAGACCGGAACGATCACCGCGGGCAACGCCTCGCAGATCAGCGACGGCGCCGCCGCGCTCCTGGTCACGAGCCCCGAGCGCGCCGAGCGGCTCGGCCTGGAGCCGCTCGCCGAGATCGTGGCGCACGGCATGTCCGCGGATCGTTTCCCGTACCTGCACACGGTCCCCGCGATCGCCCTGCAGAACGCGCTCAAGAAGGCCGATCTCGACGTCCACGACCTGGGGCTGCTCGAGGTGAACGAGGCGTTCGCGGCGGTCGCGCTGCACGTGACGCGCCTCCTGGGGTTCGACGAGGAGCTCGTGAACGTGAACGGCGGCGCGGTCGCGCTCGGGCACCCGATCGGCGCGAGTGGCGCGCGTCTCGTGATCACGCTCGCGCACGAGATGCGACGTCGCGGCGTCGACCTCGGCGCCGTGGCGATCTGCGGTGGCGGGGGACAGGGCGACGCGCTGGTGATCCGTCGCCTCTGACATGCGCGACCTCGAGCGGTTCGCGTTGCCGGAGGAGCTCGAGGAGTTCCGCGCGATCGTCCGCACGATCGCCGACGAACGCATCGCGCCGCGGGCGGCTGAGATCGACGAGACCGACGAGTGGCCCGAGGACGTCTACAAGCTCCTCGTCGAGAACGACCTGATGGGCGTGGGCTACCCGGAGGAGCACGGCGGCTCGGGAGGCGGCTCGCTCGCGTTCGGCGTGTTCATCGAGGAGCTGTCCCGGGTGTCGGCGGGCGTCTCGCTCACGCCGCTCGTCTCCAAGCTCGGGGTCATCCCGCTCACGGTCGCGGGGGACGAGGACAAGGCCAGGCGCATGACCGAGGCCATCGCGCGCGGCGACCTCCTGATGTCCTACGCCCTGACCGAACCCGGTGCGGGGTCGGACCCGGCGGCGATGACGACGCGGTACACGAGCGACGGCGATGACTGGGTGCTGAACGGGACGAAGCGCTTCATCACCGGCGCCGGTGTCTCGCACGCCTACGTGGTGTTCGCGACCAAGGACCCGGCGATGCGGTCCAAGGGCGTGTCCGCGTTCATCGTGATGAAGGACGATCCCGGCGTCGGGTTCGGACGCAAGGAAGACAAGATGGGCATCCGAGGATCGCCGACCCGCGAGGTGATCATGACCGACGCGAGGATCCCGGCCGACCGCTTGATCGGGCAGGAGGGGAGCGGGTTCGGCTACGCGATGCGGACCCTCGACTACTCCCGACCCGCGATCGCGGCCCAGGCGCTCGGCATCGCGCAGGGGGCCCTCGAGGCCGCGAGCCGGTACGCCACGGAGCGGCGGCAGTTCGGCAAGGCGGTGGCCGAGTTCCAGGGGGTCGCGTTCATGCTCGCCGACATGGCGATGCAGCTCGAGGCGGCGCGGATGCTCGTGTACAAGGCGCTCACGCTCTGCGACGCGGGCGACCCTCGGATGACGTACTTCTCGAGCGTCGCGAAGTGCTTCGCCTCGGATGCCGCGATGAAGATCACCACCGACGCCGTCCAGGTCCTCGGTGGCTACGGCTACATGCGGGAGTACCCGGTCGAGCGGTTCATGCGCGACGCGAAGATCACCCAGATCTACGAGGGGACGAACCAGATCCAACGGGTGGTGATCGCCCGGGAGCTGCTCACGACGCTCGCCTGATCCGAGCCGACGGAGCGTCGCGGGCGGCGCGCTCCGTCGGGCCGGCCGAACCTGGACCGCGAGCTCGGTCGGCGTCGTGAGCCGGGCGCCGGTCGAGGTGGCCCGCATCGCCTGGCGCGTGCCCGCGTCGCCATGAAC
>JBAVEY010000011.1:0-32051 GCA_049587975.1 Actinomycetota bacterium | reverse complement strand
GCCACCGCGCTGTCCGTGGCGAGCTGGTAGCGACCCCACAGCGCCAACACCAGGCCACCGGCCTGGAAGAAGACCACGTCGTCGTTCTCATCCTCGGCCACAGACCACCCCAGCGCCTCGTAGAAGCTGCGGGCGCGCTGCAGATCGGCGATCCCCAGCGTGATCAGGCTGACCCGTTGCTCCATGGCGTCCTCCTCTGCTCAAGGCACCGCGGTGGCATCCCTCAATGGTGTCGCTCGCTACTGTCCCACCGAGGGGCGACGAAGGGCTCCGGGTCGACCGATGGATACGGGCCCCGCCCCATCCAGGCTGTCGTTGGAACGAGGATCGAACGGCCGGGCGCGCGGCGGGTGCCTCAGACCTTGTGCCGCAGCGGTTTCGTCAGGCTCTCGAGCGCTCGTCGTCGGAGGGAACGATCCTCCCACCGATCGGCCGAGATCTCCTCGCTCCGTTCGACGTCCCGCTCGAACTGGTCGTCGAGGAGCGCCACGAGGTCGGGATCTAGCGCCACGAGGTTGATCTCTTCGTCGAGCTCGGTCGAGCGCGCGTTGAAGTTCGCCGAACCGACGTTCGCCACGACGTGGTCCACGGTCATGATCTTGGCGTGCAGCATCGAGGGCTGGAAGTGCCAGATCCGGATGCCGTGGGCCAGGAGGCGCTCGTAGACGGATTGACCCGCGAGCTGCACGAAGCGCTTGTCGCCGTGCGGTCCGGGAAGCAGGATCTCGACCTCGACACCTCGATCCGCCGCCCCGCAGAGGCGTTCCACCAGCTCGTCGTCGGGGACGAAGTACGCGGTGGTCACGCGGATCCGCTCCTCCGCGAGCTGGAGCAGCGTCAGGAGGAGGGTAGACATGTCGCTCGCGCCCGCCTCCGAGGCACCGCGGACGCACTGGATCACCGCCTCGCCCGTCTGGGGCTGTTCGGGGAACCGGTCGATCGCTGCGTCGAAGAGTTCGGGATCGGTCTCGATCCAGTTGTCCAGGAACGCCGCCCGGAGACCGTCCACCGCCGGGCCCCGAACGCGGAAGTGGGTGTCGCGCCACTCCTTGTCGTTGCGAGCGTCACCGTTCCATTCGTCGGCGATGCCCACCCCACCCGTGAACCCGATCTCTTCGTCCACGACCAGGACCTTGCGGTGGGTCCGATGGTTCGCCTTCGAGAGCTGCCGTCGGTGCAGCGGTCGGAACCACCGGACGCGCACGCCGGCGCCCTCCATCATGTCGATCAGGGTCCGGTCGAGGGAGTGCGCTCCCCATGCATCCAACAGGACGCGAACCCGGGTTCCGGCTCGCGCCCGCTCGGAGAGCGCCTCGGCGAAGCTCGTTCCGATCTCCCCACGCCAATAGACGAACGTCAGGAGGTCGATCGTGTGCTGCGCCGCGGCGATGGCCTCGAGCATCGCCGGGAAGATCTCGTTGCCGTTCCGGAGCACCTCGACGCGGTTGCCCTCCGTCGCCGGGACACCGATGATGCCTTCAAGTCTCCGTCGGATCTCATCGAGCCGATCCGTCGACGAGCGGTCGGATGGGCTCACGTCGATGATCGTACTCACGGTGCGGCGCCGACCGCGGCCGGTCGTGACCTGGCCTCGGATCGCGGACCGTCGGACGGGCTCGCGTCGGGCTCGGCCGGCCGGCGAGGTGCGGGAACCCCAGCACGAACGGCCTCCAGCTGGGCGGCGATGGCGACGCCGTACAGGAGCGCGCTCGACGTCAGCAAGGTCCAGAGCAACAGCGCCACGAACCCGGCCAGCGGTCCGTACGTCTGCCCGAAGGTCGAACTGAGCAGGAACATCCCGCTCAGCGCCATCGTGACGATGACGACCAGCACGACCGACAGGAGGGCGCCTATCGCCAGCCACGACCAGTCGGGCTGGTGGCGGCGTGGGCTCCAGCGGAAGATGCACGCGGTCGCTCCGATCAGCATGGCGAAGGCGAGCGGCCAGCGGACGATGTTCCACACATCCCTCGCGACGGGGTCGTTGAACAACGCGCCCGCGCCCCGGCCGAGCGTCATGACCATGAAGGCGACCACCGCCAGGACGCCGGCGCTCATCGTCAGCACGAAGGCGCGACCGTACTTCCTCAGCGTGGGACGGTCGCGTTCGACCCCGTACAGGCGGTTCATAGCCCGCTCGATCTGCCCAAGCAGGGTGGTCCCGGTGATGATGGCGCCGACCAGTCCCAGCGTCAGGGCCAGCGAACGGTTGTGCCCGCCGGCCTGGTGCGCCTGCTTGACGGCGTCCGTAAGGACGGTGCCCGCCGGTCCCGGGAAGACGTCCTGGAGCATCCCGACGATGGCGTCGCTCACCCGTCCAGTCCCGATCGCACTCGCGAGCCCGACGAGCGCGATGACTCCCTGCACCAGGATGAGCGACGTCGCGAACGCCATCGAGCGCGCGTGGCTGAACCCGTCCGACGCCCGTAGGCGCTCGAACGCGTCCCTCAGCAGACGTCCGTTCCCGGTCGTCGAGAGGGTTTCCTTGGCATCGGATCCGGTCAGGTTCCAGGTCTCGGGAACGTGGTTCGCGGAGCTCATCGGCTTCCCTCCTCCGGCACACAGACCGTGATGGCCCCTGGCTTCACCCTGATCTTCAGCTTCCTCGTCTGCTTCCGGTCGCCGCCGTCGAGTTGATACGGGAGCGGGTCCTTCAGGCGCACGTCGATGGAGCGCGCGGTGGTCGTCTGCACGAACGGCGACCTGCCCACGTCACCGAGGACGGATCGTCCAAGGGTTCTGGTCCAGTCCCACCACCCATCCGCCGTCACCACGCCGATATCGAGTCGCCCATCGTCGGGCGTCGCGTTCGGGAAGACGGACAGCCCGCCGAGGACGTCTCCGACGTTCCCGACGAGGACACAGCTCGCCTTGTCCTTGAACCAGCGTTCGCCGTCGACGTCGATCGTCATCTCGACCGCTTCCAACGGTACGTTCTTCACTCCGGTCCACACGTACGCGATCCGACCGACCTTGTCCTTCAGACCCGCATCGGCGTCGCGGATCATCATCGCGTCCAGTCCGGCGCCGGCCATCACCGCGAAGTGCTCCCCGTTGACCTTGCCGACGTCGAGCGTGCGGCGGGCCCCGTGGAGACCGATCCGGACGCACTCCTCGAGATCCGTGGGGAGCCCGAGGTTCGTGGCCAGCAGGTTGGCGGTGCCGGCGGGCAGGATCGCGACGGTGACGGGACGACCGGCGAGCGCATCGATGGCGCGCTGCACGGTGCCGTCGCCGCCCCAGACGAAGAGGAGGTCGACGCCATCATCGACGAGGGCCGTCGCGCGATCGGGCACATACTTGCTCTTGGGTACCTCCACCCAGGGTGGATCCATGATGCCGAACGCAGCGAGGGTCTTGCGAAGCCGGGGCAGGCCGCCGCCGAGCTCCTTGGCGGTGTGCGCGATCACGCCGACGGAGGTCACGGAGCCGCCTGGACGTCAACGGGGCCGGTCGGAAGGCTGATCGGTGGTGCGGTCGACGTGAGCGAGCCGGTCTCGGTGTACGCCTCCGCCACCGCGACACCCGTGCGGGTCGCCAAGAGTGCGAACGCGAGACACGCGACGGCACCGATCGCGGCGCCGATCACGTCCGTCGGGTGGTGCATCCCCCGGTAGATGCGCGACAGCCCCACGCCGACCGGCAGGCCGATCGCTACGACCCACGCGAGCGCCCGGACGACACGGTTGCCGATCAGCGACGTGATGATGATCGCCAACCCCACGTAGAGGACGACGGACGCCGCGGTGTGCCCGGACGGGAAGCTCGAGGTGGGGGGTCCGGCGTCGAGATGGGTCACCGTCGGACGCTCGCGATCGATCAGGAACGTGGTCGTCAAGAACGACGTCACCTCGATCACGAGCCCGGCGATCAGGAACCCGATGTGCGCCCGGTGTCGCCCGATCGCGAGGATGACGACGGCCAGCGCCGCGATGGCGACCACCGCGACGGTGTCGCCGAGCCTCGACCCCCATCCGGTGACCGCGTCGAACACCGGCGTCCGCCGGTCGAAGAACCAGTGGGTGATCGAGGCGTCCCATCGCCCAACCGCTCCGTCGAGGAGGAGCTTCGTAAGGAGCAGGCCGATCCCGACCAGCAGGGCGGTCACGACGACGTATCCGACGGCCGCCACCGCCGAGCCCACGACGATCGGTCGTCGCGTTCGCGACCGCCGGGCGAGCCGATCGGGCAGGCTGTCAGGCTTGGCTTCGAAGAGGCTCCCTTCCATGTGGGGGTGTTTCCCACGGAACTCGCCCGGGGAAACCTCGCGATGCTGGATCGATCCGACGGAGGTATCGCGTTTGGTCCTGTTGCTCGCCCTGCTCGTGAGTACCGTCGCCGGTCTCACCGCGTTCCTCCTGATCGCTCGGTGGCCGCACGCCGACCCCGCGCTCGACGTCAGCGAGGCCGTCGAGGAGGACCTGCGGGCCCGGAGCGGCCCGGGATCGTTCGTGCGCGACCGGATGGATCCGGCGAAGGCCACCGGCCTGGCACTGACCGTCGCGCTGATCGGCCTCGTGGTCGCCGGGATCGTTGTTGGCCTCCTCGCGTGGACGATCAGGCGCGACGCGGGGCTCGTGGACGTCGACCACGCGGTCGAGATATGGGCGGACGAACGCGCCACACCCCTGTCCGACGACGTGCTCGGCGCGATCACGCACCTCGCCGATACCACGACGATCCTCGTGGTCGGCGTCGCGATCTCCGTTTACGGCCTCTGGCGGTTCCGCAGACCCGTCATCCCGCTCCTCGTCGCGTCCGTCGTCGTCGGGCAGATCCTGATCTCGAACACGATCAAGACCGCGATCGATCGCGCCCGGCCGGACATCCGTCCACGCGCGGACTTCAGTGGGACGTCGTTCCCGAGCGGTCACACGACGGCCGCGGCCGCCACCTATCTGGCCGTAGCCCTCGTGCTCGGCATCGCCAGCTCCCCAAGGGCCCGAGCGGCGCTCGCGGGCGCGGCGGTCGCGATCGGCATCGCCGTCGGCTGCACCCGGGTCCTCCTCGGCGTGCACTGGTTCTCCGACGTGCTGGCCGGGCTCGCGATCGGCTGGTCGTGGTTCGGCATCTGCGCGGTGGCGTTCGGAGGTCGGCTATTGCGATTCGGGGCACCCGCAGACACCGCGCTCACCGCGACCGCTCGGGCCGATCCGACCTCGAACGGGAGCACGGAGCCTCGGAGCGGGGAGCGAGGTGCGTTACGAACACGACCGGTCCGAGGCTCGGGTCTTTCCGACCCGTAGTCGCGAGATCGCGTCCCGCACCGAAGAGCGCTCGCGCTATCCGCCGGTGGAGGGCACGGGGGCGTCGGCATCCTCGCGCGTCAGCTCAAGGATCTCCCGTTCGGACTTCGACTCCGCCCCGCGGATCTCGTCGCGGGCATCCGGCTCGGCCCGGACCATCTCGTCGAGCTTCAGGTGCAGCGCGGCGGAGTGGCGGTTCTGCGTGTTCTGAAGCACGAACACCATGAGCAGCGTCACGATCGAGATGAGGAGGTTGGTCATGGCCACGTCGGTCGCCACCAGCACCGCGAGCACCAGGGCCGCCGCGATGATGAACGCCCAATGGCTCCCGGTCCACTTCGCGACCCAGCTCGCGAACGAACCGAAGGTTCGGTCCACCCCGCGCGGTCGTTGCTCGCTCGTGCTCATCGCTCCCCTCCTCGGGTCCTTCTCGCGTGCGAGGGCGCCGCGAGAACGACGGACAGACCAGCCGACACGTTCCCGTTCGACGGTCTGCCAAACGCTCCGGCTCGTGTTCGGGAACGGCTTCCCCGGCAGGCCGTCGTACTGCGACGGTGTGAACAGCGTGAGCGAGTCCCACCGTGACCGCCACGCGTGACCGACCTCCGGACCCGCATCGACGATCGAGAACGGGATCTCCCGACGGGCGAGGTGGTAGCCCATCGCGAGGCCCGCCTGGCCCCCACCGATGACCAGGACGTCCGACATCAGTCATCACCGTCGCGGAGCGCCTGGTACAGGGTCATCGGCTCCGCGATCCCCTTCAGCTCGAAGGCGCCGACCTCGACCAGTCGGAACCGCTCCGGTGCCACGAGTCCCGCGAAGCCCTCCCCCACGAAGACCTGATCGGGTCCGGCCTGCGCCGCGATCCGTGCCGCCACGTTCACCGTCCGACCGAAGTAGTCGCCCTCGTCGTAGATCATCGGTCCGGCTTCGATGCCGACGTGTGCCGGTGGGAGCCCCTGCGGGCGGACCGTCTCGACGATATCGAGCGACGCGAGCACCGCATCTCGCGGTTCGCCGAAATGGAAGTGGACGCCATCGCCCAACATCTTGACCACCGTTCCGCGATGACGAGCGGCGATCTCGCTCACGACGACCGAGAGCTTGAGCGACACGCCCGCCGCGACCGCATCGCCCGCCTCCTCCGTGAGCCGGGTGTAGCCGGACAGGTCGGCGAAGGCGGCGGCCCCCGGGTGCGGCGCGCTCCGCTCGTGGACACCGGCTTCCTCGAGCGCGGTCTCGGCGTGGTCGAACTGGTGCTGCGTCATGTACGTCTCCGAGTGTCGGCGGTAGAGCCAGGCGAGCATCTCCTCGCCCGACCGTCCCATCCGCAGGCCGACCTCGCGGATCGCCGCCTCGAAGGCCTGGTTGTCACCCAGCCCCCGCCGCCGGAACGGCTCCTCGACGACCGTGTGGAAGTAGTGCGTCAGGTACTCGGCGACCCGCCGCGCGCCTTCCCCCCAGACGCGAGCCACGCGGAGCACGTCTCCCTCATCGACACCGGCTCGGAAGAGCACCGGCATCGTCCTGATCACCTGCAGGTCCTCCTCGCGGATCCGTTCGTCGGCGGCGGGGCTCGCGAGCCCGAACGCGACGTAGATCCGCTCGAGCGTTGCGAACGGAACGCCGATGTCCTCGGCGACCTCGGCGAAGGTCCGGTCTGAACGCGGGTGCCGTCGTCCCGCGCTCTCGAGGTAGCCGAGCGAGAGGTGGCCGGACCGGAGCGCGGCCGCGACCCCTTTCGGCTCGAGACCCATCGCTTCCAGATCGGCCACCACGCGGGTCCGGAGGACGTCGAGGCGACGGAACGACCCGACGTCCGTAGGTTCGAGGATGCCGAGATCGACGAGCTCCCCGACCCTCGCCGGCGTCGTCCCCGCCCGCTCCGCGACCTCATCGGCCGTCAACTCATCAGGACTCACGAGACGTAGGACGCGGGATCCGCCTCGAACGCGTCATGACACGCCTGAGAGCAGAAGTAGTAGGTCGTGCCCTGATAGTCGATCGTGCCCGCGGCATCGTCCGGCTCGATCTGCATCCCGCACACGGGATCCGTCACCATCGCCATCGTTTCCTCCCAACAGCACGTCCATCGATACCCATCCCCGATAGAACCATCGAGCGGACCGGCGTCAAACCGACCGAGCTCGACCGTTCGAGGGCGACTACGGCTCCGGCGCCCCGCCGCCGCCGCGGGCGACGTTGAAGCTGAACATCATCCCGCTCTCGGCGTGCTCTGCGATGTGGCAGTGGGCCATCCACGGACCCGGGTTCGACACGTCGAGCACGATGTCCACGATCTCGCCGGTCCGCACCAGGACCGTGTCCTTCCACACGAGGTTCGGCTCCTCGACCCCGTCCCGCGACAGCACGAGGAAGCGGCCGGCCCCGTGGAAGTGGATCGGGTGATGCATCGGATGGTCCGAGTCCATCTCGTTCACGATCCGGATCTTGACCCGGTCCCCCACCGTGAACGACCAGTCGATCCCGACGTTCGACCGTCCGGTCTGACGATCCACCAGCATCCACCGCATGTTGGTCGTGTCGGTCATCCGGTTGACCCCGGGCATCGCGTCCTCCCACTCGACGCTGCCCTCGGCGTGGCCGTGCATCGCGTGGTCGTCCTGCTCGGATGCGTCGAGGGTTCCGTGAGGTTCGTCCTTCCGTTCCAGCAGCTCGAGCGCAGCCGGGACGAACCCGATCGGCAGCAGCTTCATCCCGCACTTCGGGCATCGGTCGGGGCCTTCGCTCACCACCTCGGGATCCATCGGACAGGCGAAGGCGGGACGGTCCTGAGCCCGGTGCTCCCGCGGCTGCGCGGGTATGTCCATCTCGGCGACGAGCGCCAGAACCTTGTCCGGTTCGCGCTCGAGGTCGTCGGCGATGCGCCCACGCTCGACCTCGAGCTCGGGGCTCCGGCGCAGCGTCACGAACGACGCGGCGGCCGAGGAGGTCGCCGGCTCGGAGCCGACGTCGATCGTTCCGAGCCGGTACACCTTATCCGGCGTCCGATGCTCGAGCGCAACCTCGCCCGGCGTGTCGAACCGGACGTCCACCACCGCCCGCTCGGACGGCGCGATCACGACGTCGTCCACGAAGGTCTCCCACTCGTACCGACCGCTGTCACCGCCGACGAGCTTCACCGCCGCGCCCGTGATCCAGAGGTCGAACACGCGGGTGTTCGCGGTGTTCGTGAGGTAGAAGCGGACGACCATGCCCCGTGCGACGTCGAGCCGCCAGTCGGTCCGTCCGTCGACGAGGAAGACGTTGCCGAACCGACCCATCGCGACGTGGTCGGGACCCGATCGCTGGTACGCCTCGACCTGCCCGTCCTCGATCGAGATGTCGTCGATCGTGAGGACGACGTCGCGGTCGACGGGCGGCCAGTAGCCGGGGTCGCTCGGCTCGACGACGATGCTTCCGTACAGGCCCATGTCCTGGGTGTAGTCCTCGCGGATGTGCGGGTGGTACCAGTAGAGCCCCTCGTCCGGGAACCGGACGCGGTAGGTGAAGTCCCCACCCACCGGGATCGGCTTCTGCGTGTCGTGCGGCACGCCGTCGTACCGGTTCTCCAGACGCAGGCCGTGCCAGTGCACGGTCGCGTCGACGTCGCCGTGGTTCGTGACGTGGACGACGATCTCCGCGCCCTGCCGCACGCGGAGCGTCGGCCCGGGGATCGATCCGTTGTACGCGAGCATCCGGACGTTCGCGTCGCCGATCCTCTTGACGACCGCGCCGATCCCGAGCTCGAACTCGTCATCATGCTCGAGGACGACGTCCCGCCTCGGAGCCGCCTCGGGCAGACCGGACGTGTCCCGGGAGAAGGGACCCGTCCCGTGACTCCACCCGTGATGCCCGGCGTGATCCATCGAAGCACTGTCTCAGAAGACGCGAGCGCATGGTCGCGCAGGTCGGATCTCAGACCACGAAGGGCGCCGGTGTCAACCGTTCGATGTCGCTCGTGTCCAGCCCGTGCACCGACCCGGCCTCGAAGAAGGCCGCGATCAGCTCAGGACAGCACTCGAGGTGCCCCACGGTGTGTCCGAGCCCGGGGATCGTGACGAGGAGGCTGTTCGGGAGCTCGACGGGAGCCTCTGCGACGTTGGAGGGTGGGTCCTGGGGATCCTCGGCGCCGTTGAGGAGCAGGACGGGGACGTTCGAACGGACCGGCGCTTCGTCGCCCGGACCGAGCGACGCTTGCGGCATCGCGCGGCATACGGCGGCCACGCCCCGCGCCTGCTCGAGCTCGGATCCGAGGAGGTAGGAACCGGCTCCCAGCTCGGCGGTCCTGGCCGGGTCGAAGCGCGCCCAGCCCTCGGAGCACACGATCGACCAGAACATCACCAGACGCTCCGTCGACCCGCCCGCGTCGGTGCCGGTCCCGAGGATGCGTTCGGCGACGGGTGTCAGATCGCCCGTGGCCGCCTGGTGGATCAGCAACGGGATCCGTGCGCCGTCGCTCACGGCAAGGAGGTGGTGGATCTCGTCAGCGAGCGCATCGGCATCCACGACGATCGGTGCGTTGCCGCCCGTACCAGAGACGTCGACCTCGACCGGGTGTCGCCTCAGCCGGACGATCGCCGTGGTCAGCTCGCCGGCCGGGTCGGGGAACGCGGCATGGCAGGTCGCGTCGGCCGAGCACCGGTCGAACACGTCCTCGAGGATGCGTTGGCTGTTCGCCGGGAGCAGCTCGAAGAGCGGGACGTCGAGGAGCGTCCCACCGTCGAGCACGACCGCGCGGACGTGCCGCTCGTGCCGACGCACGTAGTACTGCGCGAGCGTCGCCCCGTACGAGGCACCATAGAGATCGATCCGGTCG
Source organism: Actinomycetota bacterium (assembly GCA_049587975.1). Classification (GTDB taxonomy): domain Bacteria; phylum Actinomycetota; class UBA4738; order UBA4738; family HRBIN12; genus DASSJM01. Next base: position 21,983 of record JBAVEY010000011.1, on the reverse strand, counting down.
TAGCCGAGCGCTGCCCTGACGTCGTCGAGGTCATCCGCCGCGACCGAGCTCGTGTACAGATTCGGGTCGGCGTCCAGGCGCGCGAGACCCTTCCGCACCGACCCGGCGATCGTTGCCCTGGCCACCGGGGCGGACATGCCGGTCGTGTCCGGGAACCTCGGCAGGAGCAGCGGGTTCGAGTCGCCGGTCCCCCGCTGGTCCACCAGGACGATGTCGCGGTGGTCGTGGACGCGAGGGAAGACGTCGGCGGCGTTCCACCAGACCTGCGTGGCCGCGCTGCCGGGCCCGCCGGCGAGGAAGAAGACCGGATCCGGCTCGGGATCGGGGTCCGCGGCCGGGATCACCATCACGTCGAGCCCGATCTCGCGACCCGAGGGATCGCCGCGATCCTCGGGAACCTTCAGCCGCCCGCAGCGCGCCATCCGGTAGAGGCCGCATCGGTGCATCGTCTTGCCGTCGAGCACGAGGGTCCGCTGGGTCGGGGTGGTCGACGAAGGCGCTTGCGGCCCGATGCCGCCACATGCGGACAGGGCGACCAGCGCGGTCAGCGCCAGGTAGGTCCGGATCGACCTCATCCGATCCCTCCTCCCTAGGTCCAGCGTTCCACGTCGTCAGCCTCCCGAGGGTGCTGGCCGGACCCCTGCGATCGGGCCGGATGTCCGGGCCCTGATCGTCCTCAGCGGTCGCGGAGCGGGTAGACGTGAGCACGGACGGGCGAGTAGTGCTCGTAGGTCTCCTCGAGCGCGAGGGCCCCGTCGATGGGGATGTCGAACCGAGAGGCCGCGGCCTCCGTGATCAACGCGTAGGCCCCGTGGCCGACGAGCGCAGCCGCCCCCGTCTTCAGCAACCTGTGCACCATCACGACCTCGGGCCCCACGAGCTCTCGTCCGCCTGCGATCGACTGGATCACGAACGCGCCCGTATGCAGGACGAACTTGAGGTCGAGGCGATCGATCCGTGAGCAGGCATCGCAGCGGCACGTCCAGACCCCGTGCGCGGTGCCGAGGCGGTGCCGGAAGTCCGCGTAGCAGTCGGCGAGGCACCCGACCATCGCCTGCCCGTGCGGCACCCGATCCGCGTCGGTCGCGTAGGCGAAGACGGCATCGCCCTCGAGCTTGGACAAGGTGAACGGAGGGACCAGCCGACCGACGATCCCGTCGAGCAGGCTCGACATCAGCGCGTAGGCGTCCGGGACGGCCCCGTCGGCGAAGGCGTCCTCCTGGTGCGCGGCCGCGACCGACTGCAGGAAGGACGTGTACCCGCTGATATCGGCCAGCAGGAGCGGACCGCTCGAGGCCGCGGGTGCGCCGGAGCTCATCGCGGCGGTTCCTCCGGCACGGTCCCAGGACGGTCACGACGAAGAGCTGCCGGAACCCCCGAACCCACGATCATGGCTCCCAAGCCACCTCGATCACGTGCCCATCCGGCGCTCGTCCGCTCCTGATCCCCAACCGCGAGGGCCAGGTGGTTGAGCCTCATGCCGGGAGCGTATCGGAGCTCGACCCGCGGGCTCCCGGCGAGGCGCTCGCGGCGTCACCGGCGCATGTCAACGTCTCCGTCGTGCCCGACGAGGCCACGATCCTGCATGCCGACGCCGATTCCTTCTACGCGTCGGTCGAGCAGCGGGACGATCCGTCGCTGCGTGGTCGCCCCGTCATCGTCGGGGCGGGGGTCGTGCTCGCGGCGAGCTATGAGGCCAAGGCCTACGGCGTCCGGACGCCGATGGGCGGAGCGCTGGCCCGGAGGCTGTGTCCCCACGCGGTCGTCGTTCGCCCGCGGATGGACGCCTACAGCGAGGCGAGCAAGGCGCTCTTCGCGGTGTTCGACGACACGACACCGTTCGTGGAGGGGCTGTCGATCGACGAGGCCTTCCTCGACGTCGGGGGGCTGCGGCGGATCTCGGGCACGCCGACCGAGATCGCCGTTCGCCTGCGCGCGGACGTCTTCGAGAAGGTCGGCCTGCCCGTCACCGTGGGGGTAGCGAGGACGAAGTTCCTCGCCAAGGTCGCCAGCGGCGTCGCCAAGCCCGACGGCCTGCTGGTGGTCCCGCCCGACGGGGAGCTGGAGTTCCTGCATCCGCTGCCCGTCGAGCGGCTGTGGGGCGTCGGGCCGGTCAGCGCCGCCAGGCTCCGCGAACGATCCATCACGACCGTAGGACAGGTCGCACGGCTCGGCGAGCCGGCGCTGATCCGCATCCTCGGCCGGGCCGCCGGGCGCCACATCCACGCCCTGGCCCACAACCGCGATCCCCGCCCGGTGCAGGTCGGCCGCCGTCGTCATTCGATCGGCACGCAGCGGGCGCTGGGCCGCAAGCCCAGGTCACCCGAGATGCTCGACCAGGACCTCCTCGCGCTCGTGGACCGTCTCGCTCGGCGGCTCCGGAAGGCGCACCGCGTGTGCCGGACCATCACGCTGCGGCTGCGGTTCGACGACTTCTCGCGCGCGACCCGGTCGCACACGCTGTCTGAGGCGACCGGGCACACACAGACGATCCTCGCCGTGGCGAGAGGGCTGCTCGCCGCGGCCCTGCCGATGATCCAACGTCAGGGCATCACGCTGATCGGGCTGACCTTGAGCAACCTCAGCGACGACCGAGCCATCCAGCTCGCGCTGCCGTTCGATCGCGGGCGGACCGGTGCCATCGACGAGACGCTCGACGACGTTCGGCACCGGTTCGGGTCGGCGGCCATCACCCGGGCCGTCCTCCTCGGCCGTGGCCACGGCCAATCCGTTCCGCTGCTCCCCGACTGAAGAGGGGCGGACGAAGCAGCTCCTCGCTAGGCGGTCAGGATGCGGAACACGAAGTCGAACTCGGTCCCCGCTTCGTCCCTCGCGACCAGGCGCATGCTTCCCCGGCCCCCGGTACGCATCGGTGCCATCGGTGATCGCCAGGGCCGACGTTCCGGTATCCAAGAAGGCGCCTTCTACTCCCAATGCGAGTGCGGGGGGGGTCGAGGAGCGGGCCGCGTAGTCGGACTTCGGACGCGGTCCACCCTGGCACGTGCCCGCGTCCGGCGGGCCGGAGGAGACGGGAGATCGTCCGGGCCCCCTCGCCTCGGGCCGCGCCTGTGAGCCCCCAGCCCGACCCCACCCAGAGTCAGCGCGGTTCAGCGCCAGCGTTCGGACGCGTCCTTCGACCTAGGCGACGAATCAGCCCTTCGGCCGATGAATCGCATCCCCCAGATTCCTTACGTTGGCCGCGTGAAGGTTTCGGTCGACGAGCTGGTGGTGTTCTGCTGCGAGTGCGAACACTCGGAGTTCGTGCACTCCGATCGTGACCGGCTCTGCCTCTTCTCCGACTGCGACTGCAGCGGGTTCGACGTGCATCCTCGTCCAGGCGTGGTTCGGGTCCGCGAGCCGGACGATGTATCCGCGACGACCGATACGTAGCATCTAGGTACGACCAACGGCCCGACCGCTGTCTCGATCCAGTACGGGATGACCGGGCGACACGATCTCGGCGGGGAGTAGCCGCGCCCGAAACGTTCCGCTGGAACCCACGGTGATCTCGGCTACCGCGGTGGTCCGTTGCTCGAGGGTCAGGCGGGGCCACACGAAGTTGCCCAGGCAGTAGTAGATCGGTCGGCCTCGGTAGATCTCCATGGGCTGGAGCCTGTGCGCGTGCGCTCCGAGGATCACGTCGGCGCCCGCGTCTATCAGGCGATGCGCCTGCTTCACCTGGTAGGCGCGTGGGTGCGCGTCGAGCTCGATGCCCCAGTGGATCATGACCATGACGAGGTCGGAGGACGCGGCTGCCTCGCGGACGGCCCGGATCGCCATGGCGAAGTCGTGACCGACGGCCGTCCCCGGCTCATCCGTGCCGGCGACCTCCTCCGGTGGATCCACCACCTGATCCACGCCGAGGATCGCCACCCTCCAGCCGTCCGTCTGGAAGATCGCCGCACGCAGGGCCTCCTCCCGATCGGCGCCGGCGCCGACGGGCACAAGCCCTGCGCTGCGGATCGCGCTCAGGGAGTCGACGAGTCCGGACGGGCCTTCGTCGAAAGCATGGTTGTTCGCCTGGCTCACGACGTCGACGCCGGCATCGCGTGCCTCCGGTAGGGCGTCCGGGTCGCAGCGGATCGTGAACGCCTTCGAGACGGGCTCGACGACGTCCGTCGCGGGACACTCCAGGTTCACGAGGGTGAGGTCGTCGTTCCGGAACAGATCGTCGAGCCCGCTCCATGCCCAGCCGTAGCCGTGGGTGCGGAACGCTCGGATCTGCGACGGGTCGAGGCTGACGTCACCGGTTGCGTGGATCACGAGGGTGCCTCTGGGCTGCGACCGCGTCGCCACGATATCCACCGGGTCGCCTTCGGCCGCACCGAGCCTCGGCGGTTCCGTCGCGACCCGCGTGCATGCGGCGACGGCGAGCACGAAGCCCGCCATCGCCGCCATCGTCGGACGAGGTCGCACGATCCTCACCCTCACTCAACAACCAGCCACGGCGACGAGCTGGTCGACGCGCTCGACCGTGCCGCTGACGACCGTGATGTCGTAGTAGAAGGTGTCCGTGAACGGCGTCGTCGCGTCGCGCAGCTCCGTGAGACCGATCCACCGGTTCGGGGCCTCGCAGACGCCGATGAGCTTGATATGAGCGGCTCGGGCGACCGGGAGCGTCCGCAGGAGCGGGTTCTCGTTCCGGATGTAGACCGGGTCGTACCGCACGTCCTTCCAGACCACGCCGTCCTCGATCGCTGCCCGGCGCGCGTCCGTTCCGAAGAACGTCTGCAGGACGTCGACGGTGATCGTGGCGTTCCGCCTGTCCACGGCTCGGATGTACGTCGGGTAGACGCCGTCTGCCAGCCGGTTCGGGTCAGGCGCCGGCTGCGGTGAAGGTGTCGGCGTCAGCGTCACCGCCGACGGCACCGACGCGTGCCACGGCCACGGGCGCCCGAGGGCCGGATCGACCGTCGAGGCGGCGCTCGGCACGGGCGCGATCCGATGCGCAGCCCGTTCGACCGGCCGCCCCCCGAAGGCAACGGCGATGCCGCTAGCGCCGAGACCGAGGGCGACCACCGCGGCCGTCATCAGGATCGCTGCCCGGCGGATGGAGCGGGGTCTCATCTTGGGCCTCCTCTCGTCTGTCACGAGACGATGGTGGGGCCGGCGGCGTCGGGGAACCATCCCCGGCGAGGGGATGCTTCCGTTACGGACGGCTAGGCTTTCGTCACCATGAGTGACATGTCCGACCGGCTCGAGATGTGGGTCGACGGCGCTCGGGAAGGCATCCCGCTGCAAGGCGACCGGATCACGATCGGACACGCGTCGACGAACGATGTTCCCCTCCCCTTCGACCCAACGGTCTCGCGGGTGCACGCGGTGCTGGAGCGGGTCGCATCGCGTTGGTGCGTTCGCGATCTGGGCTCTCGGAACGGGACGTTCGTCAACGGGGAGCGCATCTTCGGTGAGCGACCGCTTCGAGACGGAGACGAGATCCGAGCCGGGAGCGTCCGGTTCGTCGCTCGCATGGAGGAGGCCGACTTCGGCGGAGACCGGACGGTGGGCGCCGAGACAGGGCCCCGCCTCACGCGAAGGGAGCACGAGGTGCTCATCGCGTTGTGTCGCCCGATGTTCTCGGGCGACGTCTTCCGGGAACCAGCATCGGTCCGGCAGATCGCGAGCGAACTCGTGGTCACGGAGGCGGCCGTCAAGCAGCACCTGTCGAGGCTGTACGACAAATTCGCGATCCATGAGCGGGACGGTCGCCGCGCTCGCCTGGCGAACGAGGCGATCCGGCTCGGCGCGGTGAACACGGCCGAGATCCTCGATGATCCCAAGTCGCCGAGCGGGTGATCCCGCGCATGGTCCGGTGCGAGACCCGTCGAGGATGATGTACGGATGGAGATCGATCGCATCGTCGGGACCAACGTCGCCGGGTACGAGATCGAGTCGGTGCTCGGCCAAGGTGCGATGGGCGTCGTGTACGTGGCTCACCAGCGCTCGCCCGAGCGCCGGGTAGCCCTCAAGCTGATCACCCCTGCCTTCGCAACCGACGAAGGCTTCCGGCGACGGTTCCTCCGTGAAACGACGGCCGCCGCAGCGATCGAGCACCCGAACATCCTCCCGATCTATGCCGCCGGGGAGTCGAACGGGCTCCTGTTCATGGCGATGCGACTAGTCGATGGCCGAGAGCTGCGCGACATCCTGCGGGATCCGGCCATGCTTTCGCTCGATCGCGTGGTGAGCATCGTGCGTCAGATCGGTTCGGCGCTGGACGCGGCCCACGCTCGAGGCCTGGTCCACCGGGACGTGAAGCCGGGCAACGTCCTCGTCACGCGGCAGGCCGAAGCCGAGGAACCCGACCTCTGCTACCTGACGGATTTCGGCGTCAGCACCTGGACCTCCTCCTCGGCCGCGACGATCACGGGAACCGGTCAGCTGGTCGGCACGGTGAACTACGTCGCACCCGAACAGATCGAGGGGGCACGGGTCGAAGGACGAGCGGACCTGTACTCCTTGGGCTGCGTCCTGTACGAGTGCCTCACGGGCCGGCCGCCGTTCGCAGGTCGTCCTCCGGCGGCGGTCCTGTACGCGCATCTCCACGAGGAGGCGCCGGGTCCCACGTCCCTGCGGCCGGACCTGCCTCCGCCCGTGGACGCCGTCGTGGCCCGCGCCCTCCGGAGGGCGCCCGAGGAACGCTACCCGTCCGCTCGCGACCTGACGCTTGAACTCCGCGCGGCTCTGGCCGGTTCGGCTCCATCGTCGACGAACGTCGTGCTCGCTCCTCCATCACGGCCGTCAACCGGGTCTCGGGCACGGCGGAGGGCGGGTTGGATGATCGCGTCCGTCGCGGCGGCCGTTCTCGTCGCGGCAGCCGCGATCGCGGTGTTGGCGCTCAACGGCCGCGGACCGGCGTCGAGCACGGGCCCCACCCGAACGCCGGACCTCATCCGCGAGGGTGTGCAGGTGACCGCGAGTGAGACCGCGCCCGCATCGACCGACGCCGCAGGCAACGTCGTGACGTACCTACCTGCGAACGTGATCGACGGTGACGTTCAGACAGCGTGGCGCACGCCGGGCGACGGCCATCGCGAATCGGTCACGCTCATCTTCGACAACCCTGTCGACGTCGTGCGGATCGGCCTGATCCCCGGGTACGCGAAGACCGATCCTCAGACCGGGGCGAACCGATTCTTCCAGAACCGGATCATCACGGAGGTCCGCTACCTCATCCCGGGGCTGCCGCCCATCGAACAGACACTCCGTCCCGTCCCGGTCCCGCAGTTCGTGGATGTCGACGCCACGACCTCCCGCATCGATGTGGTCGTCGTGGCGACGACGGAGCCCGGAGGCCTCGACTACACGGCGATCTCGGAGATCTACGTGTACGGCTATCCGCAGTAGCGCGAGGAGGAGCTGGGCACGTATCGAGCCCACTCCCGCCATCCAGGATGTCGGGTCGCGCGACCGCCATCCCGAGGACCGTCCACGCGCTGAGTCTGGACCCAGCGTTCGCTCGACGCCATGGAACCGGGGAGCCGAATAGGGGATGAGGATCCGGGTATTCGCCACGTCGCGCGGGGTGACACGGCGCGTGGAGATGTCGTCGGCACCCGATCTCCCCCACGGCCAAAGCCGGGTTCCGAAGACCGGAGCCCGACCTTCTTGCTCGATCGGCGCACAGACTCCGCCACTCGTCTCACCTAGCCGAGTGGACCTCCCAACGGTCGATGACGGACCTGCTCGGCGAGCGCCCGGCCTCGCATCGCCTCGAGCTTGCCGGCATCCCCACAGGGCGACCGAGGCAGGCGTCCCGCCGGCTTCCCCGAACGAAGATCGCGCTGGTGACTAGGCTCCCTGCAAGAGCTCCGATCGCGAGTGCGAAGATCAGCGCACCGTCATCGTCGGGACCTGCGCGTGCTTGAGGACTTCTCCCTCAACTGCTCGAAGTGCGGCCTCGACGTGCATTGGGTCAGCGGTCTCGGGATCGCGCCGTCACTGGGCGCACAGGGAGCCCGCGCCGCACGGCGAGCACGCGATCTGAAGGGACTTCCGGCCCTGACACCATCCGCCGCGGACACGAGACTGAGGGTGGTGGGAAGTGGCCGTGCGAGCACGCTCCCGACACAGGGAGGTGGAGATATGCGAAGGACGGCGACGCACGTGACGTCACAGGATCGTCTGGCGACGGTCTTCGTCGCGGCGGGCGGGCTTGTCTACGTGCTCTGGCTGTTGGGGATCGGAGCCCAAGGTGCGAACGGCGTAAGGGTCGTTGCCGGGATCATCCTTGGGCTGGGCTTCGGGGCGTCGGCATCCGCCGTCGTGCCCGGCTTCGACCGGCTGATCCACGGATCGAAGTCCTACCTCGCGATCGCCTCGCTGCTCGGGCTGGCCGCGCTCGTGACCGGGATAGCCGCGCTCGTGACCGGGGATGAGGCGATGCTCAGAGTTCTCGTCGCCACCACCGTCACACTGTGGGCGGTCTCCACGATCCGGCATATGGCCGCGCCACCCGTGACCGCGCGTCCGAGGTCAGTGGCCTCGGGGTAGGGCTTCAACCGAGGAACTCGATCCGGTCGGAGTGGCCAGCCATCGTCAGCGCGGAGGGAACGCCGCTCGCCGCGAGGCGCTTGGGGATCGGCTTGACCGCCCGCGCCATCAGTTCCAATCCGGGAGCGGGTCATCATCGGGTGGTCGCTGCGCGCCGCGTATTCGAGTTCCCACTTCCACAACTGGAAGTGGGTCACGACCATCTCGGCCTCGATCGCCTCGATCGCTTTCTCGCCGCGTCTGATCGCCTTCTCTTCAGGCGTCACGGGCTCACTCATCGCTGAACGTCTCGGCAGCCAAGTTCAACGCCTGGGTCAGCGAGAGGTCGTGGCGTCTGCGGACGATCTCGGCGTAGGCCTGCAGCCCCGGCTCGGGAAGGCGCTCGAGCGTCGCGCGCGCATCTGACGCTCCCGCACTTCGACTTCGCGGAGCGCCTTGTTCTGCGCGGTGACGACCCGGCGCAGTTTGCGATGAGCGACCCGGATATCGCGGAAGGTCGATGTCTCCTCCTTCGGTGCGGACACGGGCGCGTTCCTCTCCGTTCGGTGCGTCGGGCCCGGAGACCCAGGGAGGACGAAGATCCAGGCCCGACGCTCGTCGGGATGAACGGCTTTTCACAAAGGAGCAAGCGGCGAACACATGTTCGCTGCACGAATGCACCTGCCAGGTCAGAGGGGTCGCGGCCGTCTGCCTGCCGGTCGCCCATGTCGGGTCATCACCGGCGATCGGGGCCGGCCTGGGTGGGGAGCACAAGACTTTTCGGGCTAGACCTGAGGCGAAGCGGTCGCGCTACCCCGTGCCCCTCCCCATGCCCGCCGAGACTGTGCCCCGCTGCTCGTAGGTGTTGGCGTAGTGGCTGAGGTCGAGGAACACGGCGAGGACGACCCAGAGCCAGTCCCAACCCGCGACGCCCTGAGGAGGCGCGCCGACTAGCAACCAGATCAGGGTCGTGAAGGGCAGGAAGATCAACCCGAGCAGCGGGAATATCCACGTGTCGAATACCGCGCCGAAGTAGGCGGGTCGGGCGATCCAGGCGAACACCACGATCAGGCGCGGCGCGAACGCCGCTAGCAACACAAATAGACAGCCCATGTCCTCCCCATTCCCCCTCAGGTACGCGGCATGGTCACCTCGAGGGCGTCTGCTGTCAAACACCCCCGCGCAGGGGTCCGACTAGCTCACTAGCATCTCGACATGGCCCGCGGGGGGGCGCGACATCCTCGAATACGCCGTCGCCCGATGAGGCCCCGACGAACTCGAACGCCGACTACGGGCGCGCCTGGACGCCCTCGGTCCCGCTCTCGCGCCGAACTCCTCAACGTCCTCAATGCTCCCGGACTTCGACCGCGCCGAGCGGATCGGCGAGTTCTACAGGAACCCGAAGACGCGGACGTTCCGAGCTCCTGATTGTCTCCTCACCCGAGAAAGGACGGGAACAGGAACTCCGGGGGTCGGTCAGCCACGCCCCGGGGGTTTCTCGAATCTTCTGGGGTGATTCCCTAAGGTCGTGGTTCCGGTTCAATGAGGTCGCGGGTTAGGTCCAGCCGAGCCTCTTCTCCCCGATTGAATACCCGATCGACCTGGATCACCCGATCCTCCAGCTCGCGGATGGCGCTAGTGAGCGGGAGCCAGTCGCCGCTGCCAATCTCGCGAATCTGCTCGTCGGTCTGGCTCTCCAGCCAAGACGCGGACAGCTTCACGGAGCGGGTCGCGGTCGATAGCTGCTCTAGCACATCTGGCAGGTCCATACTCTTGCCTCTCCTCGGATGGGGCCAGGGCACCAGTTTGAACCCTCCGGACAGGGAAATTGAATTGGTCCTTCGGCCTAGCCCGAACGTGGAGGGGGTGGGACGGGCTGAGGTATCGCCTCACTCACTCTCCGCTGTGATCCGACGAGGTGAGTTCTGGGCTCCCCAGAGAGTCGCACCTTCGCCGAGCTCCTGATCGACGCCGAGGAGGACCCCTACCTGCGGGCGGTGCTCGTGGGGATGCTGCGGGAGTCGGGCTGAGCGAAGGCGGGGGCGGGGCCGCCTACGCATTGCGACCTTGACCCGATCGGCTGAGACCCAGGACCTGCAGGGCACGGGAGGATGCGACGGCCGCTCCCATCGGTCGGCGGTGGGGTGGACTGCTCGGGCTCGCGGCCACAGCCTGCCGAGGAAACTAGGTGTTGGTATCGAGCGGCTTATGGGCCGATGTCCTCAATGATGAGCGTGTGGTCGTCGAGCCACTCGGACACGGTCCCATCGGCCACGAAGGTGGTCTCGCCGGTGGCGACGTCCACCACGAAGACTTCGTTGTTGTTGTAGTTGTCGCCGTTGGTGTAGGCGATCTGCCTGCCGTCGGGTGACCATTCCGGTCCATACAAGAAAGGACCGCTGACCAACGTGCGCAGGTTCGTCCCGTCGGCATGCGCGATGCAGATCCCCTCCAACCGGCCGGAGCACGCCACGGCGAGCGTTGACCCATCAGGTGAGAACGTCCCCAACCCCGCCTCAACGTCGTTCTTGCCGCCGCCGACGAGCAGGACGCTCTTCCCGCCTCTCACGGGCACGATCCGCATACTGAAGCCGTCCGCGCGATTGACTTCGTAGATGATGGACACGCCGTCCGGGGAGAACTGGGGGAAGACGGCACCGAGCCCAAGGCCGACGCCGAGGTTCGTCTCGGTCGTCGGCTTCTCGTTCGTGACCTGCGAGGTCTCGCCCGTCGCCAGGTCGAGCACAAAGATGTTGCTGACGTCCTCGTCCACTGACGTGTACGCGATCGCCTCGCCGTCGGGTGACCAGGCGGGCATCGACGCCCCGCGCTTGTTATGCGTCACCTGCTGGACATCCGTGCCGTCCAGGCTGGCGATGAAGACCTGGGGCGTCCCCGCATCGTCTCGAGAGATGTACGCCACCATCGTGCCGTCCGGTGAGACCGCGTACCCGTTGCCGATGATGCTCCCGGCGGCGCTGCTTATGCTCTTGGGGAGTTGAGTCATCTCGCCGGTGTTGAGGTCGATCAGGTAATCGGGCTCGGGGGCGGTCGGTGGGGTCGGTCCGGTCTCGGTGCAGCGGGTAACGACGCAGTTCGACACCGCCGGTCCCGTCTCCGACGGTCCTGGAACGGCCGGCGTCTCCGAGCGGTCCAGCGACCCAACGCTCGTCACGATCCAGACCGCCGCCACGAAGACCGCGATCCCGACCACACCCGCCGCGATGCGCTGGTTCCGGCGCTTGCGGTCCCGGCGGCGCTGGAGCCCCTCGAGTCCGTCGGCGGGCAGCGGCACGTCTGAGACGGCGCGGTCGGCGCGCTCGAGCAGTGCTTTGAGGTCAGACATCCTCGCGTTCCTTCCATTCCTGGAGTGCCGCTCGTGCCTGCGAAATGAGCATGCGTACGGTGCCCGGTCGGATACCGAGGATCGCGCCCGCCTCCTCAGTGCTGTAGCCGAGGAGTTCGGTGACGACGACCGCTGCCCGCTGCCGGGGGGTGAGCGCGGCCAACGACCGAACGGCCTCGTCGCGGTCGATCACTCTCTCGAAGGGGTCGTGCTCGCGGGGCGGGCGCAGCGATCGCCTGGTCGCGACCACCACTCGCCGGAGCGCCGACCGGTGTAGGTTCAGCGCCGTCTTGAACAGGTAGCCGACGGGGTCATCGAGCGTGCCGACGCGGTCCCATCGCTCCCATACCCGCACGAATGCCTCCTGCATGAGGTCCTCTGCTTCCGGCCAGTCGTGCGTGACGAGCAGGAGCGCCCGGAACAGCCGTTCGCGCTCGGTCTCGAAGAATTCCTCGAAAGCGAACGGGATTCGAAGATCTTCCGGTGACTCGGTCGCTGCCGCCTGCTGATCCATCGCCCTCATGAACGCGCCTCGGACCCCATCCGCATAGGCGGCATAGCACCTTCTTCTGATTGGCGACCAGAAGCGTTAGACCGCCGGTTCGCCGTGCGTCGCGGCTACCGCTGCCCTTGTCCTCGAGGTCGGTGATCGTCAATGCGTCTGTGAGCAACGAGGCCTCTGACCTGGGGGTTTGGTGGTGGGCGCTAGAGGATTTGAACCTCTGGCCTCTTCCGCGTCAAGGAAGCGCTCTACCCCTGAGCTAAGCGCCCGAAGGTCGGCATGGTACCGCCGAGCCGAGGCGGGGACCGGAATTGAACCGGTGTAGAGGGTTTTGCAGACCCTTGCCTAACCACTCGGCCACCCCGCCGGATCACGCGACTCGCAGGTGCGAAGCAAGTCTACCGGGCACGAACGAGGGCCCTTTCGGGCCCTCGTGCGAGCGGACGACGGGATTCGAACCCGCGACCCCCACCTTGGCAAGGTGGTGCTCTACCGCTGAGCCACGTCCGCGTGCCATCGAGTCTAGGCTCCCCGGGCGCGGGGCTTCAACCGTCTCTCACCGGCGCCCGGTCGAGCCGAACCCGCCATCGCCGCGCCCCGAAGGCGGGAGCTCGGCCACCCACGCGGGGCGCAGGTCCGGCACCGCGACGACCACGAGCTGAGCGATCCGGTCGCCGCTCGCGATCTTGACGCTCTCCTGCGGGTCGAGGTTCACCATCGCGCAGATCAGCTCCCCGCGGTACCCGGCGTCGATCAGGCCGGGGGCGTTCGCGAGCGTGAGCCCGTGCTTGGAGGCCAGCCCGCTCCTCGGGAGCACCAGGCCCGCGTGCCCCTCCGGGATCGCGACCGCGAGGCCGGTGCGCACCATCGCTCGCTCCCCCGGTCCGACCTCGACGTCCTCGATCGACCGGAGGTCGAACCCCGCGTCGCCCGGATGGGCACGCTCGGGCAGCGCCGCATCGGGGTCGAGGCGCCGGAAGGCGAACTCGGTCACGCGGGCTCGACGAGCTCGAGGCGGTTCCCGAACGGGTCCCGGACGTGGAACCGCCGGTACCCCTCGAGCTGCACGTCCTCGTCGATCCGGTACCCGGCGCCCTCGAGCAGCTCCCGGAGCTCGTCCAGCCCGGTCACCACGAACGCGGGGTGGGCCTTCGTCGCGGGCCGGAAGTCCGCCCGCTCGACGCCGAGGTGCACCTCGAGGTCGCCCGAACGGAACCAGATCCCTCCGCGCGGCGCGAGCTCGCTCGGCTTGGGCACCTCGGGAAGACCGAGCAGCTCGCCATAGAAGCGGCGCCCGGCTTCCTCCTCGCCGACCGGCATCGCGAGCTGGATGTGATGGATCCCGGTGAGCCGATGCGTCATCGCCGCGAGCCTAGCCGAACGGGCGGGCCGGAGCGCTCGACGCCCAGGCCCGCGAACGTCGTTACGAGCAGCCGCTGGTCGAGCCGCAGGAGGGGCAGACGTAGCAGGAGCCGGCCGGCATCATCTTCGAGCCGCACGTGTAACAGAGGGGCGCGTCGGCGGCGTGCGCCTGCGGGACGCCCGAGGCCTGCACGATCGCGGGCGCCGGCGCCTCGGCCTCCACCGAGGCCATGACGGCCTCGACCGTCGTGCCGAGCTTCTCGGCCGCCTCGGCCGCCGCCGTCTCCTTGCGCTCGTCGATCGACCGGATGCCGAGCGCCTCGCGCTGCTCGATCGGCAGGTGGTCGAGCGCCAGCCGGCGGAACACGTAGTCGACGAGCGACGTCGCGAACCGGATGTCCGGGTCGTTGGTCATCCCGCTCGGCTCGAACTTCATGTTGATGAACTTCGAGACGTAGGTCTCGAGCGGCACGCCGTACTGCAGGCCGATCGAGACCGCGATCGAGAAGGCGTCGGTGATGCCCGCGAGCGTGGAGCCCTGCTTCGACGACTTCAGGAAGATTTCGCCGATCCCATCGTCGGGGTACGAGCTGGCCGTGATGTAGCCCTCGGCATCGCCGACCTCGAACTTGGTGGTGATCGACGGCCGGCTCTGGGGCAGGCGCTTGCGGACCGGCGCAGGGAGCTCGCCGGCTCCGGGAGCCGCCGCCGTCTTCTTCTTGTCCGCCGAGAGCGGCTGCGCGACCTTGCAGTTGTCCCGGTAGATCGCGACGGCCTTCAGGCCGAGCTTCCACGACTCGACGAACAGCTGCTCGACCTCCTCGACCGTGACGTGCTCGGGCATGTTCACCGTCTTGCTGATCGCGCCCGAGATGAACGGCTGCGCCGCCGCCATCATCCGCACGTGCCCCATATAGTGGATCGGCTGGGCGCCCATCGCCGTGTCGAACACCGCCCCGTGCCCCTCGCGAAGGTGTGGCGCGTCCAGCACCGAGTTGTGCTCGGCGATGTAGGCCACGATGTCCTCGACCTGCCCGGGGTCGTAGCCGAGCCGGCCGAGCGCGCGGGGCACGGTCTGGTTCACGAACTGCATCGTGCCGCCGCCAACGAGCTTCTTCGTCTTGACGAGGGCGAGCTCGGGCTCGATGCCCGTGGTGTCGCAGTCCATCATCAGCCCGATCGTGCCGGTCGGCGCGAGGACCGTCGCCTGCGAGTTGCGGTACCCGTGCTTGGTGCCGAACGCGATCGCGTCGTCCCACGACTGCTTGGCGGCCGAGAGCAGCGCCTCGGGCACGGCGTCGCCATCGATCTCGTCCGCGGCGGCGCGGTGCTTGCGTATCACGCGGAGCATCGCGTCGGCGTTCGGCCCGTACCCGTCGAACGGTCCCATCGCCTCGGCGATCCGAGCGCTGGTCCGGTAGGCCTGCCCGGTCATGAGCGCCGTGATCGCGCCGGCCCACGCGCGGCCCCCATCCGAGTCGTACGGCAGGCCCCGAGCCATCAGCAGCGCGCCGAGGTTCGCGTAGCCCAGCCCGAGCTGGCGGAAGGCACGGGCGTTCTCACCGATCTTCTCGGTCGGGTAGTCGGCCGGCCCCACGATGATCTCCTGGGCCGTGAAGACGATCTCGACGGCCTTGCGGAACGCCTTCACGTCGAAGTTGCCGCCCTCGTCGAGGAACTTCATCAGGTTCAGCGAGGCGAGGTTGCACGCGCTGTTGTCTAGGTGCATGTACTCCGAGCACGGGTTCGAGGCGTTGATCCGCCCCGTGGCCGGACACGTGTGCCACTCGTTGATCGTGGTGTCGTATTGCATGCCCGGGTCGGCGCACTCCCACGCCGCCTGGGCGATCTCGCGCATCAGCTCGCGAGCGCGGACGGTCTCGACGGTCTCGTTGGTGATGACCGCCTTCAGCTTCCAGTCCTGGTCCTGCTCGTAGGCCTTCATGAACTCGTCGGCCACGCGGACCGAGTTGTTCGCGTTCTGGTACTGGATCGAATAGGCGTCGCGACCGTCCAGGTCCATGTCGAACCCGGCGTCGCGGAGCGCGCGCGCCTTCTGCTCCTCGCGGGCCTTGCACCAGATGAAGTCGCTGACGTCGGGGTGATCGACGTCCAGGATCACCATCTTGGCGGCGCGCCGGGTCTTGCCTCCCGACTTGATCGTGCCGGCCGAGGCGTCGGCGCCGCGCATGAAGCTCACCGGTCCGCTTGCCGTGCCGCCCCCCGCGAGCGGCTCCCGGCTCGACCGGATCTTGCTCAGGTTGATCCCCGAGCCCGAGCCGCCCTTGAAGATCGTCCCCTCCTCGACGTACCAGTTGAGGATCGAGCTCATCGTGTCGTCGACCGCGAGGATGAAGCACGCGCTGCACTGCTGGGGCGTGTCGGGCACCCCCACGTTGAACCAGACCGGGGAGTTGAACGCGGCCTTCTGCGTCACGAGCAGGTGCGCGAGCTCTTCGGAGAAGACCTGCGCGTCCTGGTCGCTCGCGAAATAGCGTGCCTTGCGTCCCCAGCCGGTGACGGTGTCGACGACGCGACCGACGAGCTGGCGGACACTCGACTCGCGCTGGGGCGTGCCCAGCGGGCCGCGGAAGTACTTCTGCGCGACGATGTTGGTGGCGTTCTGCGACCACGTGACGGGGAACTCGACGTCCCGCTGCTCGAAGGCGTTCCCGCCCTCCTTGTAGTTGGGGATGACGGCGTCGCGCGTCTGCCACTCGACCTCGTCGAACGGATGGACCCCGTCGCGTGTGAAGTAGCGCTTGAAGGTCAGCCCCTCCCGGATCACCCGGACGTCTCCCTCTTTGGTGGCCACCGGCACCTCCTCGTCGATCGGCTCTCGGCCAGTCTTTCCACGGGTGGGGAAGGAACTGTGGAGAACTACAGGCGTGTGATTCTGCACCCACCGCTCGACGCAGTCAAGCCTCCATCGAGGATATCTTGTGGTCCGGGGGTTTGGCATCCACAAGATGTAGTAGTCAGCGAGAACGTGCCGTGGACTCCTTCTTCTGCAGCAGAAGGCCGAACTCGCGCTCGAAGTCGCCGATCTCCTGGAAGTCCTTGTACACGCTCGCGAACCGTACGTAGGCGACCTGGTCGAGCTTCTGCAGGCTCGAGAGGACCTCCAGACCGATCTGCTGCGAGGTGATCTCGGGGCCCTTGCGACGCAGCCGCTCCTCGATCCGGGCGACGAGGGCGCCGAACTGCTCCTCGGTGACCGGGCGGTTCACCAGGGCCTTGCGGATGCCCGAGACCATCTTCTCCCGGTCCCAGGGCTCCGTGGTCCCGTCCCGCTTCACGACGGCCAGGGCGAGCTGCTCGACCCGTTCGTAGGTCGTGAACCGCCGCCCACAGGACAGGCATTGGCGCCGGCGGCGGATCGCGTCGCCGCGCTCGGCCGGCCGGGAATCGACAACCTTGTCCTCGCTCCGCCCGCACCACGGACAGCGCATCGCCTCACACCCCAACATCTGGTGGACCGAGGCACGGTAGCCGCGAGATGTTGCGGGCGTCAAGAACGGCGGCGCGCGAGGTGGGCTCGGAGCGCCTCCAGACGCTCGTCCCACTCACCCCCGACGTCGGCCATCCACCGCATCGCCTCGGTCATCGGGCGGGGCGTGAGCCGGAACCGCGCCCCGCGACCCCGGGCATCGGAGGCGACCAGTCCGGCCTCCTCGAGCGCCTCCAGGTGCTTCGTAACCGCCTGCCTCGTGACGGGCAACCGGCCCGCGAGCTCGGTCACGGTGCTGGGGCCGTCCTCGGACAGGCTGCGGATCACGGCGCGGCGCGTCGGATCCGAGAGCGCCGCGAACACCTCGTCCACCCGGTCGCCGCTCATGCGCCGAACCCGGCCGTCGCGAGCGGCACCGGTTCCTCGATGACGGTGAGCCGCGTTCCATCGGGATCGGACTCCAAGGCGAACGTCACGCGGCTCGCTCCCCCGACCTCGAGCGAGATGCCCGCCCCCGCCAGCCGGCGCCATCGGAACGACAGCGTCCGGCCGGGCTCGGCGATCTCGACCACCCCCCGCCGCGTCGCTGCTTCCTCACGGACAACGATCGAGCCGCCGGGCTCGAGCTCCAGCTCCAGGACCTCGCCCAGCCAGGCCGACAGCTCGTCGGGCGTCGTGATCGTCGCCCACACCTCGTCCGGGCTCGCCGGTAGCACCACCGTCCTGGTGACCCGTCCGTCGCCCATCCCCTCATCGTACGCAACCCAGCAGTTGCCGACACCCGCCGTCCGCCGTACGCTGTCGTGGGCAACCCAACGGTTGCCGACAACACGAGCCGTGAAGGAGCGCATCATGCAGCATCGAGCTGGTCCGCTGGTCCCCACCGTCGTCGAAGAGAGCGCGCGCGGCGAGCGCGTGTTCGACATCTACTCGCGTCTGCTGCGCGAGCGGATCGTGTTCCTCGGCGAGCCCGTCGACGACGCCGTGGCGAACACCGTGGTCGCGCAGCTCCTGTTCCTAGACTCGGTCGAGCCGGGCAAGGACGTCGCGATGTACGTGAACAGCCCCGGCGGCTCCTCGACGGCCCTGTTCGCGATCTACGACACGATGCGGTTCCTGAGGTCCGACGTGGCCACCTACAGCCTCGGGCAGGCCGCGTCCGCCGCGGCCGTGATCCTCGCGGCGGGCACCCGCGGGAAGCGGTACGCGCTGCCGAACTCGCGCGTGCTGCTCCACCAGCCCCACGGCGGCATCGAGGGGCAGTCGGCCGACATCGAGATCCACGCCGCCGAGATCGCCCGGCAGCGCCGCCGCGTCGAGGAGATCCTGGCCGAGCACACCGGGCAGACGGTCGAACGGATCCACGCGGACACGGAGCGCGACTTCATCCTCGGGCCCGAGGAGGCCCGCGACTACGGCGTGGTCGACGAGGTCGTCGCGAGCCGCGCCCTCGTGGGGGTGCCCCACCCGATCGCGCTCCGGCCTCAGGAGGCCGAGATCACGAGGGTCTGACCCGGCACGAGCTCGCCGGCGTCGATGCGGTTGACCGTCGCGAGGGTGTCCACGAGCGGACGGGGATCGTCGCCGGGCGACACACGCCGGGCGATCGACCACAGCGTGTCCCCCTCCCGGACGACGTAGGAGGTCCGGGAGACCCGCTCGGGCCGCTCCGGGGGGCCGAGCGCCCGCATGGCCGGCCCGGCCCAGGCCGCCGCCACGAGGGCGAGCGAGACGGTCAGGGTCAACCGGCGTCGGCGAACACGCGTTCGACTCACACGGTCATCCTACCGAACAGGCGTTCGAGGTCAAGCACGGAACCGAACATATGTTTGAACGCTCCTCCGCCTCGTGCTAGCGTCCCCCGAGGCTAGAAGGAGGCACCGACATGGCTCCCAGGGACCCGTCCGAAGCAACCGAGACCGAACCCCTCACCGCGCGCCAGCGCCGGATCGTCGACTTCATCGCCGCGACCGTTCGAGAACGCGGCTACCCCCCCACCGTGCGCGAGATCGGCGAGGCGGTGGGTCTCACCTCGTCCTCGAGCGTCCACGCCCAGCTCGCGAACCTCGAGCGTCGGGGGCTCATCACCAAGGACCCGACCAAGCCCCGCGCCATGACCCTGTCCGACGCCAACCGCGCCGAGGGCGTCGTCGTGCCGCTCGTGGGACGGATCGCGGCCGGGTCCCCCGTGCTCGCCGATCAGAACGTCGAGGAGCACCTGATCGTCCCGATGGGCTACGCCGGCGATGCAGAGCACTTCGCGCTGACCGTACAAGGCGACTCGATGGTGGACGCGGGCATCCTCGACGGCGACGTCGTGATCGTCCGGTCGCAGGAGGCCGCCGAGGACGGCGACGTCGTCGCGGTGCTCCTCCCCGGCCCGGCCGAGGACGAGGCCACCGTCAAGCGCCTCCGGCGTCAGCGTGGCAAGGTGATGCTCATCCCGGAGAACCCGGCCATGGAGCCGTTCGACATGGACCCGCAGGGACGGATCCTCGGCAAGGTCGTCGCGGTCCTCCGCAAGCTGTAGCGGTCGCGCCTCGGATCGAGGTCTTCTTGGCTCGGCAGACGACGCGGAGGTTCCCTTGACCCATCTAAGCACGTCGCTCGAACGCCAGATCGTCTCGCAGCCCGAGCAGCTCGAGGCCGTCCTGGCGGCGCCGATCCCGGCCTCGGCGGTCGATCGCCTGAGCGGCGCCCACCGTATCTGGCTGGTCGGCACCGGTACGAGCCAGCACGCGGCCGAGCTCGGTGCGCGGATGCTGCTGGAGGCCGGGCGCGCCGCCCATGCGATGGGCTCGATGCCGTTCGCGAACCGGCCGCCGTTCGCCGACGGCGACGGGGTGATCCTGATCAGCCACAACGCCGGTTCGGAGACAGCGTTCGCCGGCGCGGTGTGGACGATGGCAACGGAGGCCGGGCTCCCGGTGGTGCCGATGACCCGTCGCGGTGGATCGCTCCCCGACGCGATCGAGACCGTCGAGAAGGAGACCTCGCATACCTACACGGCGAGCTACACGGCCGCGCTCATGCAGCTCGCGCGGCTGGCCCATGCGTTGGGAGCCGACGCGTACGCGCCGGACGTGCTCGAACGGGTTCCGGCCGCGGTCCGGGCGGCGATCAACGACCCGGGCACCGATCGGATCCCGCAGGCCGAACGCTTGCTGGTGCTGACGGGCGAGGGTCCCGCGTCCGTGACCGCCCGCGAGGGCGCGCTCAAGGTGCGTGAAGCGGCGAGGTTCCCGGCCGAGGGCTACGACGTCGAGTACCTGCTGCACGGTCACGCCGTGCCGCTGAACGCGTCCGATCGCCTGATGACGCTCGTGCCGCCCGACACCCAGGGCCTCACCGCGGGGGTCGAGGTCGCCGCGAGAGCGGTCGGCATCCCGGTGACGCGGATCGAGGAGCCGTCGGACCTGCCCTCGCCGCTCGAGCAGATCCCGCTCACGGTCCGTTTACAGACCCTGGCGCTGCGGTACGCGCTCGAACGCGGACAGGACCCCGACGTCGCGATCGAGGGTCCGTGGGACGATCCGGACCTCTGGGCGATCGGTTCGCCGGGCTCCTGAGGGCCGTCACTCCTTGGATATCGCCTCGCTCCGCCGTCGGCCTCGATCATCCGTCAGGTGTGATCCCAGCCTCGTCTGACCAGACCGGCCGGGAGTTCTCGGCAGGCGATCCGGCCGCTGCAGCCGTAAACGAGACCCACGGGCCACCCCACTTCGACATCGAGGCCGTGCCCGCGTGTCGGACGAGAGATGGAGAAGGGTGGACCCTGGACGTCCACGTGATGCTCTTCGATGTAGACACGGATCTCACCCAGGGCGTCCCGGATGAACGAGGGCACTTGCGCTCGCTCGACGCGTGAGCGGATGCTGAGCACCCGCTGGAACGGATCGACCGACGACGAGGTGCCGTGGTGCGGGTGATGCGTCGTCGGCTCGCGATCCTCGTCTCCGGCGAGCGCTCCGTCGTCGTACCGGGGACGGACCCCTCCTATGTGAGCTCTGGATGTCATGTCATCGCCTCTCTCACGTTGCCGGCACGAGCCGTCCTGCCTCGGTGTCTTCCCTGGCCGCGTCGATCAGGTCGAAGCACCGCCAGACCCCGCCCCTCACGCTCTGCATGCCGAGACTGAGGTCGATGAGGCCGTCGAAACCCCAGAAGGCTCGCTGGGCCAGCAGGTAGAGCGAGATCAGCGTGCCGATCTGCTGTGTCCCCACGAACGCCGCAACGACGACGACCGCGATCGGTCCGAGCTTCGCGAGGCCGCCCGAGCCCTGGAGGTTCAGCGCCCGCAACCAGCCGAGCCGGACCTCCGCAGCCATCACGCGCTCGGCCGCATCGCGGAAGCGGCTCGTTGCGCCCGGATCGTCGCGACGATCGAGTTCGCGGGTGATCGAGGTGGTCATCGCCTCGAGCTCCTCCTGGCGCCGCTGGCCGGCCGCAGCCGCGGGCTCCTGCGTCCGCCTGGTCACGAACCAGATACATGCGAGCGCCGGCAGGATCACCACCACGGCCGACGGCTGTAGGAGCCAGACCGCCACGAGGGCGCTCGCGAACTCAACCAGCTGCATCGAACCCGAGTCGATCAGCGAGATCGTGACCTGCTCGAACGTTTCGGCGTCGGAGACGAACCGCGATGACAACCCCGCCGTCTCCGCTCCGTCGCCCGCCCGGCGGATCGCACCCGCGAACATCTGCACGCGGAGGTTCCGGTACAGGCGGCTCGTGTTCCGGACGTACATCACGTCGGAGGCGATATAGGCGCCCGCCTCGAGCACGATCGCGAGCGTGATCACACCTGCCAGCACGACGGCCTCCGGTCGGTCGTTCCGCTCCACCAGCGC
>JBAVEY010000010.1:0-5561 GCA_049587975.1 Actinomycetota bacterium | reverse complement strand
CCGCCGACCGAGACCACGACGCCGCCCCCGACCTTGGTAGGCGCAGGGGCAACCCAGACCGGCTCGTTGTCCGCCATCCCGTCCGTGCTCGCGATGTTGCTGGTCCTCTTCGGATGGGCGCGTCGTCGTTCACGTCGCTCCCTTGATCGGGATGACGAGGACCGCGGGGCATGAGCCCGTGCTCGCCTTGAGATACTCGGCACCGACATGGCGAAGATGCGATTCCGCTTCCGGCCACCCGGTCTGAAACCGACGACGAAGGTCGGCTCGCTCGGGCCCTACCGCGGACGACTCGGCCTCGCGTGGGTGATCGCCCCGATCCTCGCCGGAGCCGTGATCTTGGTCGCCGGCTACCTCGTGCTTGCCAGGTGACGCTCGAGGCCTACTGCTGGCCTCACTCGGTGGGGCGCGGGGATCCGGTCGCGCTCCACGTCTCCACGGATCGAGGCTCCTTCGACGTCGAGGTCGCGAGAGAGGGAACCGAGCGACACGCCATCTGGCAGGCCACCGACGTCCCCGCAGGGCGCTACCCGGCGCAGGACGGCGCATCCTCGACCGGATGCGGGTGGCCATCCGCGGTCGATATCCCGGTCGGCGACTGGGGGTCGGGGTACCACGCCGTGACGCTGACGGCGGGCGACGAGCGCGAGGACGCCTTCTTCGTCGTCCGGCCCGACCCCGCGGACCCGGCACCGATCCTGCTCGTGCTCTCGACCACGACGTGGCACGCGTACAACGATTGGGGCGGCCCGTCGCTGTATACGGGTGGCACGCACGTGTCGTTCGAGCGTCCCTTCGCCAAGGGCTTCCTCGTCAAGCCCGAGCCGATCGGACGCATGATGCAGCCCGAGCCCGACCGCGAGGCGATGGGGTTCCGGGATTGGGCGCGCCCGCTCGGCCTCTCGGACTGGTGCGGCGGGGCCGGGTGGTTCACGTACGAACGGACGTTCACCCGCTGGGCCGAACGCAATGGCTTCCGACTGGACGTCGCCATCAGTCAGGACCTCGAGCAGCACCCCGAGATCCTGCAGGGTCCCCGACTCTTCGTCTGCGCCGGTCACGACGAGTACTGGTCGTGGGGCATGCGCGACGCGTTCGATGCGTTCGTCGAAGGGGGCGGCAACGCCGCCGTCCTGTCCGGCAACACCAGCTTCTGGCAGGTCCGGTTCGATCCCGGCCACACGGGGATGACCGGCTACAAGTACCGCGTCGAAGAAGACCCGGTCCTGGGAACCCCCGACGAACACCTCCTCAGCGGCTGTTGGTCCGACCGCCGCGTCGGAAGGCCCGAGACCTCGTCGATCGGGCTGACGTTCTCGCGCGGCGGCTACTCGCGCTACGGGCTGGGGGCGGCGGAGAGCTCGGGCGCGTATACGGTCCTCCGACCCGAGCACTGGGTCTTCGAGGGTACGGGACTAGGGCCGGGGGACGGTTTCGGCGGCGCGGACTCGATCGTCGCCTACGAGTGCGACGGATGCGCGTTCGAGACGGACGGCGCGGGACTGCCCATGCCCAGCGGCGTCGATGGCGCACCTCGCGGTCTGGAGATCCTCGCCACCGCACCCGCTCACCTCTGGGCGCAGCACGAACAACCCACGCGCTACGCGTTCGAACAAGGCGATCTGGAAACCTGCTCGATGGCGATCTTCGGAGACGTCACCCACGAACACGTGGCAGAGCTGGCCGACGGCCATGCCGTGATGGCGGCCTTCGATCGGCCCGGCGGAGGCACGGTGGTGAACGCGGGGGTGACGGACTGGGTGCTCGGTCTGGGCGATCCCGTCGTCGATCGCATCACCCGGAACGTGCTCGACCGTCTCTCGCGCTGAAGGCCCGCACCGCCGATGTCAGTGGCACGATCCGCTGCCGGAATCTGCGAACGTGCTTCCGGGGATCGGGACGAAGCGCCAATCGTAGCCTTGTGCGCGCAGGGTGAGCTCGAGGACGCCGAACGTGTTCGGGTCTCGGACCTGACTGTGAGGCTCCGCGCTCACGAACGGGCGAAGGCTCTTCCCGCCGGTCCCCACGACGAATTCACGGATGCCGTTGGGATCGGCCTGTTGATAGGGATCCTGCGGCGCGAACCGTTCGTAGTCGTGATCGTGACCGTTCAGCACGATGTCCACACCCGCGTCGTAGAGGGTCCGCCAGAAGGCATCGTAGGTGTCGTCGTTCCCGTGATCACCGGATGAGAAGCGTGGATGGTGCCAGTAGGCGAGGGTGCACGAGGAAGCATCTGCTGCCAGATCCGCACGAAGCCACTCCTCCTGCGGCGACCCCTCCTCGCACCCACCCACCTCCTCGCAGTTCGAGTTGAGCGCGATCAGATGCCAGGCCCCCACATCGAAGCTGTAGTAGCCCTTGCTGAGATCTCCTGCGAGGGGACCGAAGTAGGCGTAGTAGCCGGCGGCGCCGGAGACGTGGTAGTCGTGATTGCCGGGGGACGGGCGCGTGATCGCCTTGACCCGACCCCAGGACGCCGCGTACGACCGCTGGAACCCTTGGAGCTCTCCGTCCTCGTACTGATCGTCCCCCAGGGTGAGTACGGCCCACGCGGCGCTGTGAACCAGCAGATCCGACGTCGATCCCTGCTGGCACGAGTCTCCGCTCGGGTCGTCCCCCGGTGGGCAGGCGATATCCCCGGCCGCCGCGACGACCGGAGCATCCGCAGGCGGAGAGCAGCTGACGGCTCGATCATCGGATCCGGTCGTGCATCGGTCCTTCCCCGTACCTCCCCGCAGGACGTCGGCCGCCGGTCCCCCGTCGAGCAGATCGATCCCCGGGCCGCCACGGATCGCGTCCTCCTGCCCGCCGCCGAGCGCAGCATCGCTCCCGGCGCCACCGATCAGGACGTCGCTGCCACCCCGCCCCACGAGAACGTCGTTCCCATCGCCACCGCAGATCGTGTCTCCGCCCGCGGTGCCTCGCAGGACGTCGTCCCGTGCCGTTCCGGTGATCGTGCAGGCGGATCCCGCCCCGGGTGTGCCTCCCGGCGGGTGGACACCGGAGGGATCGGCGGTGGAACACCCTCCGAGCACCGCGAGCAGCAGAGCAGCCGCGATGTGCGGGAGTCGATGAGGGACGGTCAGAGGCTCATCCTTTTGAGGGGCGCGTATGCGACGAGCAACCGCTTCTCGCCGACGTCCTCGAACCTTACCGTAGCTTCGGCATCGGTCCCCGAACCGCTCACCGTGAGGACCACGCCCTCACCCCACTTGTCGTGCAGGACCGTGTCGCCCGCCGAGATCTGCGGGATCTCGCGCCGGCCCTCGACCGCGGCCCGGATCGGGGACACGGAAGCCCCGTCACCGACGACCACCTCGCCCTCCTCCGACGCCCGGACGAGCTCGCTCGGGATCTCGCCGAGGAACCTCGACGGGGGGCTGTAGTTCGTCGAACCGAAGAGCGTCCGGCTCCAGGCGTAGGTGAGGTACAGGCGCTCGCGGGCACGGGTCACGCCCACGTACATCAAGCGACGTTCCTCCTCCAGCTGCGCGGGATCGCCCATCGAGCGGTAGTGCGGGAACACGCCGTCCTCGAGCCCGATGATGAAGACCACCGGGAACTCGAGCCCCTTCGCGTTGTGGAGCGTCATCAGCGTGACGCTCCCCGACTCCTCGTCGTACTCGTCCTGCTCGGAGACCAGCGAGACCTGCTCGAGGAACTCGGCCAGGGTCCCGTCGGGCGATCGCTGCTCGAACTCGGCCGCCACGCCGCCGAGCTCCCGCAGGTTCTCGATCCGCCCCTCGGCCTCGACGGTCCGCTCGGCCTCGAGCTCGAGCAGGTAGCCGGATTCGGTTGCCGCGGCCTCGACCATCCGCTGCGGCCCCGCCCCGGAATCGAACGCCTCCTGCAGACGCCGCATCACGCCGACGAACCCGGCGATCGCACCCTTCGCGCGCGACCCGAGCTCGGGGAGCTCGTCCGCCCGCCGGGTGGCCTCGAGGAACGGGATCTGCTCGATGGCCGCGAACCCCTCGAGCGCCGCCACGGTCGCGTCGCCGATCCCGCGCTTGGGCGTGTTCACCACCCGGCGCGCGCTGATCACGTCCTGCGGGTTCAGCAGCAGCCGAAGGTACGCGAGGACGTCCTTGATCTCCCTGCGCTGATAGAAGCGCACGCCGCCGACCACCCGGTACGGGATCCCCGCCCGCATGAAGACGTCCTCGAGCACGCGGCTCTGGGCGTTGGTCCTGTAGAAGACCGTGACGTCCGAGTAGCGATGCGCCTCCTCCTCCACCAGCCGGTGCGTCTCCTCCGCGACGAACAGGGCCTCCTCGTGTTCGTCGTCGGCGCGGAACCGGACGGCCAGCTCGCCCTCGGTCGTCTCGGTCCACAGCGACTTCGGCTTGCGCTGCACGTTGTGCTCGATCAGCGCGTTCGCGATCGCGAGGATGTTCGACGTTGAGCGGTAGTTCTGCTCCATCAAGAAGACCTCGGCGTCGGGGTAGTCCCGCTCGAAGTCCAGGAGGTTCTGGATCGTCGCCCCACGCCAGGAGTAGACGCCCTGGTCCGCGTCCCCGACGACGCACACGTTGCGGTACTTGGCCGCGAGAAGGTTCACCAGCTGGTACTGCGCGCGGTTCGTGTCCTGGTACTCGTCGACCAGGACGTACCGGAACCACTCTTGGTAGTGCTCGAGGACCGCCGGATGGTCGCGGAACAGGCGGACGGTCTCGGTGATGAGGTCGTCGAAGTCGAGCGCCCCCGCGGCGAGCTTGCGTTTCTCGTACTCGACGTAGACGTTCGCGATCGTCTGCTCGTAGAAGTTCCCGGCCATCTGCGCGAACTCGCCGGCCGACAGGACGTTGTCCTTGGCCTTGCCGATCGCGGCGGCCATCGCGCGCGGCGGGTACCGCTTGAGGTCCAGGTTCAGGTCCTTGAGCACGCTCGAGAGCAGGCGCTCCGTGTCCCCCTCGTCGTAGATCGTGAAGCTGCTCGGCAGGCCGAGGTGGTCGTGCTCGCGCCGGAGGATCCGCGCGCACGCCGAGTGGAACGTGAGGATCCACATCCCCTGCGCGATCCGTTGGCCGAGGAGACCCTCCACCCTCGCGGCCATCTCGCGGGCCGCCTTGTTCGTGAACGTGATCGCGAGGATCGCGTAGGGGCTGACACCGTGCTCCCGGATCAGGTACGCGATCCTGTGCGTGAGCGCTCGGGTCTTGCCCGAGCCCGCGCCGGCAACGATCAGCACGGGACCCTCGGTGTGCAGGACCGCCTCGGCCTGGACGGGGTTCAGCGCCTCGATGAGCGGTGAGCGAGCGGCCACGGCCAGATTGTAGGGGGGCATCGGACGAGCCTCGGGTCGTCTCGCGTGCATCGCTCAAGTGCAAGGGCCCAACCTGCGACACTTGAAGGATGGCCGAAACGGAGGTGCTCGACGGCAGCGCGGTGCCCGACCGCCCCCCCACCACCCGTCGGCGCCGGAGCCGCCGGGGTCGGATCCTGCGCATCACGGGTTTCGTCTTCATCGCCGCGGCCCTCGTGCTCGCCGGCTACCTCTGGTGGAACCTGTGGGGGACCGGCTTCGCGACCCGGCGAGCTCAGGAAGACCTCCGCCC
>JBAVEY010000009.1:0-23960 GCA_049587975.1 Actinomycetota bacterium | reverse complement strand
GGGGACCACAGCTCCGTGAGCCCGGCAGTCCGGGAGAAGGTGCTCGAGAGCAGCGACTTTGCCCCCCGCCTCGGGCGGGGCATACTGCCGCGTATGGGCGACCTGAGTTGGCGTGCGATACGTCACGTCTCACGCTTGAGCGTCGACGAGCGACGGGATCTCCTTCGGGACTTGACTGCCCCCTCCATCATCCGAGCGGACGCGATCCGACAGTTCCGCGAACGGCCGGACGGACAAAGGATGGCCGAAGTCCTGATGGATCTGGAATCGGACGAGCCTCTTCGGCTTCATGTGGTGGATGCACTTCGTCGTTCACTTGCATCGCCCGGAGGCCAACACGAGCGATAGCCCCGCACATCTGCCGCACCCCACCCCACCTCGACCCGGATCAGGCCCCCCAAACACCGTCCCCACCCTCCCCGCCCGCAACGACCCCGGCGCGGCGCGCGTCCCTCTCCACCCCTCCCCGATGCCGTGTTGACAGCTTCCCCTCGGTCTCCCTAGCGTGCCCGCCGTGACCCCTCGGGTAGCCGTGCTTGCCTCTGGATCCGGAACGAACCTGCAGGCGCTCCTCGATGACGCGGTCGTCGGCCCGTGGGTCGTCCTCACGATCAGCGATCGTTCGGACGCGAGAGCGCTCGGACGCGCGCGGGCCCACGCGGTGGAGGCGGTGCACGTCGATCCGGCCGCCTTCGCGGATCGGTCGACGTTCGATCACGCGCTCGTCGCGATCCTGCGCGACCGCGCGATCGACGTCGTCGCGCTCGCGGGCTATATGCGGATCGCCGGCCCCGAGCTCGTCCACGCGTTCCGGGGTCGCATGCTGAACGTGCATCCCGCCCTGCTCCCGGCGTTCCCGGGCACGAGCGCCGTCGCCGATGCCCTGGCATGGGGCGTGAAGGTGACCGGGGTGACGGTGCATCTGGTCGACGAGGAGGTCGACCACGGGCCGGTTGTGTTCCAGGAGGCGATCGAGGTCCGGCCCGACGACGACTGGGACGCGCTCGAGGCGCGCGTCCACGAGGTGGAGCACCGGCTCCTCCCGGCCGCCGTCCGCGCCCTCGGCGAGGGTCGGCTGGTCCTCGACGGCCGGATCGTCCGCGTCCTTGAGGAGGTGCCGAGATGAGCGACGTCCGTCCGGTGCGTCGAGCGCTCCTCGCCGTGTACGACAAGGATGGCGTCGTCGAGTTCGCGCGCGGTCTCGCCGACCTCGGGGTCGCGATCGTCTCCTCCGGCGGGACGGCGGCGACGCTCCGAGACGCCGGGGTGCCGGTGACGCCGGTCGAGGAGATCACCGGGTTCCCGGAGATGCTCGACGGTCGCGTGAAGACGTTGCACCCGAAGGTCCATGCGGGGATCCTGGCGGACCGCCGCAAGCCCGATCACCTGGGCCAGCTCGCGGAGCAGGGCATCGAACCGATCGACCTGGTCGTCGTGAACCTGTACCCGTTCCGCGAGACGGTGGCGAGCGGCGCCCGCGAGGACGACGTGATCGAGAAGATCGACATCGGCGGACCCGCGATGGTGCGCGCGGCGGCGAAGAACTTCGCCTCCGTGGGCGTGGTGGTGAGCCCGTCGCGCTACCCGGACGTCCTGAACGCGCTCCGCACCGAGGGCGGCCTGTCCCTCGAGCTCCGGCGGGGGCTCGCTGCCCAGGCGTTCGCGCACACCGCCGCCTACGACGCGGCGGTGGCGGGGTGGTTCGCCTCGGCGGACGAGGCGCTGCCGGGGTACGTCGGCCTCGCGTTGGACAAGGTGGCCGACCTCCGCTACGGCGAGAACCCGCATCAACGCGGGGCGCTGTTCGCCGACGCCGGCGGGCGGGGCGTCCTCGGCGGTGCCGAGGTCGTGATCGAGGGCAAGGAGATGTCGTTCAACAACTGGCTCGACGTCGATGCCGCGCTCACCCTCGCGGCCGATCTCGACCACCTGGGCCCGGCCGCGGTGATCGTGAAGCACAACAACCCGTGCGGGGCGGGCGTGCAGAGCACCCTGGCAGCCGCCTACGCTGCCGCGTTCGAATCCGACAGCGTGAGCGCCTTCGGCGGGATCGTCGCGTTCGGTCGCGAGGCGGACGAGGACGCGGCACGCGCGATGGGCGAGGTCTTCACGGAGGTCGTGGTCGCGCCCTCGTTCACGCCCGGCGCCCTCGCGGCGTTCGCCGAGCGCAAGGGGCTCCGCGTGGTCCGGGCGCCGTTGCCGGAGCCCGGAGGGCTCGACGTTCGCGCGCTCTCGGGAGGAGCGCTCGTCCAGGACCGGGACGCGGCGCCGGAGAGCGCGGGCGACCTCGAGGTCGTCTCGGACCGCCCGCCCACCGAGGACGAATCGCGCGACCTGCGGTTCGCCTGGATCGTCGCGATGCGGGTCAAGTCCAACGCGATCGTGTTCGCGCGGGGGCTGGCCACCGTCGGTGTGGGAGCGGGCCAGATGTCGCGGGTGGACGCCTCGTTCCTGGCCGCCCGAAAGGCCGGCGATCGGGCCAAGGGCTCGGTGATGGCGAGCGACGCGTTCTTCCCGTTCCCGGACGCGGTCGAGGTCGCCGCGGACGCGGGCGTGACGGCGGTGATCCACCCGGGCGGCTCGATCCGCGACGAGGAGGTCCTCGCCGTCGCCGAGGCACGTGGGATGGCGGTCGTCCTGACCGGGCGGCGGCACTTCCGTCACTGACCCGTGACACAGGAGCCACGGCGCGTCGTCGGATCGGGTTACGACGCGATCGCGGAGCGCTACGCCGAGGCCCTCCGCGGTGGACGCGGGCCCGAGACCTACTTCCGACGGTTCCTCGATCGCGTGCTCGACCTCGTCCCCGACCGCGGCCGGGTCCTCGACCTCGGCTGCGGCGCGGGCCTGATCACTGCCGAACTCACGGCCCGTTCGCGCGTCGTTGGGGTCGACATCTCGGCGATGCAACTCGAGCTTGCGCGCAGGAATGCGCCGGCGGCGGCGTTCGTGCGAGCGGACATGACCGATCTCGCGTTCGTGCCACGATCGTTCGACGCGGTGGTGGCGTTCTGGACGCTGATCCACGTGCCACGGACGTTCCACCCCGCCCTGATCGCCCGTATCCACGGGTGGCTCGAGCCGGGCGGCCTGTTCGCAGGCACGTTGGGGAGCGGCGACAACCCGGCGGAGATGATCCCGGACTTCCACGGGGCGCCGATGTACTGGAGTCACTTCGACGCCGACACGAATCGGCAGCTGCTCCGGGACGCCGGTTTCCGACTGATGCAGGCCGACGAGATCGAGGATGAGGGTGAGATCCCGCTCTGGGTGATCGCGACCGCCTGACCCGAGACCTCGAGGTCGCCCCCGGTGTCGTTCCGCCGGCCCCTCCCCGTCGGTAGGATTGCCGCTCGTGACGGCAACCATCCTCGACGGCAGGGCGATCGCCGCGCAGGTCAAGGCGCAGGTGGCCGAACGCGCGATGGCGCTCGTCGATCGCGGGATCCAGCCGGGGCTCGCGGCCGTGCTGGTCGGCGACGACGAAGCGTCCCGCATCTACCTGGGGGCCAAGCACAAGGCGTGCTCGGAGGTCGGGATGCGCTCGGAGCAGGTGGACATGCCAGGGTTCGTCACCGAAGGCGAACTGCTCGCCACGATCCGCCGGCTGAACCGCGACCCCGAGATCCACGGGATCATCGTGCAGCTCCCGCTCCCGCGGCACATCAGCGAGCTCGCCGTGCAGACGACGATCGACCCGCGGAAGGACGTCGACGGCCTGCACCCGCTGAACGTGGGTCTGATGGTCCGCGGCGAGCCCTCGTTCCCGCCCGCGACCCCGTACGGCATCGTCGAACTCCTTCTCCGTTCGGGCGTCGAGCTGGAGGGGGCGGAGATCGTGGTCGCCGGGTACGGGGACCTGGTCGGGGCGCCGCTGTCGATCCTCCTAGCGCAGGACTGGATCCGCGGGAACGCGACCGTGACGGTCTGCCACATCAAGACGCGGGACCTCGCGCAACATACGCGGCGCGCCGACATCCTCGTGGCGGCGACCGGACGACCGCAGATGATCACCGCCGACATGATCAAACCGGGCGCCGTCGTGGTGGACGTCGGTGTCCATCGCACCGACCACGGGCTGGTCGGGGACGTGGCCTTCGAGGAGGTCAAGGAGGTCGCCGGGATGATCACGCCGGTGCCGGGTGGCGTGGGCCCGATGACCACCGCGATGCTGTTGCTGAACACCGTCACCGCGGCCGAGAAGCTCTCCGAGCAGCATTGAGCGTTCCGTCCAGCCGGCTCGAGGCGCTGGCGCGCTCGCGCCGGTTCTGCGTGACGTCCGAGGTGGTCCCGCCACGCTCGGCGAGCCCGGAGCCGGTCGAGCGTCAGGCGCGCGAGCTCGTGGGGTACGCCGATGCGGTGAACGTGACCGACAACCCCACCGCCAGCGCGCACATGTCGCCGGTGGCCGGCGCCGCCATCGTGGCTCGATCGGGGATCGAGCCCACCCTGCAGCTCACGGTCCGCGATCGGAACCGACTGGCGATCGCGGCCGACCTGCTGGGCGGGTGGGCCCTCGGTGCGCGGAACCTGCTCTGCCTGACGGGCGACCCGCTCTCGGTCGGAGACGAGCCGGACGCGGCCACGGTGAGCGACATCGACGTGCTCGAGCTCCTCGCGCTCGCGTCCACGCTCCGTGATGAGGCCCGATTGCCCTCGGGTGCCGAGATCTCGGACGCTCCGCGGTACTTCACCGGGGTGGCCGACAGCCCGCTCGCCGAGCGATACGACCCCGCCCGGCTCGAGGTGAAGCTCGATGCGGGGGCGGGCTTCGTCATGACGCAGATCGCCTACGACCTGGACCGATTGGCTGAGTGGGCCGAGGTGGTCCGTCGGCGAGGGGTGTTCGAGCGCGCGGCGGTCTTCGTCGGCGTGGCGCCGCTCCGGAGCGCCAGACAGGCCCGGTACATGAACGAGCGCCTGCCGGGCGTGCGGGTTCCCGACGGTCTGCTGCGCGCACTCGAGGACGCCGGCGACGAGGCGGAGGCCCTCGGGACGGCACAGTGCGTCGAGATCGTGTCGGGACTCCAGAAGCTCCCCGGGATCTCCGGCGTCCACGTCATGGGTCTGGGACGCGAGGAGCTCGTTCGGCAGGTGATCGAGGGGGCGGGGTTGCTCCCACGTCCGGCCCCGAGCGCAACGTAGACTCGCTGGGCTCGAGACGAGCCAGATTCCCGACACGAGGAGGTCCGCGATGGCGGAGACGGTGATGATCCAGGGTCAGTCCTACCTGAAGCGGAACCCGCTCGGCGTGCTGGCGCTCTCGCTGATCACGCTCGGGATCTACGGGTTCTACTGGTACTACAAGGTGAACGAGGAGATCCAGAGGTACACGAACGACCAGACGATCAGCCCGTCGCGGTCCCTCCTGGCGGTGATCCCGGGATTCCTCTTGATCGTGCCGCCGTTCATCGCCTACTACAACACGGCGAACCACATCGTCCAGATGCAGCAGCAGCGAGGTATGGCCTCGCAGATCTCGCCGGCGCTGGTCGTCATCATCGCGCTCGTGCTGTGGATCGGGATGGCGGCGTACGTCCAGGAGCACCTGAACCGGGTCTGGGAGTCGGCCTCGCCATCGGCCTCGGGGGCGCAGGCGGCTCCTCCGCCGCCTCCGGTTCCGGCCTGAGCCGCTACCGATCGTCGATCGGCACCCAGGTCTGATCGACCGGGCCGATGTACTCCGAGCCGGGTCGGATCACGCGGTTGTCCGCGTACTGCTCGCGCACGTGAGCGGTCCATCCGGCCATCCGGGCGATCGCGAAGATCGGGGTCATGAGGTCGGTCGGGATGCCGAGGGCGTGGTACACGCTCGCCGCAAAGAAGTCGACGTTCGGATACAGGCCCTTCTGCTCGGCGACCGTGCGTTCGATGGCCTCGGAGATCTCGTACCACGAGGTGTCGCCGTGGCGCTCGCCGGTCTCCTTCGACAGGCGCTTGAGGACGACGGCCCGGGGATCCATCGTCTTGTAGACCGCGTGCCCGAACCCCATCACCTTCTGATGGCGCTCGAGGCGATCGTGGACGTAGGCCTCGGCGCGGTCCGGCGAGCCCACCTCTTCGAGCATCTTCATCGATTCCTCGTTGGCCCCGCCGTGGAGCGGACCCTTGAGGGCGGCGATCGCCGCGGTGATCGCCGAGAACATGTCGGCGAGCGTCGAGGCCACGATGCGCGCCGTGAACGTGGAGGCGTTCATCGTGTGGTCCGCGTAGAGCACGAACGTGGTGTCGATCACCTCGGCGTCCTCCTGCGAGGGCTCGAGGCCGAGCAGCATGTGGAGGAAGTTCGCGGCGTGTGGGAGCTTCGGGTTGGGTGGGACGATCTCCTGCCCCGTCCGCATCCGGTGGTACATGGCGAGCAGGGTCGGGGTCTTCGAGATCAGGCGAAGCGCCTTGCGGCGGTCGGCCTCCGCCGAGTCATCCCACCCGTCGGGGTCGTAGGCCGACGCCGCCGACACGCTCGTTCGGAGCATCGACATCGGCGAGGTCTGTTGCGCGAGGGTCGGCATCAGGTCCTGGAGGAACTTCGAGACCTCGCGCTCTTCGACCATGAAGTCCATGAGCGCGTCCAACTCCCGCTGGTTGGGCAGCCGTAGCTCATGGAGCAGGTGCACGACCTCCTCGTACGAGGTGCGGCCGGCGAGGTCGTGGATGTCGTAGCCGACGTACCAGAGCCGGCCGGCCCGCCCGTCGATGTCGGACAGCCGCGTTTGGGCTGCCACGATCTCGCGAAGGCCCCTGTCGGTCACCGAACGCCTCTCCGGATGGTCGTAGCGCCCATCATCCCATCAGAATCCCGGCGTGGCGGCTCACCGGATCACGCTGATCCCCGGGGACGGGGCAGGCCCCGAGCTCGTCGACGCCGCGCGGCTGGCCGTCGAGGCCACCGGCGTCGACCTCGAATGGGACGTCCAACCCGCCGGGCTCTCGGTCATGGAAGAGGAAGGCTCGCCGTTGCCCCCCCGCGTGATCGGGTCGATCCGGAGCACGGGGGTGGCCCTGAAGGGACCGCTCGGCACCCCCATGGGCTTCCCGAGCGTCAACGTCTCGCTGCGTTCGGCGCTCGGTCTGTACGCCGCGTTGCGCCCCTGCCGGCTCTACCCGGGGGTTCGCTCCCGCTACGACCGCGTGGACCTGGTGGTGGTGCGTGAGCTCACCGAGGATTCGTACACGGGGATCGAGTTCGAGCAGGGGGCGTCGTCGACCGCCGAGTTGATCGGGTTCATCGAACGGACGACCGGGAAGCACATCCGGGAGGACTCCGGCCTGTCGATCAAGGCGATCAGCGAGGGCGCCAGCCGCCGGATCGTCCGGTTCGCCTTCGAGCGCGCGATGGCGAACGGGCGCCGGAAGGTCACCGCGGGGCACAAGGCGAACATCATGAAGGTCTCGGACGGGCTGTTCCTGGAGGTGGCGCGGGAGGTGGCTCGCGAGTACCCGGAGGTGGCGTTCGAGGACCGGATCATCGACAACCTCGCGATGCAGCTCGTCCGGCGTCCGGAGGACCACGACGTGCTCGTCCTGCCGAACCTGTACGGCGACATCGTCTCCGACCTCTGCGCGGGCCTGGTCGGGGGGCTCGGCGTGGCGCCCGGCGTGAACATCGGCGACGGGTGCGCGGTCTTCGAGGCGACGCACGGGACCGCGTCGAGGTACCGGGGTCTGAACCGCGCGAACCCGATGGCCCTCATCCTGTGCGGCGCCATGTTGTTGCGCCACGTGGGCGAGGGTGATGCGGGGGATCGGCTGGAGGCCGCGGTCGCGGCCGTCATCGCGCAGGGCCGGACCGTGACCGACGACCTGCGTCCCACCCGGGACGATCCGGGCGCGGCGACCACCACCCAGGTGCGGGACGCGGTCATCCAGGAGCTGGTCTCACGTTGAGATGTCCCCCCACGTTGGCATCATCGAGGCGTCGCGGAGCGTTGGCGGAGGCATGAGGGGTCGGCACGACGGGGAGGCCGCGTGAGCAGCGGAGCGGACGAGCTGGGCGCAGGACCGCCCGGGGTGAGCAGGCGTCCGCTGATCGAGACCGCCCAGGGGACTCGCCGCGAGGCGTTCGGCCCGCAGGAATGGGCGCTGCTCGCCGCCATCGCCGCGATGTGGGGTGCCTCGTTCCTGTTCATCGAGATCGGGCTCGAGCACTTCGGCCCCGGACTGGTGGCGTTCGGCCGCGTGGCGGTCGGCGCGTTGACCCTGTCGTTGCTCCCGCGTTCGCATCGCCCCGTCGACCGGGCCGACCTGTCTCGCGTCGCCCTGCTCGGGGTGGTCTGGATGGCTGCGCCGCTCCTGCTGTTCCCGATCGGGCAGCAGTGGATCGACTCGTCGCTCGCCGGGATGCTCAACGGCGCGGTGCCGATCTTCGCGGCCGTCACGGCGGCCATCCTGTTGCGCCGGCTGCCGGCCGGTCGCCAGCTGGCCGGCATCGCGATCGGTTTCGTGGGCGTCGTCGCGGTGCTGTGGCCCGCGACGCACGACGCGGACGCCACGGCGCTCGGCGCCGCGCTCGTGCTCCTCGCGGTCCTGCTGTACGGCATCGCGGTGAACATCGCCGTTCCGCTCCAGCAGCGCTACGGTGCGCTCCCGGTGCTCCTGCGGGCGCAGGTCGTCGCCCTGGTCCTGCTCGCGCCGGCGGCGCTCGTCTCGCTGCCGAACTCGGAGTTCGACTGGGCGAGCGCGGCCGCCGTGGTGGCGCTCGGCTTCTTCGGGACGGGGTGGGCGTTCGTCGCCATGACCACGCTCGTCGGGCGCGTGGGCGCCACCCGCGGATCGGTGGCGATCTACTTCCTGCCGGTCGTCGCGATCGTGCTCGGCGTGATCTTCCGGGACGAGACGATCGCAGCCATCTCGCTCGTCGGGACCGGGCTGGTGCTCGCCGGCGCCTACCTCACCAGCCGCCGCGAATAGTCACGGCGGTCGGGTCGGCGCACGACGCGGATAGGATGGCGCTGCCGTACCAACGAGGAGCGTCAGCCATGCGCGTCACCGTCGTCGGGAGCGGGTTCGTCGGACAGACCACGGCCATGCGGCTCGTCGAGCGTGGGCTCGCGGAGGTCGTCCTGATCGACATCGTGGAAGGCCTGCCCCAGGGCCTGGCGCTCGACCTGCGTCAGTCGGCGCCGGTCGTCGGCTTCGAGCCGCACGTGATCGGCACGAACGATTACGCGGATACGGCTGGCTCGGACGTCGTCGTGATCACCGCCGGGTTCCCCCGGCAACCGGGGATGAGCAGGATGGACCTGCTCGGCAAGAACGCGGGCGTCGTTGGCGAGGTGGTCGAGCGGTTCGTCCCCGGGTCACCGGACGCCATCATCATCGTCGTCACGAACCCGCTCGATGAGATGACCTTCCTCGCGGCCGACGCTTCCGGGTTCCCGAAGGAACGGGTGACCGGGATGGCGGGTGTGCTCGACTCGGCCCGCCTGCGGGCGTTCATCGCGGAGGAGCTGGGGGTGTCGCCGCTGGTCGTCGAGGCGATGACGCTCGGCTCCCACGGCGAGTCGATGGTGCCCCTGCCGCGGCACGCGACCGTCGACGGCAAGCCGCTCGACGAGCTGGTCGACGAGGCCACCCTCGAGCGCCTCTACGCGCGCACGCGCGACGCGGGCGCGGAGATCGTCGGCCTGCTGAAGAAGGGGAGCGCGTACTACGCGCCCTCGGCCTCGATCGCGAAGATGGTCGCTTCGATCGTGCACAACACCGAGGAACTCCTGCCCGTTTGCGCCTGGTGCACGGGGCAGTACGGGATCGACGACGTGTACGTCGGCGTTCCGGTCCGCCTGTCGCGCGGCGGCGTCGCCGAGATCGTGGAGCTCGACCTGAACGAGGGCGAGCTCGCGGCGCTCCGGGGGGCCGCCGAGGGCATCCGCGTCAAGTGTGCGGACCTGGCGAAGCTCTAAGACGCGTCCGCCTGCAGGGCGTCGGCCGTCGATGCACGACGGATCCAGGCGAGGCTCAAGGCTCCCCCCACGACGAGCAGGACGCCCCCGGCGGCCGTCAGCCACAGGCCCGGCTCGACCTCCACCCGGAGCTCCTGCTCAAGGAGGTGGGACAGTCGCCCGCGCACGACGTCTTCGGGCAGGCCGAGCTGAACCGACAGGGTTCGGGCCAGGCGGTCGACGCCCTGCACGCCGCCGAACCGGTCGCCCGAACGGATGGCGTCCATGACCGGAAGCGCGATGCAGAGGGCGCCGAGGACGATGAGCACGACCGCCAGCCCGCGACGCGTCGTCGCGGCACCAGCGATACGGGTCGCCAGCAGCACCACGAGCGCGGCGGCGGTCGCGAAGAGCACGACCTTGCCCTCCCACACGTCGGTCCCGTGCACCGGGACATCGACGGCGTGCTCGGTGTCGGCCGTGAACCCGATCGTCGCCCACTCGCGGGTGGCTCCCACCCCGGCGGCCACTGCGCCCAGCGCGACGCACAGGAACCCCGCGAGCCGGAGCCGGGTCGGCCGGGCCGTCGACGAGAGTCCGCTGACCATCGGCGCATCCTCTCACCCGCACCGGACGCCTGGAAGCGCCGGCGCTAGCATGGCGGTGGACATGGCCGGGCTGCGTGAGGTCGACGCTGCGGAGATCACCCGGGTCGTGCGCGAGCTCTGCATCGAGATCAACTACCGGGTCCCCGAAGAGATGGTTCGGCTCGTCAAACGGGCCCGGGATCTCGAGGAGTCGCCGCTCGGGCGTCAGGTGCTCGATCTGCTGATCCGCAACCAGGAGCTCGCCGCCGAGGGGGAGTACCCCTACTGCCAGGACACCGGCTACACCGTGATCTTCCTGGAGCTCGGCCAGGACGTGCACGTCGGGGGCGCCGACCTCTACGACGCGGTCAACGAGGGCGTGCGGCAGGGCTACGGCGACGGGTACCTGCGCGGCTCGATCGTCCGGGACCCGTTGTTCGACCGCAAGAACACCGGCGACAACACGCCTGCGTTCATCCACACGCGGGTCGTTCCCGGCGACCAGATCCGGATCCAGGTCGACGCCAAGGGGGCGGGGTCCGAGAACATGGCCAAGCACGCGATGCTGAAGCCCGCCGACGGGCTCGAAGGCGCCAAGGACTTCGTCCTGCAGGCCGTTGCCGAATCCGGCCCCAACGCCTGCCCGCCCGGGATCATCGGCGTCGGCATCGGAGGCAACTTCGAGATGTCGGCCGTGATCGCCAAGCTCGCGCTGATGCGCAAGGTCGGGCAGCCGAACCCGGATCAGCAGATCGCCGAGCTCGAGGCGGAGCTCTACGAGCGGTGCAACGCGCTGGGGCTCGGTCCGGAGGCGCTCGGCGGCACCCAGACCGTGCTCGCCGTTCACGTCGAGACGATGCCAACGCACATCGCGTCGTTGCCCGTGGCCGTGAACATCGAGTGCCACGCGCACCGGACGGGCTCGAGGGTGATCTGAGATGTCGGTGGAGATCTTGGACGACGGTCGCAAGCGGATCGAGGCGCCGCTCACGGATGAGGACGTTCGCCTGTTGGAGATCGGCGACGTGGTCCTGGTGCGGGGGACCGTCTACGCAGCTCGCGACGCGGCCCACGAACGGATGGTCGAGATGCTCGACCGCGGCGAGGACCTGCCGTTCGACATCGCGGGGCAGATCGTCTACTACGTCGGCCCCACACCGGAGCGTCCGGGCAACGTGACCGGCTCGGCCGGTCCGACGACGGCGAGCCGGATGGACAAGTGGACCCCGCGCCTGCTGGAGCTCGGCCTGAAGGGGATCATGGGCAAGGGCGGTCGTGGGCCGGCCATCCGCGACGAGCTCGAGAAGCACACGGCCGTCTACATGGCCGCGCTGGGGGGCGGGGGAGCGCTCGCCGCGCTGACGGTGCGCGCGCAGGAGGTCATCGCGTTCGAGGAGCTCGCGACCGAGGCGATCCGCAGGATGGAGTTCGACGACTTCCCGGTCTGGGTCGTGAACGATTGCCGGGGGCGCGACTTCTACGCCGAGGCCGTCAAGCCGTGGCGCAAGAACGAGCTGCTCCCCGCGACCCTGCGCGACGATCCCCCGGACGACTGGACGGCCGGCAACGGAGGGGGATGATGCGCCGGTTCCTCATGGAGGTCCGGCGTCACGCTCGGAACTTCTTCACCAACTGGCGCGAGTACGACGCTCCTGTCCTCACGAAGCTCCGGCTCACGGTGCGCAACCGGTTCCGCGCGACGTTCACGAGCGCGCAGTGCTGCGGGCACCCGGGCGAACCCGGCTGCTGACAGCTCCCCCCGGGGGAGCCCGGTCGGGGCTCCGAGGGGCACTCGCACCCGAGCTGACTATCGCTTCTTCGCCTTCGGGGCCGTCGCCTTCCGGGGGATGATCCGAGCGGTGCCGCCGCTCGGCGTGAAGACGGACTCGTGGCCGTCGCGCCACCGGACCCGGTACCGGACCGAGAGCTCACCCTGCATCACCTCGAGGATCTCTCCCTCTCGGACCGGCGTCCCGACGGTCTCGGATTCGAGCTCGATGCGATCTCCGACCTTGGCACCCACGCCGACACCTCCACTCATGACGACGTCCGTTCCCTCTAGTTGTATCGCGCCCCGGCGTCGTCTGCCACGCCCGCGGTCCGCGGGCTCAGCCCTACGATGACGTTCGCGGTGCCGCCCACCACCAGCCCGAGCCCGAACCCGCCCAGGACATCGAGCGGGGCATGGGCTCCCAGGTAGACGCGCGCGAACGCGACCAGCGCGACGACCGCCCACGGCAGGATCCGCCACGGGCCTCGGAGGTAGGGCGTGACGGCCCAGGCCAGCCCGGTCAACAAGACGACGTGACCCGAGACGAAGGAGGCACCTGCCGTCGGCGTGTCCCCGCGGACGATCGCGTCCGCGATCGTCGTACCGGGACGGGAGCGCTCGACGAGCTGCCACACGATGCGTTCGAACACGAGCTTCTCGATCGTCACCAGCAGGCACGCGATCGCCAGGCGCCACCGCCGGGACAGCGCCGCGATCACCGCGACGATCGGCCCGACCGCGAGCACGCCGAGCCACTGCGCCCCCTGCATCACGGGGGACAGCGCGGCGGGCAGCCCGTTGATCGCGTGGAACACGGCCAGCTCGACCGGGCCGACCGTCCCGTCCGCGGCGACGAGCGCGCACGGCAGGAGGACGGCGAGCCCGGCCAGCGCGGCGATCACGTCGATCCGTCGACGGACCACCGTCCTGCTCATCGGGCGAGCGCTCCCACGATCGCCGCCGCGACGTCGTCGGTCGACGACGTGCCGCCGAGGTCCGGGGTCCGTACCTCGCCCCGTTCGAGCACGTGGTCGACGGCGCCCTCCACGGCCGCCGCGGCCGCGTGCTCGTGCACGTGCCGGAGCAGCATCGCCCCAGACAGGATCATCGCGATGGGGTTCGCGACGCTCCGGCCAGCGATGTCGGGCGCGCTCCCGTGGACGGGCTCGAACACCGCGTATTCCCAGCCGAGGTTGGCGCCGGCCGCCAGGCCGAGGCCGCCGACCAGCCCGGCGCACAGGTCCGAGATGATGTCCCCGTACAGGTTCGGGAGGAGCAGGACGTCGAACGCTCCGGGCTCGCGCACCAGGCGCATCGAGAGCTGGTCGATCTCCATGTCCTCGAACCACACATCCGGATGATCCTCCGCCTCGATCTGCCCGATCGAGAGGAACAGGCCATCGGAGAACCGCATGATGTTGGCCTTGTGCCCGAGCGTGATCTTGCGCCGGCCGTGATCGCCGACGAACTCCAGCGCGAACCGCACGATCCGGCGGGCGCCGGTGACCGAGATCGGCTTGACCGTGAACCCGGAGTCCTCGCGGATCTCCCGGCCGGACAACCGCCGGAGTTCGGCGCGGAGCTCGAGCGCCTGGGGTGTCCCGCGCTCGAACTCGATCCCCTGATACAGGTCTTCGGTGTTCTCGCGGATCACCACGAGGTCGACGTCGGGATGCCGCGTCGGGAGACCGGCGAGCGAGCGGGACGGGCGGACCGACGCGAACAGGTCGAGCGACCGGCGGAGCTCGACGTTCACGCTCCGGAACCCGGACCCGACCGGGGTGCTGATCGGTCCCTTGATCGCGACGCGAGAGCGACGGATCTGCTCGAGGACCTGTTCGGGCAGCGTGACGCCCTCGCGCTCGAGCGTGGACGTGCCGGCCTCCTCCACGACCCACTCGATCTGGACGCCGGTCGCGTCGAGCACGCGGCGCGTCGCTTCGGACACCTCGGGCCCGATACCGTCGCCGGGGATGAGCGTCACCAGATGCGCCACGACCGAACCCTAACGGCGTCCGGCGCGGGGCACCGTCGAAAGGCGGGAAGGCTCGTTGCTCAGAAGCGGTCGAACAGGATCGAGCGCTTCACGTCCTGGATCGCCTTGGTGACCTCGATGCCGCGGGGGCACGCCTCGGTGCAGTTGAACGTGGTCCGGCACCGGAATACGCCGGTCTTCTCGGACAGGATCTCGAGGCGCTCCTTGCCGGCCTCGTCTCGAGAGTCGTAGACGAACCGGTGGGCGTTCACGATCGCCGCGGGGCCGACGTACTCCTCGTCGCCCCAGAAGATCGGGCACGAGGTGGTGCACGCGGCGCACAGGATGCACTTGGTGGTGTCGTCGAACCGGTGCCGTTCCTCGGGCGACTGGAGCCGCTCGGTATCCGGCTCGCCCGAGTCGTTGATCAGGTAGGGCAGCACCGAGCGATACCCGGCGAAGAACGGCTCCATGTCGACGATGAGGTCCTTCAGCACCGGGAGGCCGCGGATCGGCTCCACCGTGACCTTCGGGGCGATGTCGCGGACGATGACCTTGCACGCGAGCGCGTTCTTGCCATCGATCATCATCGCGTCGGAGCCGCAGATGCCGTGCGCGCACGAGCGCCGGAGCGCGAGCGTCCCGTCGTGGTACCACTTCACCTGGTGCAGCGCATCGAGCAGCCGGTCGTCGGGGTCGGCCTGGATCTCGAACTCGTCCCACCAGGATTCCTCGCCGCGCGCCTCAGGGTTGTACCGGCGGATCTTCAGCGTGAGGGTGACCCTGCGGGCCACGCCGGCCGCGCGCAGGTCCGACGCGTCGAGGATCTCGCCGAGACCGTCGGATGCGGTGGCCATCAGTACTTCCGTTCCATGGGGACGTAGGGCCCCAGCTTCACCGGCTTGTGCTCGAGGCGGATCGAACCGTCTCCCTCCCGGTAGGCGAGCGAGTGCTTCAGCCAGTTCGCGTCGTCTCGCAAGGGGTGATCCTCCCGGTAGTGCCCCCCCCGGCTCTCGTCGCGCGCGAGGGCGGCCGCGACGAGCGCGTCCGCGCACTCGAGCAGGAAGCCGAGCTCGACGACCTCCATCAGCTCGGTGTTGAACATCGTGCCGGTGTCCTGCACGTACACGTGGTCGAACCGCTCGTGCAGGCCTCCCAGGATCTCCTGCATCTTCCGCAGGCTCTCCTCGGTCCGCACCACGAAGGCGAGGTCCTGCATCGACCCCTGGAGCTCGCTGCGGATGTCGGCGGCGTTGGCGCCCTCGGGCCGGTTCAGCAGGCCGTCGACCATGTCGCGGACCGTACCCTCCGGGCGTTCCGGCAGCTCCGGGAGGTCGGCGTCGGCGCAGAACCCGGCTGCGTGCTTGCCGCCGCGGCGACCGAACACCACGATGTCCAGCAGCGAGTTCGTCCCCAGCCGGTTCGCGCCGTGCACGGAGACGCAGGCGCACTCACCGGCGGCGTACAGGCCAGGCACCTGGCTCTCGTCCTCCCCGAGCACGACCTGTCCGTCCACGTTGGTCGGGATGCCGCCCATCGCGTAGTGCGCCGTCGGCTGGATCGGCACCAGCTCGGTGGTGGGCTCCACACCCAGGTACACGCGGGCGAACTCCGTCACGTCGGGGAGCTTCTCCTCGATCACCTCGCGCGGGAGGTGCCGGACGTCGAGCCAGACGGCGTCGCGGCTGGGGCCGGCACCCCGGCCCTCCCTGATCTCCTGGAAGATCGCGCGGCTCACCATGTCGCGCGGCGCGAGGTCCTTCACGGTCGGGGCGTAGCGCTCCATGAAGCGTTCCTCGTCGGCGTTCAACAGGATCCCGCCCTCGCCGCGTACCGCCTCGGACAGCAGGATGCCCATCTTGTAGACGCCGGTCGGGTGGAACTGGAAGAACTCCATGTCCTCGAGCGGCAGGCCGTGGCGGAACAGCACCGCGGGACCGTCGCCGGTCAGGGTGTGCGCGTTCGACGAGACCTTGAACATCCGGCCGAACCCACCCGTCGCGTACAGGACGGCCTTCGCGCGGAACACGTGGATCTCGCCGGTCGCGAGCT
The DNA here is from genome assembly GCA_049587975.1 of Actinomycetota bacterium. Taxonomy (GTDB): domain Bacteria; phylum Actinomycetota; class UBA4738; order UBA4738; family HRBIN12; genus DASSJM01. The sequence goes on along the minus strand of JBAVEY010000009.1, from coordinate 7,697 downwards.
CGTACGCCACGACCCCGGCGCACGCGCCGTCGACCATCAGCTGGTCCAGCACGTAGAACTCGTTGAAGAAGCGGACGTTCCGCTTGACGCACTGCTGGTACAGCGTCTGCAGGATCATGTGGCCCGTCCGGTCGGCCGCGAAGCACGCCCGCTTGACCGGAGCCTCACCGTGGTTGCGCGTGTGACCGCCGAACCGCCGCTGATCGATCTTGCCCTCGGGCGTTCGGTTGAACGGCAGGCCCCAGTGCTCGAGCTCGTAGATCGCCTCGACGGCCTCCTCGCACATCAGCTGCGCGGCGGGCTGGTCGACGAGGTAGTCGCCGCCCTTGACGGTGTCGAACGCATGCCACTCGGGAGAGTCCTCCTCGACGTTCGCGAGGGCCGCGCAGACGCCTCCTTGCGCGGTCCCCGTATGCGAGCGCGTCGGGTACAGCTTGGAGATCACCGCGGTCTTCACGCGATCGGACGCCTCGATCGCGGCTCGCAGGCCGGCGCCTCCGGCGCCGACGATCACCGTGTCGTAGGTGTGGAAGGAGGTCATCGCTCAGACGGTCCCCGGCCACCGGCTCGGGTCGAACGTGAACACGATGACCGTCCCGAGCACGAACAGCGAGAACCCGATGACGAAGAACGCCATGTCCACGGCGAACCGGACTCCGGGCCACCGCACGTAGTCCTGCACGATGATGCGCAGCCCGTTGATCCCGTGGATCAGTGCGAGCACGAGCAACGCCCAGTCCCACGTTCGCCAGAAGGGGCTCTGCCACCGCGCGGCGACGAACCCGAAGTTCACCCGGTCCACCCCGTCGTCCAGCACGTGCATGATCAGGACGTGACCGACCGCCAGGACGAGCAGCACGAGCCCGCTGATCCGCATGAACAGCCACGACCACAGTTCGAAGAGGCCGGTCGGACGCTCGCGCCCCCGGATGCCCGGAGTCCTCGGGGCGGCGGCAGGGCGCTCGGGCGCCTCGACGGCCATCAGAAGACCCCCGCCGACCGAAGGATCCCGTCGCCCATGATGATCACGATCGGGATCATGCTGAGGACGAAGATGATGGTGGAGGCGAGCGCGATCCCCTTCATGTGCCGTGCCGTCCCCGGCCAGAAGTCGAAGACCATGATCTTCACGCCGTTGATCGCGTGATACAGGACCGCGGCCACCAGGCCGAGCTCGAGCAGCTTGACCGCCCAGTTGTGGTAGACGCTGACCACCCGGTTGTAGGCCTCGGGCCCCCAACCGACGACCGCCGTGTCCACCACGTGCGCGAACAGGAACAAGATCACCGCCACGCCGGTGATGCGGTGCAGCAACCAGGACCACTGTCCGGGACTGCCCTTGTAGAGGGTCCCGACGTCGGACTTCCGCTTCGCCATCGCGCGATCCGTCTCCGAGCCTACCTGCGGCCCGACGAGGTCCGGCGGGCCGCGCGGAGTCTACTTGCCTCGTGCCTCCACGGTCCCGACGCCCCTGCGCGCACGTGACCTGTGGCCCTACGAGGGCGCCTCCGGCTCAATAGCGTGGCCCTAGGCACGGCGGACCGGAGCGTACCGCGGCCGCCGCCGGCGAACGGCCCTCGGTCCGAGGGCACCTCCGGCATGCGGCCGCGGCCGTGAGGAGGACGAGATGAGGCTCAACCCGCAATCGCTCGCGAAGGTCAGTAGCCGGCACCCCTGGCGGACGATCGGTGCATGGGTCGTGGCCATCGTGGCCATGGGCATGGTGAGCGCCACCTTGCTCTCGGGGGTGTTGTCCGACGACATGGCGTTCACCAACAACCCCGAATCCGAACGGGCCCAGCAGGTGCTCGACACGAGGTTCGGCGTCAACTCCGAGGACACCGAGTTCATGGTCGTGAGCTCGTCGCTGCCCACCTCGCATCCCCTGTACGCCGACTTCGTGACGGATCTGAAGTCCGACGTCGAGGGTCTGGGTCCGGACGTGGTGGCCGGCCCGGTGGCGACCTACGTCGACGCGGAGGGCGCCCGCCGGCAGCTGTTCACGCCGGATCTGCACGGGGCCCTGGTGCTCGTGCAGCTGGTCGGTCCGGCGAAGGCCGTGGTCGCCGACCTCGCCGATGCGGTTCCCGCGGCCGCGCCCGAGGGCTTCGAGGCCCGAGTGCTCGCGCCCGAGGAACTGGCGCAGCTCGCGGGCGCCGAGCCCGGACCGGCCCGGGCCGACCCGCCGGAGGCCGTGGTCCTCGTCACCTCGCCGACCTCGGCGGCCCTCGATCCCGCCTTCCCGGATGCGGTCCAGGCCGTCGAGACCGTGATCGTCCGCCGCGCCGGCTCCAGCCTCGCGTCGTCCCCGTACAGCGCCTTCGACGCCAAGGAGCAGGCATCCTCGATGATCTCGGCCGACCTGCGGACCACCCTGGTGCCGGTCCCGATCGCGGAGATCTCGACGGCCAACGTCGACCGGTTGCGCGCGGTCGCCCGGCGTGACTCGAACGACCTGTTCACGGTCCAGGTGGCGGGTCAGGCAGCCTTGTTCACCGACTTCATGAAGCTGGCCGAGGAGGACATGCGCAAGTCCGAGACCATCGGTCTCGGCGTCGCACTGCTCGTCCTGATCGTCGTGTTCGGTTCCGTCGTGGCCGCCGTGCTGCCCCTGGTCATGGGGCTGGTGGCGATCGCGATCGCGCTCGGGCTGGTCGCCTTGGTCGGTCAGGTCTTCCAGTTCAACCTGTTCGTCGAGAACATGATCACGATGATCGGCCTGGCGGTCGGCATCGACTACTCGTTGTTCATCGTCTCGCGCTACCGCGAGGAGCGGAAGAAGGGCTTCGTGAAGCTCGAGGCGATCCGACGCTCCGGCGGCACGGCGAGCCGCGCGGTGTTCTTCAGCGGCGTCACCGTCGTGCTCGCGCTCCTCGGCATGCTCATCATCCCGGTCTCGATCTTCCGCAGCCTCGCCGGGGGGGCGATCCTCGTGACGCTGGCCGCGATCGCGGCGTCGATGACGCTGCTGCCGGCGATCCTCGGGCTCCTCGGCGACCGCATCAACTGGCCGAGGCTGTCGAAGCGTGCGCGCCTCGATACCTCACACGACCCCCAGGGCGGGTTCTGGGACCGGATGAGCCGGCGCGTCATGGCGCAGCCGGTCATGTTCCTCGTCGTAAGCGTCCTGATCATCGCCACCTTGGGTGCGTTCTACTTCCAGCTCCACCGGGGGACGTCGCAGAACGTGAGCCAACTGCCGCAGGAGTTCCCCTCGAGGCAGGCCTTCCTCACGCTGGTGCAAGAGTTCAACTCCGGAGGGGTGACCGACCCCGCGCAGATCGTGATCACGGGCGACGTCACGGCCCCGGAGGTCGCGGCCGCGCTCGGCAAGCTCGAGCAGGGCATCGCCGCGGATCCGACCTTCGCGGATCAGACGGTCACGACGCCGTCGGAGGACGGGAGCGCCCTCCTGGTCTCGGCGTCCTTCGCGGGCGACCCGCTCACCGATGCCGCGTTCCAGGGGATCCGCGACCTGCGTACCTCGATCGTCCCCCGCGCGTTCGATGGCGTCAGGGGCGTCACGGTCCTGGTCGGAGGGAACACCGGGTTGTTCACGGACTTCCTGTCGATCGTCGACCGGTACCAGTGGATCGTGCTGGGGTTCGTCCTGGGCCTGTCGTTCATGTTGCTCACGGTCGTGTTCCGTTCGGTCGTCGTGCCGATCAAGGCGATCATCATGAACCTACTCTCGGTCGCCGCCGCGTACGGCGCCGTCACCCTCGTCTTCCAGAAGGGGGTCGGGCTGGGGCTGTTCAACGCGATCGGGCTGCCGTTCAAGCGGGTCGAGGCGATCGAGGCCTGGTTGCCCTTGTTCCTGTTCTCGGTGCTGTTCGGGCTGTCGATGGACTACCACGTCTTCCTGCTCACGCGGATCCGCGAGGAGTACGACAAGACCCTGGACAACACCGAGGCGGTCGCCTACGGACTGCGCACCACGGCCGGCATCATCACCGGCGCGGCCCTGATCATGGTCGTCGTGTTCTCGGCCTTCGCCGCGGGGCGCCTTGGCCAGTTCCAGCAGATGGGGTTCGGCCTGGCCGTCGCGGTGTTCCTCGACGCGACGATCGTCCGGACGATCATGGTTCCGGCGAGTATGCGGCTGTTGGGCGACTGGAACTGGTACCTGCCGAGATGGCTGCAATGGTTGCCGAAGCTCCGTGTCGAGGGCGGCGAGGAGCTCGAGCCGATGCTGGAGACGCGTCCGTTCGAGGTGACGACGCCGAAGGAGGAGCCGGCCCGGCGCTAAGCCGTTCGGAGGGCGAGCATCACGCCGTCGCGCGTGGGGACGATCGAGGAGACGAACCGATCGTCCTCGGCGATCAGGCGGTTGTGCTCCACGATCGCGTCGGTGGTCTCGGGGTCGCGGCCGTGATCGCCCTCGGGATCGGCGACCTGGCCCGACCACAGGACGTTGTCGCACACGTACAGCCCGCCGACGCGGATCCGTCCCCGAGCCGCTCGCCACGCGTCCGGGTAGCCGACCTTGTCGATGTCGTTGTAGACGACGTCGAACTCGCCCTCGACCGCGCCCAGGTTGGTGACGGCGTCGCCCACGTGCCAGCGGATCGGGTCGGACAGGCCCGCCCGCGAGAGATAGCCGAGCGCCTTGGCCTCGTTCGCCGGATCGCCGTCGGTGCCGTGGACCTCCCCGCCGGGTCCGACCGCACGCGAGAACCAGTACGCCGAGTACCCGAACCCCGAGCCGAGCTCGAACACGCGCCTCGCGCCCACCGAGCGCGCGAGCAGCTCGACCGTCACCCCCACGAGCCGGCCGATGATCGGGAAGCCGCGTTCCTTGCCCTCGGCCTCCATGTCGAGCAGGACGGGTTCGTCGTAGCGAGCGAGCAGCGAGCCCATGTAGGCCTCGACGCGTGGATCGACGATGTCCACTGACCGCGATGCTACCCGCTACCCTGGGTCGCGATGGACGACGTCGAAGGGCGGTCGACCGATTCCGAGATCGACCTGAAGCCCGTCTACGAACCCGCCGACCTCGAGGGCTTCGATCCCGGACGCGACCTCGGCCTCCCCGGTCAGCCGCCGTTCACGCGCGGCGTGTACCCCTCGATGTACCGCGGGCGCCTGTGGACGATGCGCCAGTACGCGGGCATGGCCACGGCCGAGGAGACCAACCAGCGGTTCCGGTACCTGCTCGAGCACGGACAGACGGGGTTGTCGGTCGCGTTCGACCTGCCCACGCAGATGGGGTTGGACTCGGACCACCCGCGGGCCGAGGGGGAGGTCGGCAAGACGGGTGTCGCGATCGACTCGATCGAGGACATGGGCCGGTTGTTCGACGCGATCCCGCTCGACGCGGTGTCGACCTCGATGACGATCAACGCCACGGCGCCGATCCTGCTCCTGCTCTACCAACTCGTGGCCGAGGAGCGAGGCATCGACGCGGCCGAGCTGAACGGCACGGTCCAGAACGACCTGCTGAAGGAGTACGCGGCCCGGGGCACCTACATCTACCCGCCCAAGCCCTCGATGCGGCTGATCACCGATCTGTTCGCCTACTGCGGCGAGACGATCCCACGATGGAACACGATCTCGGTGAGCGGGTACCACATGCGCGAGGCCGGGGCGACGGCGGTCCAGGAGGTGGCGTTCACGCTCGCGGATGGCATCGCCTACGTGCAGGCGGCGATCGAGGCGGGGCTCGAGGTCGACGAGTTCGCGCCGCGCGTCTCGTTCTTCTTCGCCTGCCACATGAACTTCTTCGAGGAGATCGCGAAGTTCCGGGCGGCCCGACGGATGTGGTCGACGATCATGGCCGAACGGTTCGGAGCGAAGGATCCGAAGAGCCTGATGCTCCGGTTCCACACGCAGACCGGCGGCGCCACGCTCACCGCGCAGCAGCCGCGGAACAACATCGTGCGCACCGCGATCGAGGCGCTCGCGGCCGTCCTCGGCGGGACGCAGTCGTTGCACACGAACTCGTTCGACGAGGCGCTCGCGCTCCCGACCGAGCGAGCGGCCACGATCGCGCTGCGGACCCAGCAGGTGATCGGGCACGAGACCGGGGTGACGCACACCGTCGACCCGCTGGGCGGGTCGTACTACGTCGAGGCGCTCACGAACGAGGTCGAGGCGCGCGCCCGGATCTACCTGGACCGGATCGACGCGATGGGGGGCGCCGTCGAGGCGATCGAGGCGGGCTTCTACCAGGAGGAGATCGCCGAGGCCGCGTTCGAGATCCATCGGGGGATCGAATCGGGCGACCGGGTGCTGGTGGGGGTGAACGGGTTCGAGGATGCCGAGGAGCAACCCGTCGAGATCCAGGCGATCGGCGAGGAGGAGGTCGCGCGGCAGGTCGATCGCGTCCGAAGCCTCCGGGCCTCGCGCGATCAGGCGGCGGTCGAGCGGGCGCTCGCCGAGGTGCGGTCGGCGGCCGACGGGACGGGGAACCTCCTGCCGACGATGAAGGAGGCCCTGCGCGCCCGGGCGACGCTCGGCGAGGTCTCCGACGTGCTCCGCGGCGTCTTCGGCGAGTACCACCCCCGCTGAGCGGGTTGCCTGGCGCGGTCTCGAGCGCCTCCGATATCGTGAGGTCCGTTCCCCGACGAGGAGGATCACATGTCGCTCCGTCGCAGGCTCGTCGCCCTTGCCGTCGGCGCGGTGGCGTTCGCCACCCCGCTGTTCCAGCCGTCCCCGGCGCAGGCGTTCACCGGTACGGCGCAAGGCAAGGTCTTCGAGCCGAACCCGGTCGTCACCCTCCACGACGAGACCCTGACCGACCAGAAGGACCGCGACTACGCGGCCCTGCAACCGGCGTACGAGGTGGTCATGCTCGACCATCTGGATGGCAGCGGCTACCTGCGTGGGGACTACGCGGACGTCTGCGGCACGAAGAACTGTGGGTTCAGCTCGGATGGCACGTTCCTGTTCGGCCGGGACCACACCTGGTTCGAGCAGGTGATGGCGTACTACGCCGTCACGCAGGCGCAGCTATACATCCAGAGCCTCGGCTTCACGAACGTGAACAACGAACCGCAGGTGGTGCGCGCCGATCAGTACGGCGCCGACAACAGCTTCTACGACCCGAAGAAGGACACGATCACGGTCGGCAAGGGCGGTGTCGATGACGGGGAGGACCTCGAGGTCATCTGGCATGAGCTCGGCCACGCGATCCAGGACGACCAGGTGCCCGGGTTCGGCGTGGGCCACGACTCGAGCTCGATCGGCGAGGGGTTCGGCGACTACTGGGCCTTCACGATGAGCGAGCCGGTCTCCGGCGGGTTCGACCCGGCATGCATCGCCGACTGGGACTCGGTCTCCTACACGGTCGGAGACGCGGTCCACTGCCTGCGGCGCGTCGACCTCGATCTCACGGTCGACGATCAGACCGGACGGATCCACCACGACGGACAGATCTGGTCGCGGGCGCTGTACGACATCCACAACGCGCTCGGACGGGAGACCGCCGACCGGATCATCCTGCAGGCGCAGTTCGACTTCGGCGTCGACCCTTCGTTCGCGGAGGCGGCGAAGGCGACCGTGGACGCGGCCGAGTCGATCGCCGGTCACGGGGCCGCGGTCAAGGTGGAGAAGGCGTTCGAGGATCGCGGCATCCTGTAACGGGTCCACGATCGTCCGCGCTCGCCCGGTCCGGTCAGCCGAGCAGGCGGGCGGCGGCGTGGGCCGTCGCGGCGGCGCCCGCGACGAGGAGCACGACCCCGAGCCACACCAGGCGC
>JBAVEY010000008.1:0-1525 GCA_049587975.1 Actinomycetota bacterium | reverse complement strand
CGCGTATGGTGGCTACATCCACCCTTGCGGCTGGCGCGATTACCGGGCGGTCTGCCGATTTCTGCCCAGCTTCCCGCCAGCCGGAGACCGCCTCTGGCTCGACGTCTCCGACGGTCAGTCCGCCTTGCACTCGCGTCAGTGGACGTCGTCGACGGTTCACCGGGAAGCAGCTGTTCCACCCGATCGACCAGCGTACGCCGTTTGACCTCCATCTCGTAGAACCGTTCCACCTCGAGGATCACGTGTTCCTGCCGGGTGCGGTGTAGCTGTGTGATCTGCAAGTTGCTGCCTGGGCATTGCCGCCGCACCGCCAGCGTTTCGCTGATCGGGTGAGCGGAACGAAGTCGTGCTGGCGCAGCGAACCTGGAGGCTCGATCTTTCAACGCGCGGAACGTCAGGGAGGCGATGAGCGCGCAGCGTCGCCTTCCTCAGCGGCCCAGGCGCCGAGCTTCCTCGTCGGCCTCGGCCACCGTCAGCTCGGCCGTCGGCACCGCCTCGAGGCGCTCGTCGGGGATCGGCTCTCCACTCTGGACCGAAACGCCGTAGGTTCCGGCCGCAAGGCGCTGCTCGGCCCGCTCGACTGCGGCGAGTTGTTCTTGCAGATCCTCCCGCCGGCCCTCGTCAAGTTCGTCTTGCAGTAGCTCTCGCCCGAGGTCACCTGCGTCGAACTCATCCGCTTCGGCCGCGGCGCCCTCGTCCGGGTGGACGAGCCCGGCGAGATCGCGCTCGATCCGCTCCCGTTCGGCGGCGAGAAGCTGACGGGCTCGAGCCGGATCCACGGCCTCAGCGTAACGTGTCGGCCACCGCAGAGGCGAGCCGCGGAGGGACACAGCGGTCGCCCGGTAGTTGAGGCACTCTCTTCGAACCTTGGCCAGCCAAGGTAGGGGTCGCGGGTTCGAGTCCCTCGTCCGCTCGAGCGGCCGCGCACGAGCACGACGAGCCCGAACGCCGGCCGCGGAAGGGACCTCGCTCGCATCGTATTTGCCGTCATCTCCGATACCGGTGGGAGGACATATCACGGGACAGAAGATCTTCGTCGACGGCGGCCCCCCTGTTTCGCGGACTTCCGCGAGCCGTGGTCGTCCGAGTGACGATCCCGGCGAGCTGATCGGCGGCGACTCAGGCGTGCGAGCATCGGGCCGTGCGAAACCTCGGCGCTTTGGCCCTGTGGGGCCTCGCGATCGGATCGTCCCTCGTGGTCGGCGCAGTCGTCGCAGCGCGAACCTCGCTGCCGCCAGCGGTCGCCGAGTTCGTCACGGCGTTCGGCGGTGGCGTCCTGCTCGCAGCAATCGCGCTGGGTCTCTCGCGGCCTCGCCAAGCGGGACGACGAGACCCCCCGTTACGTCGTAACGGGGGTCTCTGCTGTCTGCGAGTCCTTATGGACGAACGCTGATGATCGTCTTCCCCTTGCGTCGCTCGGTCGGGTTGAGGACCGCAACGGCGTCGTCGAGGGTCGCGACGTGGCCGATGTTCGTCCGCAGTCGTCCGTCCCGCACCCGCTGGAAGATCTCACTCAGTTGGGCGC
>JBAVEY010000007.1:0-2720 GCA_049587975.1 Actinomycetota bacterium | reverse complement strand
GGGGACGTCACGGCCGCATCGGATTCGTTCCGCGCTGGGCGGCAGCTGTTCGCTCGAGCCGAGGATCGGGCCGACGGGCCGGTCGTCCGAGCGGTCGGCTGGCTGCCGATCATCGGTCGCACGAGTGACGCGATCAGCGCTCTCGCGCAGTCCGCCGTCTTCGCTGCGGACGCGACCATCGTGTTGGCCGATGCTGCGGCCGAGGTCCCCGGCGGCACCACCGGCCTCGCTCCAAGCGGTGGGCGGATCGCCGTGGACCGATTCGTCCCGTTGGCACGCGCAGCCCAGGACGCGGATGAGCTCATGACGATCGCGGTCTCGCGTCTGGACGAAGCACCGACCTCCCTCCTCCTCGGCCCCGTAGGCCCGGCCCGACGCGAGGCCCAGGCTGAGCTGGGCGAGCTCAGCGAGACGATCCATACCGCCTCTCTGCTCCTGCAGGGCTTTCCGAGGTTCCTAGGCGCCGAGGAACCCCAGAGGTACTTCTTCGGCGCGCAGAATCCCGCCGAGCTTCGAGGGACGGGCGGGCTGATCGGCGCCTACTCGATCCTCAAGATCGATGACGGGCGGTTCCACTTCTCGCCGTTCGTGCCGATCCATCGTCTCGCGCAACCGCCACTGAGGAGCATCCCCCAGCCCAACGACGATTACGCCGAGAACTACGATCAGTTCCGTCGCGGCGGGCGTTTCTGGACCTCGATCAACGTCATGCCGGACTTCCCGTCGGTGGCCCGGGCGATCCTCAGCTCCTACGAGGCGGCGACGGGTGAGCCACTCGACGGCGTGATGCTCGCCGACCCGTTCGCCGAGGCGACGCTGCTCGAGGGTGCCGGACCAGTGAAGCTCCCCGGCTACCACGTCCGGATCGACGCGGACAACGTGGTCGCCTTCACGACCAACGAGGCGTACTCCCTGTTCACCGACTCGGTCAGGCGCAAGCGGTTGCTCGGGGACGTGGCCAGGGCAGCCTTCGAACGGTTCATCAACCAGCCCTCGGCCGTCCAGGGAGACCTGAAGGCGTTGCTCAAGGCGGCCGGTGACCGGCACATCCAGGTGTTCTCGGGGGACCCGGTGATGCAGGAGGGCCTCCAGCGAACCCCCGTAGGTGGCACGCTCCGTCCCTTCCGCGCCGACGACGATCTCGTATCTGCCGTGGTGAACAGCGGGGCCGGGTCGAAGGTCGACTTCTATCAGGAGAGGCGCCTGCGCTACGAGGTCGAGCTCGCTGACGACGGCTCGGCTGCCGCCCGGTTCGATCTCACACTCGCCAACCACGCGCCCACGTCGGGGCAGCCGCCGTACGTCATCGGCCCCTTCCGGCCGGAGGACGGGGACGGCGGGCCGATCTTGCGCAGCCTCGAGGCCGGGGAGAGCGTCGCAATGGTCAACGTCTACTGTGGCGCCGACTGCATCCCGGGAGAGGCTCGGATGGATGGGGTCCCGGTCGAGGTTGCGACCCGAGTGGACCTCGGGATGCGATACGTGCAGCACTATTACGCGATCCCGAGTGGCCAACAGAAGACACTCATGCTCACCTGGGACGATCCGAGCGCTTGGGAAGGCAACAGCTCGGGCGGCACCTACCGCATGACGTTCACGGATCAGGTCACGATCCGTCCGTCGACGCTCCACCTTCGGATCGAGCCACCCGACGACATGCGGATCGTCTCGGCGAGCCCTCCCCTACGGATCGTGGGCGGCGCCGCCGTCTACGAGGGAGTGCCGGATCCACGTCTGGACATCGCGATCGAGTTCGGGCCGTCGCTACCGGTGAGGCTGTGGCGCAACGTGACGCGGTTCCTCACGACGACCGTGTTCGAGATCTGAACCGACCCGGGGATCGCTCGACCGTGGGGGCTAGATGCGCGCTCGCTTGGCGCGATGCCTCGCGGCCAGCAGGAAGCCGACCCCCAACACGAACAGGCCCACGATCACGAGCATCCACACGGTGATGTCGGTACCGGTGAATGCCGTTCCCCCGACCCCTGCTGCCCCCGCACCCGGCGGGGTCACGACTTCTGCACCGACTTCTGCACCGGCATCGGGGGGCGGCAGGTTGGACTGGGCGAGGGCGGATGCCGCCGGAAGCAGCGTGAGACACAAGATCCCGAACACCGCGGTCCCGAGCTTCCTCATGCCGTCCTGACCCTCCCTGCGAGATGCACATGCGAACTCTAGCCTCTGTGTGCCCGACTCGCAACGGCCCACGAGCCCGCTTCTGGGGGCGTCAGGCTCGCCATGCCTCCCGAGCCCAGTCGATCGTCCGCTGCAAGCCGTCGGCCAGATCGATGCCCGGCGTCCATCCGAGCACGGACCTCGCACGAGCGATGTCGGGGCAGCGCACCTCGGGATCGTCGGCGGGCCGCTCCGTGAAGACCAACTCCGATCCGCTGCCCGTGAGCAGGACGATCGACCGCGCCAGGTCGAGCACCTTGACCTCCTCGGGATTCCCGAGGTTGACGGGGATCGCGATGACGTCAGACGTCAGGAGCCGCCAGATCCCCTCCACCAGATCGTCGACGTAGCAGAGGGAACGGGTCTGGGACCCATCGCCGTGCACCGTGATCGGCCTGCCACTGAGGGCCTGATCGATGAACGTCGGCACGGCCCGGCCGTCGTCGCGCCGCATCCGGGGACCGTACGTGTTGAAGATCCTCGCGATCTTGACCGAGATGCCGTGGGTACGGTGGTAGGCCATCGCCATCGCCTCCGCGTACCGC
>JBAVEY010000006.1:0-21282 GCA_049587975.1 Actinomycetota bacterium | reverse complement strand
AACCTCGCATCCGTCGCGCACGGACTGGCCACGTACGACCCCAACGTGGTGAACGGATCGGTCCTCGAGAGCTCGGAGATCGACCGGCAGATCGAGCGCTACCGGTCGATGGACGCAGAGGCTCGCCGCACCATCGTCGGCCTGCAGCCCAAACGTGCGGAGGTGATCCTTGCCGGTGCGTGCATCGTGCGGACGGTCCTGGACAAGCTCGGCAGGACCTCCATCGTCGTGAGCGATCGCGGGCTCCGGCACGGGGTGCTCGCGGAGCGTTTCGGGAGCTAGGCGACACCCGACGGGGACCCTCACAGGGAGAGCCGCCCAACTGAGCGCCAACCGCTGCAGAGGCCGGTGAAGACGCGAGGCGAAGGATGCCCCAGATGCTCGCCGGCAGCTGGGGTGGTTAGAGTCCGTCGGATCCGGGTCCATAGGGGGCCGTTCGCCGTCACGACGGGATCGAGGAACAAGGAGATGGCGACGCCTAACGAGGACGGCCCCGCGGCCGCACATCGAGAGACGACGCCGACGCGAGGAGGGTCGAGATGAGTCCAGGTGATCGCGACACCGTGACATCCGGCGAGGCCGCTTCGCCGGGCTCCGGGGCAGGCCACCCGGATGCCTCGGTGACGATCGGGGCCGCCGGTGCGCAGACGGTCGCCCGGTACGCTCGCGAGGCGTCCGACGTGGTGGCATCGATGGGGTCCGACGAGACGACGGGCCTGTCACGAGCCGAGGTGGCGACCCGGCTCTCCACCTACGGGCAGAACCAGATCACCGGGGAGAAGCCGCCGTCGGTGTGGGCGGTGGCCCTGCAGCAGCTGCGAGACCCGATGAACCTCATGCTCATCGCGGTCACTGTGGTGAGCTTCCTGATCGGCGAGGTCTCGACGGGCATCATCGTGGGCCTGCTGATCGGCCTCAACGTCGTGCTCGGCAGCAGGCAGGAGCTGAAGGCACGGGCGAGCGTCGACGCCCTGGCGAAGATGCAGGTACCGCAGGCCAAGGTCGTGCGCGATGGCGAGCTTGCGCTCGTCCCGGCGATCGAGGTCGTCCCGGGCGACATCGTGCAGCTCGAGGCCGGCGATATCGTCCCCGCGGACGGGCGGATCACGCGTTCTGCGACGGTGGAGACGCAGGAGGCGGCCCTCACGGGCGAGAGCGCCCCCGTGCCGAAGGACGCCGGCATCCTCACCGGGGGAGACGTCGCGATCGGCGACCGGTCGAACATGCTCTTCCAGAACACCTCGGTCACCCGAGGCACCGCGTCGATGGTCGTGACCGCGACCGGCATGGAGACGGAGATGGGTCGGATCGCGACCATGCTGACGTCCGTCACGCGGACCCGCTCGCCGCTGCAGAAGGAGCTCGACTCGCTGACCAAGGTCCTCGGCATCATCGCCTGGGGTGCGGTCGCCCTGATCGTGGTGGTGGGCCTCGCCCGGGGCATCCCCGGCGACGAGCTCCTGCTGCTCGGCACGGCGATGGCGATCTCCGCGATCCCCACCGGACTCCCGGCGTTCGTCTCGGGCCTGCTCTCCCTCGGGGCGAAGCAGCTGGCCGAGGCCAAGGCCGTGGTGAAGAACCTCACGGACGTGGAGACCCTCGGCGCGACGAGCGCCATCAACACCGACAAGACCGGCACGCTCACGATGAACCAGATGATGGTGTCGACGATGTACGCGAACGGCAACTGGTTCACGGTGGAGGGAGAGGGCTACCGCAAGAGCGGCGCCATCACCTCCGTCGCCGGCGTCCCGGTGCCGGACTTCACCCGGCTCGCGCTCGGGTTGTGTTTGGACAGCGACGCCACCGTGGGCGACGACGGGTCGGTGGTCGGCGACCCGACCGAGGCTGCCCTCGTCGTGCTCGCGGCCAAGCTTGGGGTCGACGCCGAGGAGACACGCCGGGCCTACCCGCGCCTGGCCGAGGTCCCGTTCGACTCCGACTACAAGTTCATGTCCACCTTCCACGGGGTGCCCGCGGAAGGGGCCGGGCGCGTGATCCAGCTGGTCAAGGGCGGTCCCGACGTCGTGCTGGCACGCTGCAGCGAGTCGGGGGGTCCGATGAGCGGCTCGCAGATCCCGATCGCCGAGGCTCGCCACGGAATCGACGAGGCCAACGAGCGCCTGGGCGAGAAGGGGCTACGCGTGCTCGCCTTCGCGGCCCGGTTCGTGGAGGACGACGAGATGCAGGCGATGGCCGACGATCCGATGTCCCTGACGCATGGCCTCGGCTTCGTCGGCATGGTGGGCATCATCGATCCGCTGCGCGCCGAGGCCAAGGGAGCCGTCCACACGGCGCTCGGCGCCGGCATCGACGTTCGGATGATCACGGGCGACCATGCGGTCACCGCTCAGGCGATCGGCGAGCAGCTCGGCCTCGGTCCGGGCGCGATCAGCGGAAGTGAGCTCGAGGCGCTCTCCGACGATGAGCTCGCCCGTCGGCTGCCGGAGCTGCACGTGTTCGGGAGGGTCTCGCCCCAGGACAAGCTCCGTCTGGCCCGTTCGATGCAGGACCAGGGGATGATCGTCGCGATGACCGGCGATGCGGTGAACGATGCCGCGGCGCTGAAGCAGGCCGACATCGGCGTGGCGATGGGCAGCGGCAGCGAGGTCACCAAGCAGGCGGCCCGGATGATCCTCACGGACGACAACTTCGGAACGCTCGTGCATGCCGTCGAGATCGGCCGCAGGGTCTACGACAAGGTCGTCTCCTACGTCCGGTTCCAGATGACGCAGCTGCTCTCCCTGGTGATGCTCTTCATCGCTGCCACCGCGTTCGACATCAACGAGGGTGTCGCGATGACGCCGTCGATGGTGCTGTTCCTGCTCTTCTTCGCGACTTCGTTCGGTGTCGTGATCATCGCCGTCGACCCGGAGGATCCCGACGTGATGCATCGGCCACCGAGGGATCCCGCGGTCCCCATCACCAACCGGACCGCGATCGCGTTCTGGGTCCTCTACGGGGCGGTGCTCTTCCTTGCCGCGCTGGTCCCGCTCGTCGCGGGACCGGACGAGCCGAGCACGGATCACGCGAGCGTCTCCATGACCATGACGTTCGTGGTGATGGGCCTGGGGACCGTCTTCAACGCGTTGACGAACCGCCGCGACCCCACGACCGGACTCGCCGCTCCCATCCTGAAGGCGCTGGGGATCGGCCTGATCCCCGTCACACTGATCTACCTCGGCACCGAGCTGCCCCGACTCCAGACCGGCTTGCTGACCACCTCGCTCACCGGAACCCAGTGGCTCGCTTCGATCGGCCTCGCCCTGACGCTTCCGGTGGTGATCGAGGTCGGCAAGTGGATCCGCCGCCGGGGTGCACCGGAGGCGGCCGTGACCGGGACGCAGCGGACGGTCGCGCCGGCCCGGGCGGTCGCCGAGACGGCTCGATGAGCATCGTGCGTGAGTCTCACGTCAACGCATCCCATCGGAGGTGAGGGCATGGCCAAGAAGCAGAAGAAGGCCAGCAAGAAGGAGAAGAAGAAGACGAACGAGCGCGACCCGGAGATCCCGGCGACCTCGTCCGTGGCGCGGGAGCGAGCGGAGCCGGGACCGCCCCCGAAGATGAAGACGAAGCCCTACGAGCGCGAGATGAGGAGCCTTCACGGCGAGCTCGTGGCGATGCAGGAGTGGGTCAAGTCGTCCGGAGCCAAGATCTGCGTCGTCTTCGAGGGACGCGATACGGCTGGCAAGGGAGGCACGATCAAGCGGATCACCGAGCGGGTGAGCCCACGCGTGTTCCGCGTCGTCGCTCTCACCGCGCCGACCGAGCGCGAGAGGTCCCAGATGTACCTGCAGCGCTACGTCCCGCACTTCCCCGCGGCCGGCGAGGTCGTGATCTTCGACCGCAGCTGGTACAACCGCGCGGGCGTCGAGCGGGTCATGGGCTTCTGCACGCCGGAGGAGACGAAGCGGTTCCTCGAGGGGGCCCCCGCCTTCGAGCGGGCGATGGTCGATGCCGGGATCCTGCTCATCAAGTACTGGCTGGAGGTCAGCCCCGGCGAGCAGACCCGGCGTCTGAAGGCCCGCATCCACGATCCCCGCAAGATCTGGAAGCTCTCGGACATGGACCTGAAGTCCTACGGTCGCTGGTACGACTACTCGCGGGCCCGCGACGCCATGTTCGCCGCGACCGATACGGCGTGGGCGCCCTGGTACATCGCGTACACCGACGACAAGAAGCGGGGCCGGCTGAACATCATCAGCCACCTGCTGAGCGTCGTTCCCTACGCGCCGCGTGTCCCGCGAGAGTTCTCGCTGCCGAAGCGGCAGCAGCGCGGCAAGTACCGGGAACAGGAGCTGCCGCTGCGGCTGATCCCGACGCCCTTCTGACGACCGTTGGGTGATCGAAAGCGCCAGGCGTGACCCACATCGAGTACGGCGTCTCCGGTAGAACGAGGTTCTCGCGAGTACCTCCTTCAACACCGAACATCTGATCCGGCCAGGCGCGTTCCGTCGCGATGGCGATCGGAGGCGTCGTCAGGTATCCGTGGATGTCGTCCCGTCGTGAGCAAGCGATGAGCAAGTGCCAATGAGCGGAGCGCCATCCACGTCTGCGTGGAGCAGGATCCGCAGATCACGAGGAGTGGTGGCACAGGCACGAGAACGTGCTGAGCACGCTTGGCGACCGTACGGCTTGTCCCTCACGGAGGCCCTCACGCGCCCCAGCGTCCGCGGCCACACTGAGACGTCTACGTGGAACTCTGTCCGCGGATTAAGAGGGTTGGGTGGCGCAGGCACGGAAGCTCGGAGGCCTCTTGCGTCTATCCGGACGGCTGCGATGCTCGAGGCACGATGTCGACCGAGAAGCGAGAGGATGCTTTGATCACGCGCCTCGTCGAACGGTGCGCGGCGGACGAGCGGATCGTTGCCGCGTTCCTCGGTGGCTCTCGCGTGCGGGGAGGAGCGGACGACCTCTCCGACTACGACATCTCCCTTATCGTCGTCGACGCCTCGTACGGTGAGCTGATCGCCGAGAAAGACGGGTTCGTCCGCCTCCTCGGGCAACCCTTGTTCCTCGAGGGATTCGGGAACGAGAACGTCGCGTTCGTGATATTCGCCGACGGGGTCGAGCTCGAGCTGCTCTTCTTCCGTGAAGGCGATCTGCGTTCGATCCGTTCGGGGCCTCACCGTGTCCTCTACGACCAGTCGGGGATACTCTCCGGGCTCGAGTTCCCTCTCCCCGATTTGGATCCCGACGAGCAGGTGCGTGAGCTCCGGAACCTCCTCTTCTGGTTCTGGCACGACCTCGGGCACTTCACCGCGGCGATTGAACGCGGACAGCTCTGGTGGGCGGCCGGACAGCTCGAGCAGCTCCGCCACTACTGCGTGAGTCTGATTCGGATCGAACAGGACGTGGAGGTCGAGGGCGAGCCGTACTGGAAGCTCGACACCGCGATTTCGACAGACCGCCTGGACCCGCTTCGGTCGACGTTCGTCCCGATCGACCGAGACGACTTGCTCCGGGCGGGCCGCGAGCTCCTGGCGTACTTCCGACGTCAGGCACCGATCGTGGCTCGATCGAAGGGCCTCTCCTACCCCTCAGAGCTCGACGCACTGGTCGGGCGACACCTCGACCACTCCTGAACGACGACAACTGAGCTGGGGCCTCGGTCTACGCATAAGCAGCGTTGAGGGCGGATTGAGAGGGTTGGGTAGCGCAGGCGCGATTACCGTCGCTGGGGGACTACCTCGCAGCTGTTGATTGTCCAGACGGAGGCCCTTACGCGCCCCGGCACGAGAGGGCTGGTGGGAGCGACCGTCAGTCGGCCCTTAACTGGCGGGCGATCGGTTCAGTAGGCGAGCGGCTTCAGGACGAGGCCAACTCGTCCATGGCCTGCTGATCCGAAAAATGCAGCCAGACCTCGGCGATCTTGCCGCCCTCGATGTGCATCACGACCACCTGGTTCTGCTCGAGCATCTTGCCGCCGCGGGTCCCCCGGGTCTTGTTCAGAACGACCGTGTGGTCGTCGCCGGCCACGATGTCGTGGTTCTCGATCTCGGGCGGAGCGTCGAGTAGCTGCATCTGCTGCTGGAACATCTTCGCCACGCCGTCCTTGCCTTGGTGGTCGCCGGCCATCGGCCCTCGACCGGGGAAGTGCAGGACGGTGTCGTCCGTATGCAGGCTGAGGAAGCCTTCCATGTCACCCTTCGAAATCGCCTCAGTTGCGCTCCTGGCGATCTCCTCGTTGGGATGTGCCATGGCCCACTCCTTTCGTCGGTCGGCTCGTCGGTCGACCTGGTCGTCTTGAGGCTAGCCCTGCGTGTCGTCTTGAGCAAACGGCTGCTGCGGGTGTCGGTTCGTGACGGATCCGACATCTAAGGACCGAGCGAAGCCCGAGACCCTCACCTTCGCCGAGTTGCTGATCGACTGCGAGGAGGACCGGACGCTCCGGGCGGTGCTATCGGCATATTGCGGGAAGCCGACGGCTAGACGCTGGGGACCGGCGCGATGTCACATTCCGCCGGAAGCTACATTCCGGATGCCTGGGCCCCTAGGAGCGAGAAACGCCCTGGCCCTAGACTTCGGGTGCCGTGATCATATGCTCAGCCTGCGGCGAGGAGAACCCGGAGCGGGCCCGCTTTTGCCTAGCTTGCGGCGCGCCCCTCTCCGAAGCGCTTCGGCCCAAGGCCGAGGAGCGCAAGGTCGTCACGGTCCTCTTCTGCGACCTGGTGGGGTTCACCGCGGCATCCGACGAAGCCGACCCCGAGGACGTTCGAGCCCGCATCCGCCCGTACCACCAGCTCCTCCGTGCCGAGATCGGGCGATACGGCGGCACGGTCGAGAAGTTCATCGGCGACGCCGTGATGGCGGTCTTCGGCGCCCCCGTGGCCCACGAGGACGACGCCGAGCGCGCCGTCCGCGCCGGCCTTCGGATCATCGAGGCCATCGAGGACCTGAACGCCGAAGACCCGGGCATCGACCTCAACGTCCGCGTAGGCATCGACACCGGCGAGGCCCTGGTCGTCCTGGGCGCGAGTCCCGAGCAGGGCGAGGGAATCGTGGCCGGGGACGTAGTGAACACCGCCTCCCGGCTGCAGAGCGCGGCTCCCACGAACGGCGTCGCGGTCGGCGAGCACACGTATCTCGCCACCAAAGAGATCTTTGACTACGAGCCGCTCGAGCCGGTCGCGCTGAAAGGGAAGTCCAAGCCGGTACGCCTCTGGCACGCGAGGGCGGCCCGGGCGCGGTTCGGAACCGACATCACGCACGCGCACAGGACCCCGCTCGTCGGCCGGGAAGTGGAAACCACACTCCTCGAGGGTACGTTCGAGCGGGCGGTCCGAGACCGGACCATGCACCTGCTGACGATCGTCGGTGAGCCTGGCGTCGGGAAGTCCCGGCAGCTTGCAGAGCTGTTCCGCTTCATCGACGAGCGTCCGGAGCCTATCCGGTGGCGGCAGGGGAGGTGCCTCCCGTACGGCGAGGGGATCACGTTCTGGGCGCTCGGCGAGATCGTGAAGGCGGAGGCCGGGATTCTCGAGGGTGACCCTCCCGATGTAGCGATCGCGAAGCTCGAGCCGACGATCCCACCGGACGACCCCGACCGCGAATGGCTCAAGGTGAGGCTCCTGCCGCTCCTCGGGATCGCATCCGTACCGGCGGAGCGAGAGGAGAACTTCACCGCCTGGCGACGCTACCTCGAGCACCTTGCCGCCGGCGACCCTAGCGTGTTCGTCATCGAGGACCTTCACTGGGCGGACCCTGCGCTCCTCGCCTTCATCGAGCACGTGGCCGAGTACGTGGAGGGTGTGCCGATACTCCTGATCTGCACGGCGAGGCCCGAGCTGTTCGAGCGAGAGGCGAACTGGGGCGGCGGCAAGCGGAACTCCACGATCATCTCGCTCTCGCCGCTGACGGATGCCGAGATCCGGAAGCTCGTCTCCGAGCTCCTCGGTCAGCCGATGCTGCCGGTGGAGGTCACTGCGCCGATCCTCGACCTGGCCGATGGGAACCCGCTCTTCGCCGAGGAGTTCGTGCGCCTCCTCAGTGATCGGGGGCTCCTTGAGCGGGCGGGAGCCGGCTGGCAGCTCGCCGACTCCGAGCGGATCGGACTTCCTGACTCCGTGCAATCGCTGATCGCCGCGCGACTCGACACGCTGTCACCGGAGCGCAAGGCGATGCTCCAGGACGCCGCCGTCGTGGGCAAGGTGTTCTGGTCGGGAGCGGTCGCCGAGATCGGGGACTCCGAGCCGGGAGCGGTCGCGCAGGCGATGCACGAGCTTGCGAGGAAGGAATTCATACGTGCGGCGCGTACGTCCTCGATGGCGGGCGAGCAGGAGTTCGCGTTCTGGCACGTGCTCGTGCGCGATGTCTGCTACGGGCAGATCCCGAGGGCTGCACGGGTGGCGAAGCATCGTGCGGCAGCCGCGTGGATCGAGCGATCAGCGTCAGGGCGGATCGAGGACCTCGGCGAGATCCTCGCGTACCACTACGGCGAAGCGCTGGAGTTCGCACGCACGACTGGAAGGACCGAGGAAGCCGATGAGCTGCTGGAGTCGTCCGTCCGTTTCCACGCCATGGCGGGTGACCGTGCCATAGGACTCGACGTCGCAGGGGCCGAGGCCCATTACGCGAAGGCGCTCGAGCTCGCAGGCCCGGCGAACGACCGACGACCCGACCTGCTTGCCCGCTGGGCCGATGCGCTGGTGCAGCGTGGGCGCTTTGCGGAGGCGGCCGCCGCCTTCGAAGAGGCGATCGAGGGATTCATGGCCAGGGGCGATCGTCTCGCCGCCGGCAAGACGATGGTCGGCCTCGCCGTGGCCCTTTGGAGGAGCGACATGAGGGCCGCTGAAGTTAGCGCCGAGGCGGTTCTTCTCCTCGAGTCCGAACCCCCGGGGCCAGAGCTGGTCGCGGCTTTCACCGACATGGCCGCCGATCGAGCCACGGCGGGAGCGTTCGACGAGGCGAAAGCGTGGGGTCAACGGGCCCTGAATCTCGCCGCCGAGGTCGCACTCCCCGAAGCGGCCGGAGCCCTTGGCTTCCGGGGGCTGGCCTGCACCTTCGAGGGTGATGCCGCAGGTGTCGGCGACATCCGGCGAGCGATCGATCTCGCCGTGGGTCAGGGCTTCGGCCGCGTTGCGGCCCTTCAATACGTCAACCTCGGATACGCGCTCTGGCTCGTGGAGGGACCCTCCTCGGCGCTCCGGGTGTGTGAGGAAGGTGTCGCCTTCGCCGAACGACGAGGGATCGACGAGTTCGTGCTGTCTATCTCGGCCTGCCGGTTGGCGTTCCTCGAGGAACTCGGCCGATGGGACGAGGTCGTAGAGCTCGGGCCTCGACTGGAAGAGCGCGCCGAGGCCGCGGCATCGGTCTGGGATCTTGTCCTCATCCGAGGTGCGCTGCTCTTGGTCCACACCCTTCGCGGCGAGCGATCGGAGGCCGCGCGACTCGCGGATCTCGTGGTTCCTGCTGCGAGGCAGATGCGACTGCCCGACGTATGCGTGCTCGGTTTCGGTGCAGCTGCCGCAACTAGCCTGGCGATCGGCCGGTCTGAACTCGCCCTGGAGTTCCTCGAGGAGTTCGAAGGCACGCCATGGGCTCGATCGGCTTGGTATTACCCGGCGGGGCTTCCGGGTGCCGTCCGTATCGCCCTGGCGGCGGGGGACGTCTCTCTCGCTACACGGCTCGGGGAGGGTGTCGAGCCGGTCTACGCGCTCCAGGAGCACGCTCTGCTCACGACCCGAGCGCTCCTCGCCGAGCACGAAGGCGATCACGAGGCCGCAGCAGACCTCTTCGCCGAAGTGGCCGCTCGCTGGCAGGAGCTCGGCTTCGTCTGGGAGCGGGCGCAGGCGCTCCTGGGACGGAGCCGGTGTGCGCTCGCACTGGGCGAGCCTGATGCAACGGAGCCCCTCCAGGAAGCCCGCGAAATCTTCGCACAACTCGGCGCGAGACCGGCCCTCAAGGTAACGGACCCGCTCCTCGAGCGTGCGAAGGCGCTTCTGTAGCATGGATCGGTGCAACGGCCGACCCGTCGGAGGTGCTCGTCTCGTCCACCGTGAAGGACCTCGTGGCCGGCTCTGGCCTCACGTTCGAGGACGCCGGCGAACACGAGCTGAAGGGCGTCCCCGACCGCTGGCACCTCTACCGGGTGATGCGGAGCCTTCCGCGGTACCCGTGAGATGAACAGGATCCGGCTCGAAGGGGAGCGCGTCACCCTCCGCCCGCTTTCGATGGACGAGTTCGAGCGGGAGTGGGCGAACCGACTCGAGATTGACCCGTCCGTACAGCCGATCATGCCGACGCGCGATGCGCTCCGAGTCCGGTTCGAGCGCTCGGGGATCATGGATAGCGGAGCGCTGGATCTAGCCATTGAGGTCGACGGTCGGAAGGTCGGCGGCATCCAGACCTACCTCCCCCCGGATCGAACACTTCCGTCCGGCGCCTTCGAGATCGGGATCGTCATCGACGAGCCATCCATGCGGGGTAAAGGAACCGGCACCGAGGCGGTCCGGCTCCTCGTCAGATGGCTGTTCTCGCATGCGGGAGCTACCCGAATACACATGCCCACGGTCCCCGACAACGTGGCCATGCGTACGGTCGCGGAGCGGCTCGGGTTCGAGGCAGATGGCATGATCCGATACGAGGGACAGGAGTTCGTCTTCCTCGTGCTGACCCGCGAGCGGTGGGTGGCTGGCGGATCCGTCTGACCCGTTCGTCGGCGGGCTGGGTGACCGGGAGAGCTGTTGCGGCTCTCCGCCACTCGCGCCATCCGCACGCGCCACGAGCTGCTCTCTGGTCTACGCATAAGGAGCCTTGTCGGCCGCCTCTAGACCGCGGTCTTGGCGATCTGCTCGGTCACGGGGTGGACGGCCGTGCTCGAGGCCTCCCGGCTACCCGGCCGGCATCAGCCGTGACATCGTCGCCGGTTCCACGTACACGAGCTCGGCTCCGGGCGAGCGCACGAGAACCTCATGTGAACGGGCGAACATCTCGTCTTGCCGTCGGGCCAGCGCCCCCTCCATCTCCTCAGCATCGTAGGCCTCCACGACGGCCCAATGATCCTGGAACTCCCTCACCGAGGAGGCGTGGGTGCGCAGCTCGAAGCGCCGGCGCTCTTGAAGGTCGAAGAGGCCCCGTCCGACGACCGTGGCGACCGCTTCCTCTGCAGATCGGAGGTCATCCTCATAGTCGAACCCGGGATCGTCTTCCCGGAACGACAGCTCCCCGCTCGACCAGACCTCGACGAACGGGATCTCAAGGGCTGGATGGATCTCGATCAGCGTCCCGGGCAGCCTCAGCAACCGGTGGATCTGCTCAAGGGCATGGACCATGCCCTCCTGCTCCATTCAGCAGAGCGACCAGGACAGCACCCCCACGTCGAACAGGTCGGCGTCGCTGGCGGTGGCGAAGTCCTCGAAGGCCACATGCCGGAAGTCGATGGGGAGGTGAGTCGAGCGGAGCCGCTCCTTCGCACGCTCGATCGCGTCCTCGAACGGATCGATCGCCGTGACGTGGGCGGCTCGGTCGGCGTACCGCCAGGTGAGCCGACCGTCGCCGCATCCAACCTCCAGGACCTCACGGCCCTCCAGGTCGACGAGGTCGAACAGCGCGTCGGTCTCGTGCCCTTCTGGGTCAGTTCGGACGGTCATCCCGCCTCCCGATTCCTCCGTCTCGAACGCAGGTTAGCGGCCAGCTTCTGGCAACATGCCGACAAGACCCGCCCGGAGCGTCCGATCCTCCTCGCAGTCGATCAGCAGCTCGGCGAAAATGCGGCTCTCTGGGTAGCTCCAGAACTCTCCGATCCGGTCGGCCCGCTCGAAGTCGGGGAGCATGAGGACGTGGAGCAGCTCGGCGCGGGGAGCCGGCCCGAGGCGTCGAGGTGCTCCTGCAGGCGGCGCTCGAGCTCATCGGGACGCACGTCCCGGAAGTTACCCGCCGGGACTGGTGTACGCACAAGGAGCGTTGAGGGCGGATCGAGAGGGTAGGGCAGCGCAGGCTTGGAAACCGTCGCTGGACGCAGCCACGGGTTCAGTCACTCCCTTTGAGACGCGCCATCGCTTCCCACACCCGCGCGAGCGGGTCGACCGAACGTCTCCTAGCCGCTTCCGCGTCAGTCGACCAGCTGGAAGTAGTTCTCCTCCATGTACTCGGCGACGTTCTTACCGAGCTCCGCCCCCTGCACATCGGCGGTGCGGAAGTGCAAGCCCGCCCAGATGCGAGCCTCGACGATCGCATTGAGAGGTTCCGAGAACCGGCCGAAGAAGCGCGTCTCGCCACCGAACTGGCTGCTCGTGACGCCAAACGCGATCTTGTCCTTGCCGAAGAACGACCGCAGCACGTAGAGGTGCGCGCCGTCGAGGCACATGTGCCCCGACGGATGCTCTGGGTAGGGGGCCGTGAGGAGCGCCGTCCATGAGGTGTCAGGGTCGGTCTTGGGGTTGTCGTCGGTGTCCGCCTGGCGAATCGCCTGCCATGGCCGCCAGAAGTCGAAGTGGTACTTGTCGTTCCAGCAGTTGATCGCTGCATCTGCGCCGGACAGGTTCAGCATCGCGAACAAGAGGGTGCTGTCATCGATGTCGACGCCGTAGCCTGGGTCTTCGACCAGGTCGCGGGCGACATCGTTCCACAGCACGGCCGGGCCCCCGGCGCTCTGCCAGAACATGGCGTTGTGCGTCTGCTCGGGTGTGCGAGCCGAAGGGGTCCCCCCGACGATGCCGTTGCCGCCGAGCGCCTTGACCTCGTTGACGTCCTTCGCGTAATGGTTGCTGGTGAGCGCGTTCGGGCCGTCGGTGCGGAACTGCGAGGAGCTCGTCATCAGGAACGGCTTCACCAAGCCGACCCAGGGCGTGGGGTCGAGGATCGGCATCTGGCTGGCGTCCAACAGTGGCTGCCAGTAACCGGCCCCGGTGCGATGGTCCCACTGCGATGGGCCGAAGCGTCCGTCACCCAGCCGTGCGGTCCTCATCGCTGCGGCCGCTGTCAGCCCGGCGTTGATCCCGTCGGTCTTGGACTGGCCGTTAGGGATTGGCGCGAGCGAAGCGGCGTACGAACTGTCGATTGACGTTTGCAGGCTCGAGGGAAGTGGGGGAACCGTGCCGGGCGGGAAGGGGATCGTGAGCGGGACCCCGGCGATGATGTCGGACAGGACCGTGTAGGCCGCGGTCGCGACGGCCGCGTTCTTCGAGGCGGTCGAGGGGAAGGTCGAGTGGAGCAGGTACGGCTCGTGCCTCGGCTCGATCGCGTTGACCGCGTCGTATACCGCGCCCTGCACCATCCCCATGTTGATCTGGAGTGCAGGCGCAGCTCCGCCTGCCAACGCAGGGAACTGGACGAGCGTGTTGGTCGCGATCCGGTTCCAGTTCGTAACCTCGTTGACAGCCGCCGCCGCAGGCGCGGCAGGTGCGACGACCCCCGCGAGCCCGGCGAGTGCGATGACCGACACGAGCGAGACGGATCGTTTGCGCATTACGTCCTACCCCCAACTCGACCTGGCGCCGCGTCGGTCGCTTCTGGCGTGGCGGTTGTCACGACGGAATCCTCTTGTGTTGCGTCTTCGCATGCCCCCGCCATCAGGGCGATGGCGAGCAAGAGCGAAGCTGCAGCAGGCCGCCGCATCGCGGTGCAGGAGCGGTCCGCCCTGCCGCAGGTTCGATCCATCGGAGTCATGCCTTCCTCCCTCTGTTGGATCGCTCTCATCTCTAATGAGGACCAGGTGCGAGGTTGCCGGAGGGGGCTTGAGAACGAATGGAAACCTCTTTCCAGCGGTTCTCAAGCGCCTCACTCGAGGCTTGGGAGACCGTGAGCAACAGACAGGACGACACGGCGGCCTGGCGGTCCGGAATCCAAGGCTCGATACTCGGTCGCATGCGGGGTATCGAGCAGGCTCCCCGGGGACCGGACGGGACGGGTGTCAGTGAAGCGGGACGAGCCGCGCCGCCGGACGAGATTGCCGAGGGGATCAAGACCTTCCTGATCGCGGACATACGCGGATACACCGTCTTCACCCAGGAGCGCGGTGACGAGGCGGGTGCGGCGCTCGCGGCTCGGTTCGCCGACATCGTTCGCGAACAGGTGGAGGCTCGGGAAGGCTCGGTGACCGAGCTGCGGGGAGACGAGGCCCTCGCGGTCTTTCGTTCGCCTCGTCAGGCGATCAGGACGGCGGTCGAGCTGCAGGCGCGTCTTCTTCAGGAGACGCTGGCGGCTCCGGATCTCCCGTTCCCCGTGGGGATCGGGCTGGATGCCGGCGAGGCGGTTCAGGTCGAGGGCGGGTTCCGCGGTGGGGCATTGAACCTCGCGTCGCGGCTGTGCGGGCAGGCCGGTCCCGGCGAGATCCTGTGCAGTCAGAGCGTCGTTCACCTCGCTCGCGCAGTTGACG
The DNA here is from genome assembly GCA_049587975.1 of Actinomycetota bacterium. Lineage (GTDB taxonomy): Bacteria > Actinomycetota > UBA4738 > UBA4738 > HRBIN12 > DASSJM01. Next base: position 6,965 of record JBAVEY010000006.1, on the reverse strand, counting down.
GCATCAGCTACCTCGATCGCGGCGAGCTGCACCTGAAGGGGCTTTCCGACCCCGTCCACGTTCTGGCGATCGTTTCGGAGGGGAGCGATGTCGCTGAGCAGATGCGAGCGCTCCTCCCCAGGCAGCCGGCGCGGCGCGTGTACGGGGGGAGGATGCAGTTCCGCGTCCTCGGGCCACTGGAGGTCGACGCGGGGAGCGGACCGATCCCACTCGGGGGACCGAAGCAGCGCGCGGTCCTCGCCCATCTGCTCGTCCGCGCGAATCAGCTCGTGCCTGCCGAGACGCTCGTCGACGAGGTCTGGGGCGAAGAACCGCCGGAGAGAGCGCGGAACATCATCCAGACCTACGTCTCGCGCCTCCGGAAGGTCCTCGGCCCCGACCGTATCCAGAGCCACGGACCCGGCTATCGGCTGAGGCTCGATCCCTCCGAGCTGGACGCGGCACAGTTCGACGCGCTCATGAGGGATGCGAAGAAGGCCCTCCCCGTCGATCCGCTCATCGCGATCGGCACCCTCGAGCACGCCCTTGCGCTGTGGCGTGGGCCGGCGCTGACCGACCTCGCCGACCAGCCCTCTCTGCTTGCCGAATCGGCCCGGCTGGACGAGCTTCGGATCGAAGCGCAGGAAGCTCGGATCGAGGGGCTCCTGGCAAGCGAGTCCCAGGCCCGAGCCATCGGGGAGCTGGAGGCCCTGGTGGCTCGCCACCCCTTGCGGGAGAGCCTGTGGGGCTTGCTCATGCTCGCCTTGTACCGCGAGGGCCGTCAGGCCGAGGCCCTCGGCGCCTACCAGCGGGCGAGAGAGATCCTCGCCAATGAGCTGGGGATCGACCCCTCCCCCGCGCTCGTGCAGCTTCATCAGCGGGTCCTGGAGCAAGACCCTAGACTCGATCTGCGCGGAGAGCCCCTCCGCGGGTACCGGCTCATGGAGAAGATCGACGACGGGCCTACGGGGTCGCTCTTCCGGGCCATCCAACCCCATGTGGAGCGCGACGTGACGGTGAAGGTGTTCCACGAGCACGTTGCCTCCGACCCGGCCTTCGTTCGGCGCTTCGATCAGGAGGCCCAAGCCGCCGTAGCCCTGGAGCATCCCCGCATCGTGCCCGTGTACGACTATTGGCGAGAGCCCGGTCGGGCCTACCTCGTGTCCCGGTACCTCCGAGCGGGAAGCCTGCGGGGCTTGCTGGAGCGAGGGGAGGCCCTGCCACGAGATCAGGCCCTTCGGGTCGTGGAGCAGGTCGCTGAGGCGCTCGCCTTCGCCCACCGTCAGGGTGTGGCACACGGAAACGTGGGATCGTCCAACGTCTACTTTGACCCCGAGGGCAACGCCTACCTAGGGGACTTCCAGGTCGGCGTCGGGTCGGCGCCGAACCCCGCGGCCGACGTCCGGGAGCTCGCGGGGCTCGCCACGCGCCTGCTGCCGGACGAGGGGTCCCTTGCCCTGATCGCCGAGCGGGTCGATGCAGGGACGGACGTGCCCGGAGCGGACGCGCTTGCCGCGGCCGCCCGCACGGCCCTCGAGCCCACGACGGTTGCCGCCGCGCAACGGACCGACGATCGGAACCCCTTCAAGGGCCTCCGGGCGTTCACCGAGGCCGACGCCCGCGACTTCTTCGGAAGGGGAGAGCTCACCCGGCGCCTCGTCGCCAGGCTCGGGGAGGCCGGGCCCGGATCGAGGTTCCTCGCCGTCGTCGGACCGAGCGGGGGAGGAAAGTCCTCGGTGGTCCGGGCGGGGCTCGTCCCTGCGATCCGCCGAGGGGTCCTGGGGAAGGCGGAAGACGCCTTCATCGCTGAGATGTTCCCCGGAGTCCATCCCTTGGAGGAGCTCGAGGAGGCGCTCCTTCGGATCGCGGTGCGTCCGGTCCCTCGGCTACGCGACCTCCTGGATTCCGGGTCCCGGGGATTGCTCGAGGCCGTCGATCTCCTCGCGGCCGGCGCGTCGGAGGTCGTTCTGGTTGTCGACCAACTGGAGGAGGTCTTCACGCTGACCACCGACGAGCGGGAGCGTGAGCTGTTCCTGGAGTCGCTTCGCGTGGGGACGGCAGACCCGGAAAGCCGGCTCCGGGTGATCGCGACCCTCCGGGCGGACTTCTACGACCGCCCGCTGCTCTACCCCCGGTTCGGGGAGCTCCTCGCGCAACGGACCGAGGCGGTCCCCGCCCTCACCCCCGACGAGCTCGAGCAGGCCATCCGGGCCCCGGCAGAAGGGGTCGGCGTCTCGCCCGAGCCGGGGCTGGTGGCGGAGATGATCGCCGACGTGGCCCATCAGCCTGGCGCGCTCCCACTCCTGCAGTACGCGCTCACGGAGCTCTTCGAACGCCGGGAGGAGGGGCGCTTGACCCTCACCTCCTACCAGGACATCGGGGGGGTCGGCGGGGCGCTCTCCGCCCGAGCGGAGCGGATCTACGAGGCGACCGACCCGCCGGGCCAACGGGCCACCAAGCAGGTGTTCCTGCGGTTGGTCACCCTCGGAGAGGGGAGGCAGGACACCCGGCGCCGCGTCGCGAGGAGCGAGCTGGTCGCCCTCGACGTGGAACAGGAGGCGATCGACCTCGTGGTGGACACCTTCGGGCGCCACCGGCTCCTGACCTTCGATCGGGAACCCTCCACTCGGGAGCCCACGGTCGAGATCGCCCACGAGGCGCTCCTCGGCGCCTGGGGGCGGCTGAACACGTGGATCGACGACGCAAGGGAGGACCTCCGCCTGGACCGGGGGCTGGCCCGAGCGGCCACCGAGTGGCGCGGCTCCGACGGCGATCAGAGCTTCCTCTTGCGGGGTGCCCGACTGGAGCAGCTCGAGACATGGGTCGGGCTCACGGACCTGGCGATCGGGCGGCCCGAGCGCGCGTACCTCAAGGCGAGCGTCGATCAGCGCGACCGGGAGCGGGAGGAGGAGGGGCGGCGGCGCGAGCACGAGGCGCGGATCGAGCGGCGATCCGCACGCCGGCTGCGTGGCCTCGTCGCCGTGTTCGCGGTCGCGGCTCTGGTCGCCGCGACGCTCACGGTGGTGGCGACCGATCAGAGCGAGCGGGCGGGGCGCGAGGCGAGGATCGCGACGGCGAGAGAGCTGGCGGCCGCCGCGGTCGCCAACGTTGAAACCGACGCCGAGCTCAGCGTCCTCCTCGCCACGAACGCCGTAGGGCTCACCAGATCGGCCGACGGGACCGTCCTTCCGGAGGCCGAGGAGGCGCTGCACCGGGCCGTCGTGGCATCCCGGCTCGTGATGTCGGTGCCCGGGGTGGGCGGGCTCCTCGACTGGAGCCCAACTGGCGTGTTCGTGACCGAGGGGGTAAAGGACTCGGGGGTCATCGACATCAGAGACGGCGAGACGGGGCAAAGCATCCTCTCGTTCGAAGGACACGACGGTGACGTCAACGACGTGGCGTTCAGTCCGGACGGCTCGATGCTCGCCTCGACCGGTGACGACGGGACCTTGAAGGTGTGGGATCCCTCGACGGGCGATCTTCTGGCAAGCGCGTCGGGAGCGGGCGCGGTGGTCGGCCCTTCCTTCAGCGCCGACGGATCGCTCGTCGCCGCTGGCTGGCACGAAGACTTCGGGGGCGTCGTCCAAGTCATGGACCTGTCCACGGGCCGCGTGGTCAAGACTCTTGGCATCGACGGCCCGATCGACACCGCTTTCAGTCCCGATGGGAAGCGTCTCGCCGTGGCGTCCTTCTGGCAAGACGGCGCCGTGTTCGATCTCGAAACCGGGGAGGAAGCGTTCGAGCTGAACGGAACCACAAATAGCATCGTCGTCGTGCACGGAGGCGTGTCCTGGAGCCCGGATGGCCGATTCATCGCCGCCACGAGGTCCGACGGCGCGGGAGTGTGGGACGCGGGGACGGGAAGGCTCCGGTTCAGTCTGTTCGGCCACAGCGGGCTCGTCCTGAGCGCGGCTTGGAGTCCGGATTCCTCCCGCCTGGTCACGGGCGGCATCGATGGCACCGCGAGGGTGTGGGGGATCGGGGTGGGGGGTGTCCAGGAGCTCTGGTCGTTGTCGACGCAAGAGACGAGGAGCGGGATCGTGGGAGTGGCGTTCTCGCCCGATGGGACTCGGGTCATGACCGGAGACGCGGGGATCACCGCCGTGAAGATCTGGGACCTGGGGCCCAACGCCGACGCCGAGTGGGCGAACCTTCCCGCCGCTGGCATACCCGCGGAGTTCATGCCGGACGGACGCGAGGTGGTGGCGAGCAGCGGGTGGAGGAGGGTGGGGGTCTGGGACCTGCAGACGGGGCAAATCCTTCGAACGATCGGGCCCCTACCCTTCGACGTGGGTTTCCACGTGGGTGTGATCTACGGTTCATTCGACGTCAGCCCGGACGGCGGGTCGATCGCGGCGGGCGGCTCGGGGCTCTTTGACCTCGGCGGCGAGGTGGTGGGGGCATGGGACTTGGCGACCGGGGAGGAGCTCTTCCGGATCAGCCACCGGTGGGACGTCAATGACGTTGCGTTCAGTCCCGATGGAGAGCATCTGGTCACCGCGGGCTGGGACGGAGAGGCGAAGGTCGTCGATCGCGCCGGCCGTGTGATTCGCGTCTTGTCAGACGAGAGGTGGTCTCTCTTCGCGGCACGGTTCAGCCCCGACGGCCGCTGGGTCGCTACGGCGGCCCGCATCCCCGAAGGTCGATACCGCTTGACGATCTGGGACTGGGAGCGGGGCGTGGTCGTCCGCACGATCAGCGCTGACGCGTCCCCGGTGGACTTCGATCCCAGCGGTTCCCGTATCGCGACGGCCGGTCAGTCCGGAGGGGCAGAGATCTGGGACGTGGACAGCGGAACGCGCTTGGCGGTGCTCGCCGGGAACTCGGGAGGGATCAACGACGTCACCTTCAGCCCCGACGGATCGCGCGTCGCCACCGCGGGCTCAGACGGCACGGTTCGGCTGTTCGAGGCGGACACCGGCGCGCAGCAACTGGTTCTGCGGGGGCATCGATGCGGCGTCCAGAGCGTGGCCTTCAGCCCGGACGGCACGAAGCTCGCCTCCGCGAGCGCGTGCGATGGTGTTCGGATCTGGGCCCTCGACATCGACGACCTCCTCGAGATCGCCCGGCAGCAGGTCACTAGATCGCTCACCGACGAGGAATGCCGCCAATACCTTCACGTGGATCGGTGCCCATAGACCTGAGAGATCCACCGTGATCCGAGGGCCCGCGCCCGTGCCCCCCGCGGCGTAGAGACCAGATGACTCTGTATGTAATCTCGTCGTCGATGGCGGGGCTCAGATCGAGATCGATGAGCGTCGGGTAGCCTGCTTCTTCGCTCCATTGAACCTGCACGGCGTGCGTCCTTCGCAGAATCGATGAGCAGTTCGATGAGGGCGTCCACCTTCGACCCCATCGCCCCGCTGGCTCGCCGTCCGGCGCGGGCTCCCGGTGCCCCCTGGAGGCTTCCTTCCGGAGGTGTACGCATAAGGAGCGTTGAGGGCCGATCGAGAAGGTGAGCTGGTCTGGCTGGGCGAGGTCGCGGACCGTAGCGGCCTGACTGCCGGGTTCAGCCAGGTGCTGGCGTCAGCGCCGCGCCGCCGCCACGACCCAGGCGTGACTCTCGTGCAATCACTATCGTCTCGACGGTGACGGTGACATTCAAGAAGCAAGGGGGAGCAATCCGCCTATGAGACCGCTCCGATACTCGATCAACGTCACTCTCGACGGCTGTTGCGATCACCGGGTGATCCCTACGGACGAGGAGTTGCATCGCCATTTCGCCGACGAGCTGGAACGAGCCGATGCCCTGCTCTTTGGCCAGGTGATCTACGAGATGATGGAGGCAGCGTGGCGGCAGCGGGAGACGGGAACGTGGCCTGACTGGATGGCTGATTGGATGCTCCCCTTCGCCCGGACGATCGACGGGGCAAAGAAGTACGTCGTGTCGGGCACCCTGGATCGGGTCGATTGGAACGCGGAGCTCGTGCAGGGTGACCTGGAGAAAGCCGTTCAGCAGCTCAAGGGGGGAGCCTGGCAGCGGCCTGTACGTGGGCGGCGTGACCCTCCCGCTGGCCTTGGCGGATCTGGGATTGATCGATGAGTACGAGTTTGTCGTGCAGCCCATCCTGGCGGGCCACGGGCCGACGTTATTCGCCGGCCTGAGCGAGCGGCTCGAGCTGAGGCTCATGGGCCGCCAGGGATTCCGGTCGGGGGCGGTGGCTCTGCGTTACCAGCCCAGTCGAGCCACGGCTTGAAGGTTTCAAATGTCCTGATGGGTCACGCGCCCCGGCGCGCGAGGCCTTCCTCACCCCTCCCAGGTCTGCGAATAAGGGCCGATGTCGACGGATCGAAACGGCGGGGGACTCCCACGTCGCGGCATCCTGGCGACGACAGTAGTGTCGAGTCATGGTCACACTCCTGCCGATCACTGACACGAACCGCCAAGCCGTCGAGGCGCTTCGGGTCTCGCCGACCCAGGAGCGGTTCGTCAGCTCCGTTCCGGAGTCGCTCCAAGAGGCTGCGGACGAGCCAGACGGTCGGGCGATCTGTTGGGCCGTCTACGCCGACGAGACGCCTGTCGGGTTCGTGATGATCGCCGACGAGGTCGGCGCGCCGGGCTACATCGCTCACTACCTCTGGAAGTTGCTGATCGACGAGAGGTACCAACGTCGAGGCTACGGTAGCGCGACGCTCGATCTCATCGTCGAGTACTTCAAGAGCCGTCCCGGAGTCGATGTGATATGGACGAGCGCCGGCCAGGGTGACGGCAGCCCGATCCCGTTCTACATGCGGTACGGCTTCGAGCGGACGGGTGAGATCGTGTTCGATGACGAGGTCCTGCTCCGGTTCCCGATCCGATAGCTCGCCCAAAGGTGGGCTCTCAAGCAGAGCCGGATCAGTGAGGTCTACGCACAAGGTCTGTTGTCCGCGGATCGAGAGGGTCGGTAGCGCAGGCACGAAGACACCGCCGAGCGCGCGCTTCGGGACTGCCCGGCTTGTCCCCGATGGAGGCCTCATCCCATCACTGCTTGTACCAAGTGCCT
>JBAVEY010000005.1:0-3548 GCA_049587975.1 Actinomycetota bacterium | reverse complement strand
GAGATCAACCTCGTGGCGCTAGATCCCGACCTCGTGGCGCTCCTCGACGACCAGTTCGAGCGGGACGTCGAACGGAGCGAGGAGATCTCGGCCGATCGGTGGGATGACCGTTCCCTCCGACGACGAGCGCTCGAGAGCCTGACGAAACCGCTGCGGCACAAGGTCTGAGGCACGCGCGGGAGCGCCCGGCCGTTCAATGCGCGCTCGAACGACAGCCTGGATCGGGCGGGCCCCCTATCCATCGCGGTCGACGGGGAGCCTTCGTCACCCTAGCTGGGACAGTAGCGAGGGACACCGTTGAACGATGCCACCGCGGTCCGTTGAGCAGGAGGAGGACGCCATGGAGCAACGGGTCAGCCTGATCACGCTGGGGATCGCCGATCTGCAGCGCGCCCGCAGCTTCTACGAGGCGCTGGGGTGGTCTGCGGCCGAGGATGAGAACGACGACGTGGTCTTCTTCCAGGCCGGTGGCCTGGTGTTGGCGCTGTGGGGTCGCTACCAGCTCGCCACGGACAGCGCGGTGGCCGATGGGGGAGGCTGGGGCGGCGTCACGCTCGCATACAACGTCCGGTCGCCCGAGGAGGTCGACGCGGTGATCGAGGAGGCGCGTCGCGCCGGGGCGCGGATCGGACGCGAGCCGGCCGAGACCTTCTGGGGCGGCTACTCGGGTGTCTTCGTCGATCCCGACGGACACCCGTGGGAGGTCGCGCACAACCCCGGGTGGACGCTGACCGACGACGGGTCCGTGATGCTCTGAGCCGTCGTCGGCCGCGCGCTGCCGGTGTCGAGGCGACCCTGCCGGCGTTGGCTGGCCGCCTCCGTCAGGAGAAACTCGACCGCCGAGAGGCGGCGCGCCTGCTCGGCGAGCCATTCGTCGAGCCGCTCCCGGTGCAGCTCGAGGTGCCGGCGGACGAGCGTGGGATCGTCGGTCGTCACGACGGCGTGGATCTCCTCCGGCGGCATCTCGTGCCGTCGCAGGACATCCACCGCCGATGCGAGGTGCCGCGGAAGGAGGCCCTGCGTGCGCAGGGCCTCCGCCGTGTCGGACTCAGGCACGGAGGCCTTCGCCGGTCTCGAGCAGCGTCTTCAGGTCGCTGAGGACCTCGCTCCAACCGCCGCCGGCACCCTCGCTCTCCCCCTCGCCGCCGACGACCAGCGCGAGCTGCGGAGCGCCCTCGAGGTCGTGGATCACGGTCAGCTTGCAGACACCGGGTCGGATCTCCGAGATCTCGTACGTGAGGCGCGTGAACCCCTCGGCCTCCAACCGCGGGTCCATCAGCATCCGCCAGGTCTGGACGAGCTTGCGCGGCGGGTCGCACTCGATCACCTCACCGTCGACCGCGACGTCGGGGACCGGGAAGCCCATGTCGGCTCCGGCCTTCTTCATCTCGTCGCTCGCGAACGCCCGGTAACCGCCGCCCGGCCGAAGGTCGTACTCGACCCGGCCGCCGTACCCGTAGCGCTCGCTCCACTCGGGCTTCGTGATCGCCTCCCAGATCGCCTGGGGGGTGGTCTTGATGTAGACCCGGTAGACCTGGGTGGTCACGGCCGTCTCCGTTCCCGTCGTCATGCCATCTCCTCCTCCAGCTCGGTCTTGAGCTCCGCGAGCGCCGACACCTGGCGCTCTCGATACTTGTCGATCCACCGATCGTGGATCAGCCGGATCGGCACCGGGTTCAGGAAGTGCAGCTTCTCCCGGCCCGATCGGCGGGTGACCACGAGGCCGGCGTCCTCGAGGACGCGGAGGTGCTTCATGACGCCGAAGCGGGTCATCTCCAGCTCGGACTCGAGCTCGGAGAGCGTGCGGCCGTCACGCTCGAAGAGCCGGTCCAGGAGGAAACGCCGCGTCGGGTCGGCCAGCGCCTTGAACACGCGGTCGTCGTCGGTCATGGCGATCAGGATAGGTGACTAATCGGTCACATGTCAAACGGACGCCCCTGGCGAGAAGGATCTGTCCGCGGTTGGTCCGGCGACCCGTGGTACAACCACGCCCGCGAGGGCGCAACCGGAAGGGGAGGGCACGATGTCGACCAGGAAACCGAAGGCTCCGGGGGTCGTGACGTTCGCGGCGGTGCTGTTCACGATCGCCGGCTTCTTCCACGGGATCGAGGGGCTGGCGGCGATCTTCAAGAAAGAGTACTTCCACGAGTCCAGCCTGATCTACGAGAACCTCCAGGTCTGGGGCTGGGTCTCGCTGGTCCTCGGCATCCTGCAGCTCTCAGCCGCCTACCTGCTGCTCGGACGCGCGACCTCGGGCCGAACGCTCGGCATCGTGGTCGCGTCCGCGTCGGCCATCCTCACGTTCTTCTCCATCGAGGCGCACCCGCTGGGCGGGGTCCTGCTCATCGCCGTCGACATCCTCATCATCTACGGCCTGACGGTCCACTCCGACGCCTTCGTCCCCGGCGGGATCGAGGAGGGCCCGTCGGCGCCTCGACCCGAGCCGTCGGGGCGACCGTTCGCCTGAGGCTCAGACGGACAGGACCAGGCCGATCGTGGCGAGGGCGAGCACCGTCAGGTAGACGGTCACCGCGGTGACGATCGCTCGAGGCAGGGGAGCGAAGCGTCCCTCGGCGAGCGCCTTGACCTGTTGGCGCTCGCGGAGCGAGCCGAAGATCACGAAGACGAGCCCGAGGATGGCGTAGGCGACCCCCAGGGCGACGAACGGCGCCCGCCCACCGTCGTGGAGCAGGGCCGGCAGCAGGCGCCCGACGCCAATCGAGACCGCGAACGCGGCCAGCCCCGAGCGCCACCACGCGAGCAGCGTCCGCTCCTCGGCGAGGTAGGTGCGCCGCGGGGCGTCGCCGGTGTCCACGAGCGCATCATGGCATCCCCACCGATCCTCGGCCGGCTTTCCGGTAGGGCCGGGCGGCCTACGGAGGTTGCGCCATGTTGGGGCTTGCGCCGGAGCGATCCCCCGGTGCATAGTGCGCACCTGAACGTCCGAGCTACGGGCTCGGCCGATGGACGGCGGCGCGACGCGGGCACGCGCCGCCGTCTCCTTTTCGGACCCCGCAAGGGCCTGAGGGCGCGGGTGCTAGGCTTCCGGCCCCGGCCCCGGGCGCGTAGCTCAGCGGGAGAGCGCTCGCCTCACACGCGAGAGGTCGCAGGTTCAAAACCTGCCGCGCCCACCAACTGGAACCCTGGTCAGCGCTTCGCGGCGTCGATCTCGACCACCTCGCGCCAGGCTCGGCGTGCCCCAAACGTGCCGCACGAACATCGGCGAGGCGTTCAGTGAGCTCGACGTCGAGCGACGGGAGCAGGTGCCCGCGCACACCGAGACCTCGCCCGCCACACCGAGCGCCGCCGAACCGAGCGAGCTGTCGACTACGTCTTCTTCAGGATGTTGTCGACCACCAGGTTTTCTCCCCCGCCTCCCGGGTTCGGGACGGCCGAGGGGATCGGCTTCTGACAGACCACCTGGTCACCGTTCCTGTCCACAGGATCAACCGGCGTCAACGCTGCAACCGGCCGAAAGCCATCGGGACAACCTCCCTGGGGGATCGCGTGAGCCGGTACGCCGAACCCGATCGCGAGGACGGCCACCA
>JBAVEY010000004.1:0-5765 GCA_049587975.1 Actinomycetota bacterium | reverse complement strand
TTCGCCTTCGCGCTCACGAACGGTTTCCATGACGCCGCGAACGCGATCGCCACGCTCGTCGCGACCCGTGCCGCTCGCCCCCTCCCCGCTGTCACGCTCGCCGCCGTCTGCAACCTGCTCGGGCCGTTGCTGCTCGGGGCCGCCGTCGCGAACACGATCGAGAAGATCGTGCAGGTTCCTCCCGATCAGACGATCGCCGTGATCGGTGCCGGACTCACAGGCGCGGTGGCCTGGAACCTCTTCACGTGGGTCAAGGGGCTCCCCTCGAGCTCCTCTCACGCGCTCGTCGGCGGGCTCGTCGGTGCTGCCCTGCTCGACGCGGGCGCGAGCGCGGTCTACTGGGGAGGGATCGAGGACGGACGGCCGGTTGGCGTGCTCGGGACGCTGATCGCGCTAGCCGTCTCCCCGATCCTCGGACTCTTGGGCGCAGTGCTGCTCACGCTGCTCGTGAGGAGGCTCCTGCGGCGGGCGTCGGTCCGCATCGAAGGCACGGTCCGCACCAGCCAGTGGTTCACGTCCGGGTGGCTCGCGTTCAGTCACGGTGCCAACGATGCGCAGAAGGCCGTGGGGATCGTGGTGGCCCTGCTCCTCGCCCACGGCACGATCTCGACGCTCGCCTCACCCGTGTGGGTCGAGCTCGCGTGCGCGACCATGGTCACGGTGGGGACGGTGATGGGTGGATGGACGATCGTGAAGACAATCGGAAGACGGATCGTCAAGCTCCGCGCGCTCGACGGGCTCGTAAGCCAGACGAGCTCGGCTGCCGTGATCCTCGCCTCTTCGGCGATCGGCGCGCCCGTCAGCACGAGCCAGATCGTGTCCTCATCGGTCGTCGGGACGGGGGTCGGCCGCGGTCGGGCCAAGCGCGTACGCTGGCACGTTGTGGGCAAGATCCTCCTCGCCTGGGTGACGACCTTTCCTGCCGCCGCGCTCATCGCCGCAACGGTGCTCCCGTTCTGGAGATGGTTGGCCTGAAGCTCCCCTGGTTCCTTCCCGAGACGCCTGACGTGATCGGGCTCCTCCGGGAGCAAGCCGCCGTGACGATCGGAGGGCTCGAGGCGCTCACCGAGTGGGCCGCGGGCGACTCGGCCGCCGCCGAGCGGGTGCGTGAGTCCGAACACGCCGCCGACGAGAGGAGGCTCGCGCTCCTCAAGGCACTCACGGCATCGTTCACGACGCCGATCGACGCGGAGGACGTCTTCACGATGTCCGAGCGCCTCGACGCCGTGATGAACGGGGCGAAGGACGCCGTGCGCGAGGCCGAGGTCATGGACCTGCCGCCGGACGAGCACGTGCTCGGGATGGCGGGGTTCCTGTTGGAGGGCGCGCGGCACCTCGCCGAGTCGTTCGTGCGACTCGGCACGGGTGGAAAGGTCACCGACGGGCATGCGACCGATGCGGCAGACGCGGCGATCAAGACCCAGCGGCAGCTCGAGCGTGTGTACCGCAAAGCGATGTCGACCCTGATCACGGTCGAGGATCTCCGGGAGGTGATGGGCCGCCGCGAGCTGTACCGACGCTTCTCACGTGTCAGCGACGACATCGTCGCCGTCGCGGAGCGTGTCTGGTACGCGACCGTGAAGGAGGCCTGACCGGGCTTCCGGGGGGCGTCCTCCGTCGATGCGACCAACTCGCGGGCGGCGTCGACCTCACCCTCGTCGAAGAAGAACGGGTCGGCGTCCGTCCCGTGGATCTGCACCGTCCCGCCCGCTGGCGACGTTCCGAACTCGGAGGGGGGCAGGCAGGATAGAGGAACACGGCTCATCGCGCGCCGGGGCGGGTCTGCGCGAGCTTCTGGGTTACAGGGACCTGTGCTACAGCTTCGCAATCACGACACACGGTCCACGTCCTTCTGGGTCAATTCGGCGACCACGTTGGACCCTCCTGAAAGTCAGGCTTTCGGCAACCGTTATGGCAAGCAACTTCACCTCGGTGGCGATGCCGAACTCAGCGGGACTGCCAGCTGGGTCGGGACGCGGTGCCACCACGAGTGGGACCTTGCGGGATGAACATGGACGGTGACCGAGGACAGGTCTCCGGCCGCACTCGACTCGACCATTCGGTGTATGGAACGACCCACGTGTGCCCGCGTGTTCATCAGCCACGTGCACACGCAGAGGCGCCTCGCCGGTGCTGATCACGCCGCAATCGTTGATCACCGTCCTGCGCACCGGATGGAGATCGGTCGATCATCTCCAGCGACCGACGGCTCTTGGCTCGTTCGCCGCGTGAGCCGGGCCGGTCTTCAGCTCCACCGGATCTGCGCGGTCTCTCGCCAGAGATCGAGCAGGTCGGGTTCTCCGTCTATCTCCGATCGGGCCGCGTCTCGCCGGTTCCACAGCAACACGTAGAGCTCCGATGCGTCGCCGGTCACGAGGAGCTCCGCGTCGTCGTCGATCGGATCGGCCTCGGTCTGGAAGCCCGACGGCGCGAACGTCACGCGCCAACTCCGGGGTTCATCCTTCGCGCGCACGACCATCGACCGAGTCGTCTCGACCGCCGGCAGCGTTCGGCCGGGCCGGTTCGCGAAGCGGAGCAGGAGCTCGTCGATGCCGTCCACCGCGAAGCCGGACGGGAACCCGGTGACACCCCCGCCGGCACTCTCCGCGTCGACCCGATGGATCGCGGTCTCGTGGGCCTGACGGCGCGCCCAGAACGCGAGCGGCGTCGGAGCCTCGAGGAACGTCCACGTCTCCAGATCGGTTGGAGCCGATGCGAGCGCCTCCACGAGGGCTCGGTGGCCGTCCGCGAACCATGCCACCAGCTCGGCGTCCTCGGGCCATCCCCCGACGAATCGTTCGAGGTCGCCGTCGGGCGGCTGGCGTCCGGCACCCCGGACGAACCCGGTCGCCCATCGATGCACGCCCCCGACGTGATGAACCAGATCGCGAAGCGACCAGTCGGGGCAGGTCGGCACCGGCGCGCCCGGATCGGCGATCGAGGCGACCGTCGCCAAGCGTTCGCCGTCACGTCGTAGCTGCTCGACGTAGTCGGGAACTTCCACGGCCGGAGTCTAAGCGCCCAAGGGATGCGGTCGGGTGGTCACCGTCGTTGGGGCTGCCGAGCGTGCGCGACCTTGCCCATCGACGCATCCTGGCACGCGGCCGCCGTCGCCGAAACGGTGCCAGGGCGGACTATTGAGGCGTTGACACACGGTCTACGCGGCCGACTCATCATTCGAGTGCGATGTCCATGAGCGCCCGTGGGGATCCCTCGCCCGACGACAGGGGGCAACTGAGACAACTCGAACCTGCAAACTCAGAGTGACTCGCTTGTCACCCGGTAGAGGCGCCAGCGGTCGGGAACACCCTTGAGCTCATGTTCACCGGCGTCCTCGAACGTGAGACAAGAGCCGGTGACCAGGCCCTTCACGGTCTGTGACACGAGCACTTCGGACGCGCCGGCCATGGCGCCCACCCGAGCGCCGATCGCGACCGCCACGCCCGCCACGTCCTCCGCGTCGAGCTCGATCTCTCCCGTGTGCAGCCCGGCGCGGATCTCGATCCCGAGGGGAACCATCGCAGCTATCAGGGATACGGCACACCGCACCGCGCGCGCGGGTCCGTCGAACGTGGCGAGGAATCCGTCGCCCATGATCTTGACCTCGTGGCCCCGGAAACGCGCGAGCTCTGCGCGCACGGTACGGTCGTGCTCCTCGCGAACCTCGCGCCAGACCCGATCGCCGAGAGAGGCCGCCCGCGCCGTGGAGTCCACGATGTCCGTGAACAGGACGGTCGCGAGCACGCGATCGAACGAGGACTGTTCATCGCGCAGACCGTCCACGAACCGGCCGATCTCCCGCACGATCGACTCGCCACGCGCATACCAGTGCAACCCGTGCACGTTCGGTTGCACGCCGCTCGCAAGCTCGGCCGTTCGGGCGCCTGCGATATGGGCGGCGAGATAGCGGGAGGCTTCGGGGACGCCGTCCCAGTCACCGTCCGGGTCGACGAAGACCAGCGTGGGGACATGGATCGCGGGGAGCACCGAACGGATGTCGGTCCCGACGTAGCGTTCCATCTCGGCCGCTAGTGCGGCCGGCGTGATCGACGACCGCATGTACCGAGCGAACCAGTCGAGCTCCTCCTGTCTACCTGGCCGGCCGATGTACGGTCGACCCACACGCGGGTCCCCCAGTGGTCTCGGATGCCCACCGCCGCCTCACGCCATCGTTCGGGTGTCGGCGCCCAGGGCGTGTCGGGCGTCCAGGCATAGGTCGGGAACGCGTCGATCAGCACGAGCCCGGCCGTGCGGGACGGGTGCGCGGCGGCAAACAGGCATCCCAACAGTGCGCTCTCACCGGAGGCCACGATGACCGCTCGCTCCGATCGCGCCGCGTCAAGCACGATGCCAACGTCGTCCACGTGGGCGTCGACGTCCTGCACGTCGTGCGCCGAGAACCGGTCCGAGCACCCCCAGCCGCGCCGGTCGGTCAGGGATCAGCCGGCCATGTCCGGCGAGCCCCCGAAGGAACCGCGAGAGTCGTCTGCCTTCCCAGGCGAGGTCGACGTTCGAGCAGTAGCCCTGGATGTAGAGGAGATCCAGAGCACCATCCCCGGTCACTTGGTAGGCGAGACAGACGTCGCCGTTCCAGGCGTAGCTTGTGTCCGGGCGTTCCACGCTCGAATCCTTCTCCCGACGGGACCCGGGCCGCAACTTGGAGATCGCGGCCGCGCTCGACGGCTCCCACGCGCTCACCGTCCACGCGAAGATGCTCCGGCTCGAGCTGCTGAGCGTGAAACGCGACCTCGAGCGCGAGCTCGGGACGCTCGTCCTCGACCGCTCCAAGTGCGGTCCGACGGTGCATCCGGTCACCGGCCATCGGTGTCTCTCGGGTCTGGACCCACGAGGGGCCAGCACCGCACGGCGACCCGCCGTCTGAGGGGACCTCTGTCCATGAGCCCTGGAGGGTGGGCCGATGGGCCTGCGTTCGGTAGACAAGGGGGCCCTCCGATCGACTCCCGTCGGGATGCATGGTGGCTCGATCGTTCAGACGGACGGTGCGGCCGGAGACGGCTCTGAGCGCGGGGGGGGATCCATGAAGCCGAAGGCACTCATCGCAACGTTGGCAGCGATCGCGATGGTCTCGCTCGTCGCATGCAACTCCGACGAACCGAGCCAGGAGAGCCAGGGCACTCAGGTGGCGACGACGCTCCACGACTACAGGATCGAGACGTCGGTTGAGAGCGTTCCGGCGGGGAAGGTGACCTTCGCGATCGAGAACACCGGCGCCACGGAGCACGAGATGGTGGTGATCCAAACCGACGTCGAAATCGCTGACATGGCCGTCGAGGGGCACGAGACGAACGAGGAAGCGCCCGGGATGAACCCGATCGGCGAGGTCGAGGACGTCCAGCCCGGCGAGTCGACGGAACTCGTGCTCACGCTCGAACCCGGCAGATACGTCCTTCTCTGCAATCTCCCCAAGCACTTCGAGCGCGGTATGGCGACCGAATTCCAGGTTACTTGAGGGAAGCAGAGGCAACGAAGGCGCGCCAAGTACCGCTCGAGCTCGATCGCCGGGCGGCAGTCCAGGGTGGATCGGAGCGCAGGTCTTCAGCGCAAGGCCGCCCCACCAGCTGTGACACACGGTCCACTCCGGTCCCCTTCCTTCGTCGGATCCCGGGATGCTACGTTCAGCACCTGGATCTCTCCTTCCAGAGGGGGCAACCATGGCCAACAAGGACAAGGGCGGTTCGAAGAGCTCGAAGACCGCGGCGAGCAAGTCGCTGAAGGAGAAGCGCCAGGCGAAGAAGGCGAAAGCC
>JBAVEY010000003.1:0-3330 GCA_049587975.1 Actinomycetota bacterium | reverse complement strand
GTGGCAAGTGCCGGCCCTCATCACGGCGATCGTCGAGGCCGTGCTCGTGGTCGCGGGACCGATTTGGGTACTGGCCGTCGCGCAGCGGCACCTGAACCGATCCGGACCGGTGCGCCGCGCGATGACCCGCAGCTCCTACGCCGCGTTCATGTTGCAGGGTCCCGTACTCTTCGGCCTTGCGCTGGCGCTCCGACCGTTCGATCTGCCCGGCGATATCAAGGCGCTCGTCGTGGCGACGCTCGGGATCGTCGGCTCGTTCGCCCTCGCCTGGTCGCTCGTGACCCGAACGCCGCTCCGACGGATCCTCTGACACCGATCTCTGGCGCGCCAAGACGGTCGCGCCGTGGCAACACTGCGTCAACGACCATCCGAGATCGCATCCGCCGACAAGGCTCCAGGTAGAGCGCGCTGGACGCAGGCGGCGGGCACCGGGGCGCGTGACAAGTTATAGCGCTCGAGAATCAGTGTGCCTCGTCAGCGGGAGCCAACCCCGGGAAGAAGTGCCAGGAGACATCCCTGAGGACCTCGACGATGAGTTCTCCCGTGAGTTCGACGTTGGGATCGTCGAGTTTCGGCGGGAGTTGGACGCCCAACTCCCTCGCCTTCTCGATCAGGCCGGGTCCCACAGCCTTCCCCAGGCCGCTGATGGCATTGCCCACGACCTGCGGATCCATCGTCCATTCGGGAACGGGCTGAGCAGCGAAGTTCGCCCACTCGTTGGGGTCGCGGGCCACGTCGCGGGTGAACACATGATCGAAGGTGCGAGCCGCGGCGTCGCGTTGCGTGAACGCCTCGCCGAGATCCCACGCCTTCCGCAAGGTCGCGATGAGCGAGGTGTGACGGTACTCCTCGTTGTAGATCGAGCCCGGCTCGACCCACGGCGAGACGAGGATCGCGGGGACTCGGTAGCCGGAGCGGTCGAACGTGAAGCCGAACTCGCCCGCGGGCGCGGCGGCATCGGGCGGCGGAACCGGTCCCGGAGCCACGTGGTCGTATGTGCCGCCCGGCTCATCCCACCCGATCAGCAGGGCGGTGTTCCACACGTTGGTGCCCGATGCCAAGGTGGCGGATCGGTAGGCATTGAACACACGCTCCAAGAAAGCCTCACCCAGGAGGATCGAAGACGGAGGGTCCATCGCGATATCGACGGCTTGGCGGAACGACCGCCCGAACGCGGGGTGATAGTCCCCATGCCCTCCCGTCATGTTCGGCTCGATCAGCGAGAGGTCCGGCAGTGTCCCCGCGGCGGCATCCTTCTCGAACTCGCTGAACGGTACGAAGTGCGTGGCGAGGCGATCCTTCACCTCGGGTAGTGGATGATGCCAGTGAAGGACAACGGCATCGGCTCCATGACGTAGACCTTCCAGGTTCGCCCGTGTCCTTCTAGCCGCTCGAAGATCGTTTCTGCATCGTTCTTCGAGAACCACTTCAGCGCCGGGCTATTCACCACGAGGCCCGATGAGGTCGCCGCCGTCCAGAACGAGCGGTTCATGAAGGTCTGGGACGGCACCTCGCAGAACCAGTGGTCGAACACACCGAACTCGCGTGCGATCCCGCTCAGCACCGGCACCTGCTCAGGGGTGAACCCGGTCATGATGTGGGCGTATTCGTCATAGGTTGGCTGACGCCCGACCTCTCCCATGAACGTACTGATGTAGTCCGTGACGAACCCGTCCATACCCGGTGTCGCACCGGGAGAAGGTGCGTTCCATGGAGCCGTCACGGCCTCACCGATCTTGAACCTGTTGTGCTCGTCGAGCGTGTTGAACAGCTGTGTGTTGGTGTGGTACCACTCCTCGCCCGAGTCCGGGTTGGGCGAGTCCATGTCGGTCGCGACCGTGTACGGCACCACCTTGCGATCGGTCCCGTGCTCGGCCCACTCCGGGATCGGATTGCTGAGGTCCTTGCCGATGACGCCCTCGAATGTCTTGCCATCCTCGGGGCCATAGAGGTGCCCCAGCATGTTGTCCAGAGATCTGTTCTCGAACAGCACCACCACGACATGATCGAGTGCTTCGCTGCGGTCAGGGCTCATGGGGGACCTCCGATCTTCGTCTCAACACATCCGATCGCTCACGCTTGATCGGGGTGCTGGTCGAGGAGAACATTAGTCATTTTCTGGCGGCGCCGACCTCTCGCGCGACTCGACCTTGCGAGGCGAGGACGCGGGCCGTAGCCGCCTTGATGCCCATCAGCTGCCCCGCTTCCTTCGAGGAGCAGTCCAGGAGCTCGATGAGCACAACGCTGAGGCGCTGTCTCGGGGTGAGTGCTCGCAGAGCCTGGACGACGTCGTTCCGAGCCTCGACCGCGGCAAGCTCGTCACGGCCCGGACTGAGCCCGATCGCACGACGAAGAGCCATGAAGCCTCTTCGTCGGCGCGAGCGATAGACGTTCATCGCGGTCCGGTACAAGTACCCGGGCGGATCGGCCAGGCTCGGTGCTCGAACCCCAGCGCTCCCAGACCCTCAGGAAGGCCTCCTGCATCACGTCCTCGGCCTCGGCGGGGTCTCTGGTGATCAGGGCCAGAGCACGGAACAGGCGCACGTGCTTGGCTTGAACGAGCTCCTCGAAGTCGACCGTGCGCCCGCGGACCTCGTCGGCGGAGGTCTGGTCGGACACCAGATGCAGGGACGGGTCCATCTTCATACATGGACGCATGGGCGTGTCCGATTGATTATGCGGCTGCCTACATCCATGCGCGGCTCGGTCCGCCTGGTCGCTGCGTCCTATGCGTGCTCGTAGGAAACAGCCCATTGCGACGCTCGAATCCGTTGCCTCCCGGCGGCGCTAACGACCTCAGTCGCACCGCCAGGGAATGTCGCTTCCGCTCCAAATCGACACCCGCGGACTGTCGGGCGCTTAACCCGGATCGGCTCGAGGTGCGCTGGCAAGCAGTAGCGGAAACACTGGGCAGCGACACTCGTGCCCAACGTCCGACGATCGCGCTAAGGCCGGCGATCTAGCCAGCCCTCGCGTGCCGGGGCGCGTGCGCGATTCGCCAATACGGCGTATCCACCCTCTCGATCCGCCGATGTGTGTCTTGTCCGTAGACGCTTAGGGCTCGGCGGACGAAACGGCTAGCGCGGCACGCGGTAGCGGAGGTAGACGACTCTCGAGCTGAAGGTGCGGGTCTCGACGAGTTCGAGATCCACCCGGCGCTCGCGCTGGGGAAAGAACGGAATGCCACCGCCGACCAGCACCGCGTAGACCATGGCCCGGTACTCGTCGATCAGACCCAACGCGGCCGCCTCGGCTGCGAGAGTCGCGCCGCCGATCGCGATGTCGCCCTCCCCCGGCCCGGCTCGCAACCGCTCGATCTCCTCCGCCAGG
>JBAVEY010000002.1:0-6951 GCA_049587975.1 Actinomycetota bacterium | reverse complement strand
GCGGCGGCGAGGCACCCGAGCCCCACCAGGAGCTCGATGACGTCGGTCGCGGTCTCGCCCATCTCGGCGCAGCGTAGGTGTCCGGGTCCGGTGGGGGGGCAGTTCGGACGCAACCATGCGTACGTTCGCGATAGCGGGCAGGCATGAAGTCTATGCATGAGCGCACAAACATGGGCTGCGCGCGCATAGGAATGGCGGCATCTCCCCGAAGGGGCGGGACCGACCCGCCCGGTACGGGAGGTGGATCACGGTGAAGCGGCTCTTGGGCTTGTTGGTCGCGGCGACGCTGGCGATCCCGGTCCTCGGCGTGATGCCGGCGAGCGCAGCAGATGCCTCGCTGAACGTCGTGCACGGTATCCCCCGCGTGGCGTCGACGTGTGCCTGAACGGCTCCGAGGCGATCCCCGACTTCGCCCCCGGCGAGGTCGTGACCGGCGTCGCGCTCGCGGCCGGTGCCCACGACGTCAAGATCGTCGCCGCGGCCGACGACTGCTCGAAGGCGGCGATCCTGGAGGCGAACGATGTCGAGCTCGCCTCCGGCAAGGGCTACACGGCTGTCGCGTACCTCACGGAGGCGGGCGTTCCGAAGGGGATCTACGCCATGGGTTTCGATGCCCCGGGGACTTCGAGCCGCTGATCGGCCCCGCGGTGCTGAAGCTCTCGAAGGGTCACGCGTGTCAGGTCTATGCGTGGGGCGACGCGACGTCCGGACTGCGGTTCGCGGTGATCGACCTTGTGGTGGGTACCCGCAGCCCCTCCGGTGTGTGCCGGTTGACGCGATCCCGCCGGGCGGCCGCCCGGCGGGATCGCGCCGTTCGGCTATCGTCTGCCGCCATGGACATCTCGATCATCGGCGGGACGGGGGACGAGGGGTTCGGCCTCACCCTGCGTCTCGCGAGGGCTGGGCATCACGTCACGATCGGCTCGAGGTCGCAGGAGAAGGGATCCGCGGCCGCGGAGAAGGCTCGCGACCTGCTCGGCGGCCGGGGCGAGGTCGAGGGGACGACGAACGAGGCGGCGGCCGAGGCGGGCGTCGTGATCGTCACCGTGCCGTTCGGCGGGCAGGCCGAGATCTGCCGCTCGATCAAGGGTGCGGTGAAGCCCGGAACGATCGTGGTCGACTGCACGAGCCCGCTCGCGACGGCGGTCGGGGGCCGCGCGTGGCACGTGGTTCGGCCGTGGCACGGCTCGGCGGCCGAGCAGGCCAAGGCGATCTTGGACCCCGGCGTCCGGATGGTGGGGGCGTTCCACACGATCTCGGGGGAGGCGTTGCAGGACCTCGAGCACGAGATGGAGAGCGACGTGCTCGTGTGCGGAACCGACCAGGAGGCCAAGGCCGTCGTCGGCGGTGTGATCGACCAGATCCCGAACCTTCGATGGGTCGACGCCGGCGACCTCACGCAGGCCCGGATCGCGGAGACCCTGACCGCGCTCCTGATCTCGATCAACCGGGCCTACAAGATCCACGACGCCGGCGTCCGGATCACCGGACGCGAGGCCTGGGGCGTTCCCGGCAGCTGACGGCGGAGCGTTCCGGCGGGGGACGGGCACTCGGTCGGGTCAAGCCAACGTGTCCACGATCAACCACCCGAACCCGAGGGCCCAGACCGCCACGGCCAGGGGTGCGGTCACCTTGGCGTTCCGCGGCCTCACCGACACCGCCACACCCGCGAGGACGCAGACCACGACGATCGCCTTCTTGAGCAGCAGCCAGCTCGTCGGTTCCGACACCGACGGAGGGTGCATACACAGGGTGAGGGCGTCGTCGAATCGCCCGCGATCGCACGTGAAGGCCGGGATCCTGCCTGCGATGAAGATGCCACCGAGCGCGACGAGGGCGCCGAGTGCCCAGACGTAGCGTGAGCTCCCGGCGGGATCGACCGGCCGCCGCCGGATGCTGACCCAGATCCCCACCCCCCACGCGACCGCGGCGGTGGACCCGATCGTGAGGAGCATCGCGCCGGCGGAACGCTCCACACAGGTGCCGTAGAGGGAGTCGCACACGCGCCAGATGTCGTCCCACGACACGGCGATCACCGCGACCCCGGATCCGATCAGCGTCAGCGAGAAGACCCGCCCGGCGAGCGCCCCCTCGTCGCTGATCTCGGACCGGACGACGTCCGCCCGGTCCCGCGAACGACGAACGCGCGGCATGGTCCCTCCTCGTCGCGGTCCCCGCCGCCCGATTCAGTCGAGCTCGACGAGCGTGTCCCCGGGCTGGACGTTCTGTCCGGCCTGCACGGGGATCTCGGTGACCACGCCCTCCCGCGGCGCCGGGATCGCGTTCTCCATCTTCATGGCCTCGAGGATGCAGACGACGTCGCCCGCCTGGATCTCCTGGCCAGGCTCGACGAGCACGCGCAGGATCGTCCCCTGCATCGGCGCGGCGATGATGCTGTGGACGTGCTCGCCCCCATGAGCGGCGTGTCGCGAGGGGACCTTCGGCGCGGTGTCCCGCCGTTGGTCGAAGATCCGGATGGGCACCCGGCGCCCGTCCACCTCGAGCAGGAGTTCTGCGGGCACGGGCTGCCGGGAATCGGACGGGAGCGGCGCGGGCGTCCCCTCCTCCGGGAGCTCGGCGTCGCGCAGCGCCTTCTCGAGCCAGGTCGTCGAATGCGTCGACTTGTGGAACGCGCGGGTGCCGAGGACCCAGCGGTGCAACGGGATCGTCGTCGGGACGCCCTCGACCTGGTACTCGGAGAGCGCGCGGTCCATCCTGGCGATCGCGCGGCCACGGGTCTCGGCCGAGACGATCACCTTGGCGAACATCGAGTCGTAGTCCGGGGGGATCTCCCGCCCCGCGCGGACCGCGGAGTCGACGCGCACGAACGGTCCCGACGGCTCCCGGTACGCGAGGATGCGCCCCGGTCCCGGCAGGAAGTTGCGGGCCGGGTCCTCGGCGTTGATCCGGCACTGGATCGCGTGTCCCGTCGCCCGGACCTCCGTGAGGTCGAGCTTCTCGCCGAGCGCGATGCGGATCTGGAGCGCGACCAGGTCCAGGCCGGTCACCATCTCGGTCACCGTGTGCTCCACCTGCAGGCGCGTGTTCATCTCGAGGAAGTAGAAGCTGCCGTCCTCGTCCACGATGCCTTCGACGGTGCCGGCGTTCACGTATCCGGCTTCCTTGGCGAGCGCCATCGCGGCGTCGCCGATCCGAGCGCGCAGGTCGGCGTCGACCACCGGCGACGGCGTCTCCTCGATCAGCTTCTGGTGCCGGCGCTGGACCGAGCAGTCACGCTCACCCAGGAAGGCGACGTTGCCCCGCGTGTCGGCGAACACCTGCGCCTCGACGTGGTGCGCGCGGTCGACGTACCGCTCGAGGAACACCTCGGGCCGGCCGAAGTAGGCCTGCGCCTCGCGCGTCGCGCGCGCGAGGGCGCCCTCGAGCTCCTCGGGCTTGCGCACGACCTGCATCCCTTTGCCGCCGCCGCCGAACGCGGCCTTGACGAGCACGGGGAAGCCGATGCGCTCGGCCTCGGCGGGCGCCTGCTCGATCGTGATCGGGTCGGGCGTGCCGGGGACGATCGGGACGCCCACGCGTTCCGCCGCTCGGCGCGCCGCCGACTTGTCGCCCATCATCTCGATCGCGTCGGCGGGGGGTCCGATGAACGTGAACCCGGAGTCGGCGACCGCGCGCGCGAAGTGCGCCCGCTCGGATAGGAACCCGTAGCCGGGGTGGATCATCGTGGCCTTGGCCCTCGACGCAGCCTCGAGGATCGCCCCGATCGACAGGTACGAGTCGGCCGCCAGTGCCGGCCCGATCCGGTGGGCCTGGTCGGCCATCTCGACGTGCAGCGCGTCGCGGTCGGCGTCGCTGTAGACCGCGACCGAGGTGTACCCGAGCTCCCGCACGGTCCGGATGATGCGGACCGCGATCTCGCCGCGGTTCGCGATCAGGATCCGAGGTTTCGCCACGCGCTCCGCTCCGTCATGCTGATGATGATCGGGCCTGCGGCACCGCCGAAGGCCGAGTGGACCACGGTACCCACGGAACAATCGGGTACCCCCGAACGGGAGTCAAACGTCTGGTGCTGTCCGAAGACGCCCTGGTCCGAGCGCTCGAACGGGTGGGTGTGCGCGCTCCCGTGCGCTTCGAGGAGGTTACTGCCTCGACCCAGCAGACAGCGCTGGAGCTGGCGGCCGCGGGCACGCCCGAGTGGACGCTCGTCGCGGCGGGTCACCAGACCCGGGGTCGAGGCCGCTTGGGGCGGACGTGGGTCGACGAGCCCGGCCGAGCCCTGATGGTCTCGTTCGTGCTCCGTCCGAGCCTCGATCCCGGCTCCGGCGGGCTGCTCTCGCTGCTCGCCGGAACCGCGATGGCCCAGGCGTGCTTCGAGCTCGCCGACCAGCGGACCGCCTGCAAGTGGCCGAACGACATCCTGGTCGCCGGTCGAAAGGCCGGCGGGATCCTGGCCGAGTCCCGCATCGAGGACGGACGGTTCGACCACGTCGTGATCGGCATCGGCGTCAACCTCGGTGCCCCGCCTCCGGAGATGCCCGAGGCGGGCGCGGTCGACGCCGAGGACGACGAGCTGCTCGACGCGTTCCTGTCCGCGTTCGTGCGCGGCTACGAGCCTGCGCACCCGGCGTTCGCCGGCAACGTGATCGCGGCCTACCGTGAGGTGTGCGCCACCCTCGGGACGCGCGTGCGGGCGACGACGGCCGGCGGCTCGGTGGTCGAGGGGGAGGCCGTGGACCTCGACGAGCGCGGCGGGCTGGTCGTCCGGACGCCGACGGGGGACGAGGTCGTGCGATTCGGGCAGGTGGAGCACCTGCAGTAGGATGCGCCCATGCCCTTCCCGCGCAAGCTCCTGATCGAGAACGAGGAGCTCGTCTTGGAGCTGCGCCCGCACTGGATCGCGCTCGTGATGCCGGCGATCGTGACGATCCTCGTGATCGCCGGATGGATCCTCGCGGTCACCTACGGTCCCGACAGCGGCACGGGCCGCGACGTCGCGTTCTGGGGCGCGACGGCGGTCGCCGTGTTCATCCTGTTCTGGTTCCCGGTGAGGAAGTTCGTCGCCTGGGTGACGTCGTACTTCGTCGTGACGTCGGACCGGATCATCCACCGCGAGGGATGGATCGCGAAGCGTTCGATGGAGATCCCGCTCGAAGCGATCAACGACGTGCGGTTCCACCAGGGCGTCTTCGAACGGATGATCGGGGCCGGCGACCTGATCATCAGTTCGGCGAGCGAGTTCGGGCGCGAGGTGTTCGGCGACATCCGCAACCCCGAGCACGTCCAGAAGACGATCTACCAGCAGGGCGAGCTCAACCAGAACCGCATGTACCGTGGCGCCGGACGAGGCCCGACGGCGCCCGCCCCGGCCGCCGTACCCACGATGCCGCCGGCCTCGCCCGCCACCTCCGGCGAGCTCGAACGCCTGGCCGAGCTCCGGGACAGGGGCGTGCTCACCGAGGACGAGTTCAAGGTGCAGAAGAAGAAGATCCTCGGCGGGTAACCTGGAGTGGCCGAGGAGCACGAGGCGACGATATGGACACCCTGAACCGATCGATGGCCCGAACCCCGCCGGCGACCAAGCTCGAGCTCCTGGGGTTCGCGATCGTGGCCGTCGGGTACGTCGTGATGACCCTCGGCATCTTCGAGATCGGCGGGTTGCTGAACGTCGCGCTCGGGGTCGCCGCCGCGTGGCTCGGCTGCGTCGTGATGTTCGTGGGCGAGGAGCGCCGCGAGTTCGACGAGGAGGCCGAGTTCCGCCGGCAGCTCGAGGACCTCTGAGCACTCGGCGGTAGGGCGGCTCGGCTGCGGGGCCCGCGCCCCGGATGGGACAATCGCGTTCGTGGAGCCGAGGGTCGCCGTCGTGGGCGTAGGTCACGCGGGGTTCGCGCCCGTGACCGCGGGGATCTCCTACAAGGAGCTGATGTTCGAGGCCGCGCAGCGCGCCTACCACGACGCCGGCGTGGACCCGCGGACCGAGATCGACTCGTTCGTCTGCTGCAGTGAGGACCTGCTCGAAGGCACGTCGATCTTCGACGAGTACGTGCCGGACCAACTCGGCGCGATGCAGCGCCCGGTGCACACGGTCGCGGCGGACGGGCTGTTCGGCGTGGCGACCGGGATGATGCTGATCCGCTCCGGCCTCGCGTCGACCGTAGCGGTCGAGGCGCACAGCAAGGTCTCGGACGTTCGGACGCTCGGCGCGGTCGAGGCGTTCGCGCTCGACCCCGTGCTGAACCGGCCGCTGCGGTTCCCCACGATCGCGGTCGCCGGGCTCGACATGAACGCGTTCCTCGATCGCACCGGCCTGTCCGAGGAGCACTGCGCGATGGTCGCGGCCAAGAACCGCTCGAACGCGCTCGACAACCCCCGGGCCGCCTACCCGGCCGAGCTCGCCGTCGACGACGTCGACGACTCGGCCCCGGTGGCGTGGCCGCTCCGAGAGCTCGAGGTCGCCGAACGCGCCGACGGCTGCGTCGTCGTCGTGCTCGCCGCGGAGGAGCGCGCTCGAGAGCTCACCGAGGGGCCCGTGTGGCTGCTCGGCGCCGGCTGGTCCTCGGGCAGCCCGACGCTCGAGAGCCGAACCTGGGGCGAGGCCGAGCCGGTCACCAAGGCAGCCGGGTCCGCCTACCGGCAGGCCGAGGTCACCGACCCGCAGGAGGAGATCGACCTCGCCGAGGTCGACGACACCTTCGCGTACCGGGAGCTGCAGCACCTCGAGGCGCTCGGGCTGGGCGAGGCGTCCGACCTCGCACAGTTGCTCGAGGAGGGCGAGCTCGAGCCCGGCGGCGACCTCCCCGTGAACGTCTCGGGCGGCTCGCTCGGGCAGGGGAACCTGTTCGAGGCGAACGGCCTCGTCCGGCTCCTCGAGTGCGTCGAACAGCTCCGCGGCGAGGCGGGTGAGCGCCAGGTCGACGAGGCCTACGTCGCGGTCGCGCAGTCCGCGCGCAGCACGCCGTCGACGTCGGCCGCCGTGGTCGTGCTCGCGAACGA
>JBAVEY010000001.1:0-2048 GCA_049587975.1 Actinomycetota bacterium | reverse complement strand
GGGCTGTTCCGCGGGCGCGAGCCCGAGCGCTCCGACGTCGTCGAGTTCGCCGAATCGGGCATCGTTACGTCGGTGCAGGTCAAGCCGCCGGTGCCGAAGTCCGACTGGGTCTGGGGGATGGCTGCGGCACGCCGACAGGGCCTGGACGCTCTCGCGATCTATGACGAGCCCGGCGCCGCTTTCAACTCGATGTGCGCCGGGGGACAGGTCGTGGCCGTGCCGCTGTCGGGACCGTTCGACGACCTGGGGACGCCGGAGGCACTCGAGGCGTACCTGCGCGCGTGACCCTTACCGACCGGCCCACGCCGTTTCGGATGCGGGTGCCCGGCGAAGGTCGGGTCCCAGCGTCCCTTCCTGCTGCAGGACTT
The DNA here is from genome assembly GCA_049587975.1 of Actinomycetota bacterium. Classification (GTDB taxonomy): domain Bacteria; phylum Actinomycetota; class UBA4738; order UBA4738; family HRBIN12; genus DASSJM01. The sequence continues at coordinate 1,680 of JBAVEY010000001.1, read as the reverse complement.
GGATCTGGCGCAGGCGGACGAACCGCGGCGACGCCAGGTCCTCCGCGCTCAAGCCGAACCGGCGGAACGCATCCACCAGCTCGCCGGCACCGTCGCGGACGGTCCACCGAGGGTGGAAGCCGGGAAGCCCATTCGCCGCCTTGGAGAAATCCACTCGGTAGCATCGCGCATCGGGCCCGCCGCCCTCCGCGTACGTGACCCGACTGCCGGTAAGCACCTCGGTGATGATGTCAGCGAGGTCACGCACCTGGTGGTTCTCGCGGGTCCGTCCGATGTTGAACGCCTCGCCGTGCACGGCTTCCCTCGGTGCCAGCAGGGCAGCCAGCATCGCGTTGGATACATCTTCGACATGGACCAGCGGCCGCCACGGCGTCCCGTCACTCTTGATGAGCACCTCGCCGGTGACGAGCGCGCTCGCGACGAGGTCGTTGACGACCAGGTCCAGGCGAAGATGGGGCGAGTACCCGTAGACGGTCGCGTTGCGTAGGAAGACCGGGCTGAAGGTGTCGTCCGCCAGTTCGGAGATGGCACGTTCCGCGAGGACCTTCGACTCGCCGTACGGTGTCACCGGGTTGAGGGGGGCGGATTCGGTGAGCAGATCGTCGGGCGACGCCGCTCCGTACAGGCTGCACGACGAGGCGAAGATGAACCGTTCGATCCCCGCCTGCTTGGCCAGTCGAGCGATCCGGACGGAGCCGAGATGGTTGATCTCGAACGTGCGTGCTGGATCCAGGTGCCCGAGCGGGTCGTTCGAGATGGCCGCGAGGTGCACGACGGCGTCGAACCCCCGTAGATGATCGATCTGGACGTCCCTGAAGTCGAGGCGGAAGGCCGACACCGCGTCGGGCTCCGGACCGAGCGTGCAGCCCTCGAACCAGAACGCATCCAATCCCGTCACGTCGTGACCCGCGTCACGGACCATCGGCGCGAGGACCGCACCGATGTAGCCGTCGTGGCCCGTGATCAGGACACGCACGTCAGATGGTCCACGGCGGCTCGCCGCCGTTCCACAGGCGTTCGAGCAGCTTCCGGTCCCGCAGGGTGTCCATGCATTGCCAGAATCCGAAGTGACGATAGGCCATCAGCTCGCCGTCCTTGGCGAGGCGCTCCAGCGGGCCGAGCTCCCACTTCGTGGATTCGTCGTCGTCGATGTAGTCGATGACTCCCGGCTCCAGGACGAAGAACCCACCGTTGATCCACCCCTCCCCGACCTGCGGACCGTGCTCCCCGGCGAACTGCGGCTTCTCGACGAACCGTGCCACCTCGTCGCCGTCGAGCTCGATCTTGCCGTAGCGGGCGGGTGGATGCACCGCCGTCAACGTGGCGAGCTTGCCGTGCGAACGGTGGAAATCGACCAGCTCGGACAGGTTCACGTCCGAGACCCCGTCGCCGTAGGTGAGGAGGAACGTTCCATCACCGAGGTGAGGAGCGATCCGCTTGATGCGGGCTCCGGTCTCCGCCGGGCCGCCGGTCTCGATCAGATCGACCACCCATGACTCGGAGACGGCATCACCGGTGCTCGTGGTCTCCACGTGGCCGTTGCGCATGTCCACGGTGAGGTTCCGTTCACTATACGTCGAGTAGTCCACCATGTAGCGCTTGATCTGCTCACCCTTGTAGCCGAGCGCGATGACGAAGTGGTCGAACTCGTACCGCAGGTAATGACGCATGATGTGCCAC